>CANQCB010000011.1 GCA_947589145.1 uncultured Clostridia bacterium | reverse complement strand
CGGTCAATACCATGCCGCCGCGGTCGATCACATGCTGATCGTTCAGACCAATATCAAATACAGCGACGGGCAGGAGATCCGCGGCGTAAGCATACCTCTCGGACAGGAGACGGACAGCGAACACCGCGTTGTGACCTGCTATGACGACACCTGCCTTAATTGGTTGCACGACCATTCGAGTTGGGATACGACTCAAAGTATCGAAGGCGAGGGCGAAGAAGAGGAAAGCGACGAATAATAGCAAAAACGCTTGACAAATTCCGACGCTTATAATATATTATTAAGGATTTTTCTCGTTCCGAAGGCATGCCCCGCATTCGGAACGATCGGTGTGAGCGTAGCGTGAAATGCGCTTGCACAAAAAAGGATAGAAATGGAAGATAAAAAACAGGTAGCCGAGTCGCCCAAGAAGAGCGGCGCAAGACCCGGCAGAACGGTGATGGCAACGAAGGTTGCGTCCAAGAAAGGCTCTCCCGAATACGTCGAGAGCAAGTGGTATGTCGTAGACGGCGACGGAATGCCTCTCGGCAGACTTGCAAGTCAGGTAGCGGCGGTTCTTCGCGGCAAAAACAAGCCCATATTTACGCCTAACGTAGATTGCGGCGACCATGTGATCGTGATAAACTCGGACAAGGTCGTTCTAACGGGCAAGAAACTCGACAAGAAGATGAAGAGGACTCACTCCGGTTACATGGGCGGGTTGAAAGAAAAGACTTACAGAGAGTATATGGCGAATGACTCCGACAAAGCCGTTTATGACGCGGTTAAGGGAATGCTCCCCAAAACGGCGCTCGGCAGACAGATGCTCAAAAAACTTCGCGTTTACAAGGACGAGAAGCACGGACACGAGGCTCAGAAGCCCGAGATCTTAGAGTTGGTTAAATAAGGAGAGACGCTATGGCTACGAAAAACACAAAAAAGAAACTTCAATTCTGGGGAACGGGCAGAAGAAAGAAGGCGGTCGCACGCGTTCGCCTTATGCCGGGCAACGGCACGATTCAGATCAACAAGCGTTCGCTTGACGAATACTTCGGTCTCGACACGCTCAAACTTATCGTAAATCAACCCCTCGTCGCTACGGATACGATCGGCAAACTCGACATATTCGTCAACGTAAACGGCGGCGGATTTACGGGTCAGGCGGGAGCGATCCGTCACGGCATAGCGCGCGCCCTCGTCGAACTTGACGAGGCGAACAAAGCCCCTCTCAAAAAGGAAGGTTATCTCACTCGCGACCCCCGCATGAAGGAGCGCAAGAAGTACGGATTGAAGAAGGCACGCAAAGCGCCTCAATTCTCCAAGAGATAAACTTATTCTCGGCGGCGTACGGCGCCGACCGAGTCACCGAAATCGCGAGTCGTTTGCTTTGAAGCGAACTCCGCCGCGAGTTTCGTGTTTCCGAACGATTGCCGCATTCGCAGTCGCGACGCTCGATATGACAAAAGAAAAACGCTTTTTGACCAAAGCCGTCAAAGAGCGTTTTTTACGCGTTTTTTCATAACAAATTTGCGTAAAAAATAAGGATAATTTCAAAAAAACGATTAAAAATTTTTCGGAAGGTCTTGAAAATCCCAAAAATGTGTGCTATCATAAAAAAGGTAACAGTCGTAGGGCGGTTACCGAAAAATCACAGGAGGAAAATGAAAAATGAGTAAGACAAAGACGAAAGTATTGCAAATTATTTTGTGCGCAATACTTGCAGTATGTCTGGTTTTACCGTTTGCCGCGTGTGGGGGGGAATGAATCAATAACGTTAAATCCCACTTCGCTAAGCGTAGAAGTCGACAGCAGTAAAACCGTACAAGTAACGCTCGAAGGAATAGACGGCGACGTTACCTGGAAAAGCGACGACGCGACCATTGCCGCGGTAGTCGCGAGCGAAGACGACAGTAAGGTTGCGACCGTTGTCGGGGTTTCTGCGGGAAATACGACAATAACGGCGACCGCGGGCGGAAAGACCGCGACCTGCTCCGTAAACGTAACCGCCAAGCCCAGCGGCAGTGAGACCGGCGGCGGCAGTGAGACCGGCGGCGGAACCGGTAGCGAAACCGGCGGAGGAACAGGCAGTGAGACCGGCGGCGGAACAGGCAGCGAGACCGGTGGCGGCGGTGAGACCGGCGGCGGTGAGACCGGCGGCGGCCAGGAAGAGCAAGGCACTCCTATTTATCATGCCGAAGATCAAGCCGCAGCGATGGCTCACAAAGACGCTTGGAGTTATTTCCTTGACGCAGGCGTTTCGGCTTCCGATGTTACCGTAACCAAATGCAATCTTATCGGTCAATCCTTAGCGTCGGACAACGAAATAGATATTGAATATACTTATGGCGGTCAGAATTGGACGGCGTTTAACCTTTGCTATTCGTTCACGGCAGGCATAACGCCCGGTCATGAGGTAACCTTTACGATTGATTCAAGCGTATCCGGCAAGTTGACCGTTGATTTCGGCGGCGGGGAAACGTTCGACATTCAATCGGGTCATAACACGATCTCCAAGAATGCCGAGGGCGCATTGCTTTGGTTGCGTTTCGGCGGCGACAATGCTCCTCTCGTAGGCACGTTCAAGATTACCGGTATCGAGGTCAAAGATATCATTAAGGAAAAACTCCAAAAACCCGATTTCTCTTATGACAAAGATAGCGGCATAATCACGATCAACGACGAAGCCAATGTCGGAAAAGTCAAAGAATACAGATTGAATTTCTATCAGGATGACCAATTAAAGGGCAGTCAGGTCGTTGTGAGCGGTCAAAAAGTAGAGCCTGCCGGACTTGAAGTCGGTAGCTACAAGGCGAAACTTGTTGCAGTAGGAGACGACATTCGCTACGAAAACTCCGACGAGTCCGAAAAATCAGTGGAAATCGAGGTAGCCGAGGAAATAACCACGGTTCCTTTGACCGAAGTATCAGGTCCGGAAGGGGCGCAGAGTAATAAAGAACAGTGGGTCGCTTGGATAGAACCTGCTCTTGTCACCGCAACGCAATATACTCGTGACACGGAGACGGGAGAAATAGTCGTTGACTTTACGTATAAAGATGCGATCAACAAACCGTGGTCCGGAATGAGGCTGTTATTCGCATTTGAAACGGCGGTTGCGCCCGGATCCGGCTATTATATAAAATTTAAGATAAACGTTGACCAAGCCTGCACGATTTGTGTCGCAAATCAATTCGTGCAGTTGACGGCAGGTGAAAACGAGTGTCATATTGACATAAGCAATACCGGCGCGGTTTTGGAAATTGGATTCGGCGGTAACGATACGTCGTCCAACAACGGCGGAAAATTCACACTCAGCGATATAGAATTTACCGACACCGCACCTGACGCTTAAAACGAAGATCAATAATGAAAAGAACCGTCGATCGACGGTTCTTTTCATATTGTCCGAAACCCTATCCCGACAAAAAACCGTTATCTCTCGCCCGTGCGGAACGGAACGCAAAGACGGCGAGGTTCGACTCCGAACGCCGAGCGCAGCCCGAAATCCACCGCTTAAAATAATAAATAACGACAAATACTAATCGCGTGAGGAAGTTTTTTCGTTCCGCGGCTTTTTTGGCTGTTGCCGGAATAATAGCAAAGTTGATCGGCGCGTTGTATAAAGTGCCGCTCGTTTCCGTGCTGGGCGCGGAGGGGATAGGCATATATCAACTCGTATTTCCCATATACACTACGCTACTCACCGTGTCGAGCGGCGGAATACCGCAAGCCGTATCGCGAAGCACGGCGCGCGCTCTCGCGGAAAACAAATATCGTGAAAGTCGGCGAATACTTTTTGTGTCCGCGCTCTCTTTGTTCTTGATCGGCATAGTCGGCAGTCTGCTCATGGCGTCTTGCAGCGGCGCGTTGGCAAAGTTGCAGGGGAATATATCGGCTGCGCCCGCTTACGTCGCGCTTGCGCCCTCGGTGCTTTTTGTCTCCCTGCTTGCGGCGCTTCGCGGTTGGTGGCAGGGTCAGCGCAACATGTTTCCGACCGCGATAAGTCAGCTTATCGAGCAGGCGGTAAAACTCGGGTTGGGATTGTGGCTTGGCGCGATAATGCTGCCTTATGGCGTCGAATACGGCGTTGTCGGCGCGGTTCTCGGCATAACGGCAAGCGAATTTATCGCTTTATCCGCGCTCGGAATAGGTCTGCTGATTCGCAAAGCGAGGAGCGGCGGCAAGCATGAAGAAAACGCAAACTCCGCGAACCTGCGCAGTCTGCTCGGCGACGTTTACAAAAGCGCGCTCCCGATTTCTTTCGGCTCTCTCGTAATGCCGCTTTTGCAACTGATAGACAGCGTAATGATAGTCAATATTTTGATGAGCGGCGGTCTGTCGGTATCCGAGGCGACGGCTTTGTTCGGCGTGAGCGGCGTGCCGAGCGCGATAATAAACCTTCCGACGGTGATCACGGGTGCGCTTTCCGCGAGCCTTATGCCCAAGTTTGCCGCCGCGCTGAAAAAGGGCGAGCCCACGGCGGAATATTCGGACCGAGCGTTTACCGTCGCGCACATAGCGGGGATCGGCGGCGCGGCGATAATGTGCGTTTATGCGCGCGAACTCATATCCTTGCTTTATTCGGGCGGCTTGACCTCCGCGCAGATAGATCTTGCCGCGGTTATGCTTCAAATATCCTCCGTCGGCGTAATATTTTTATCGTATATGCAGATAGTGACGACGTATTTACAGGCGGGCGGAAAGGCGCATATCCCGGCGATAAACCTGTTCATAGGCGGCTGCGTAAAGGCAGGCTTGACGGCGTTGCTCCTCGTGACGGTGGGCATAGAAGGTAGCGCGATTGCGACCGTTACGGCATACGCGGTAACTTTTGCCCTCGATTTTTTCGCCGTGCGGAAGTGTTTCGGCGGAAGCGCGCGCCCCATGCTTATGACTCTGCTGTCTGCGGCAGTCGCCTCCGCCGTGGGAATAGGCGCAAAATTCATACCTCTGTCCTCGGAAATCGCAATGACGGCGACGGCGCTCGTTATTTTTTCCGCGGCGTTCGGTATCATGCTCGTAATAACGCGCGTTATCGACGTGAAAAAATGGCTGTGTAGCCGTGCCGAGTACCTAAAAAAAATAAAAAGTATTGACAAATAGTGCGCAATTTTATATAATCTATTTATGTTCTCGTATATGTTCGATGCGCTCGGAATAACGTATACCGCGGTAAGCGCAACGCTGTTGCTTATCCTCATTGCCGCAATAATACGTTTTTCCGTAAAGAAAAAGCCGTGCACAACGGAAACGGTGATTTTTCGCGTGTTCGATATTATCGTATGCGCCGCGCTCGTTGCCGTGTGGACGCTGTTCGTTCTGGCGTACGTTATTCCGATGAGTTTGGCGTGGATAGCGGAAACGGCATTGATTTTTACGAGCGGTTTGGGAATAATGATGAATTCGCTTATGACGGCGGGTGCGATAGTTTCGCTCGTTCTGTCGTTTGCGCTTCGGCGTAAGGCGGAAAAAATCGAAGAACCCGTTTTGCCTGCCGAGGGCGAGAATATGCTTTTCGAGTTGATGGCGAATTTGGAAGAAATGCAGGAGACGGGCGAGCCGTCCGAGCCTGCCACGGAAAGCGAGCAAACCGCATACGGCGAAAACGCCGAGCCCGTAAACGAGCCTGTAAACGAGCCTGTAAATGAGCCCGTAAATGAACCTGTAAATGAACTTGTAAACGAGCCTGTAAATGAGCCTGTAAATGAGGACGTAAGCGAGCCCGTAAGCGAGGACATAGCGGACGCAGAGGACAAAGAGGGCATAAGCGAAACAGCGAAAGAGGAAATTGATTTTCCGACTTTTCGTAAAATAACCGTGGAAAACAGAGACGCGGCTACGAGAATGTTTGATGATTATCTTGCCGAAAAGACGACGGAAGAGCGAGAAGCGCTTTTGAGCGTCATCGACGAGGTGGTTATAAAATAAATAAGTCGAGGAGAATGATATGTATCAGATAGGCATTGACATCGGTGGCACTTCGATCAAGACCGGGTTAGTCAGCGAGGGCAGAATAATTGCCTGGAAATCCGTTAAAACGGATACCGCGGCAGGCGCGGATAAGATAATATCCGACATTGCCGGCTTGGTAAACTCGTTGAAAGACGAGGCGGGCGACAAAGTTATAACGGGCGTCGGAATAGGTTGCCCGGGCGCGGTAAACTCCTGTACGGGCGTAGTTGACCACGCATACAACCTGAATTGGGACTATGTTCCGCTCGGTGAGAAAATGCAAAAATTGACGGGATATCCCACGCGCGTTTGCAACGACGCCAACGCGGCGGCGTTGGGCGAAGCGAAGTACGGCGCGGGCAAACGTTACAAATCGAGCGTGTTCATCACGATCGGCACGGGCATAGGCAGCGGTATCGTTATTGACGGAAAGCTGTTCGAAGGCAATCAGTCCAAGGGCGCCGAGATAGGGCACTGCGTGATCAAGTCGGGCGGCGAGCCGTGTACTTGCGGTCGCCGCGGCTGTTTCGAAGCATATTCGTCCGCGACCGCGCTCATACGCGACACCAAGCGCGCAATGCTCAAAAAGCCCGACAGTAAACTTTGGGAGATCTGTCCGAACATAGACGACGTAAACGGCAAAACGGTGTTCGACGGAATGCTGATAAACGATAAAACCGCGTTGTCGGTATACAGGAATTACATAAAAATGTTAGGCGAAGGCTTGTGCAACATCGTGAACGAACTCCGTCCCGAAGCGATAATTCTCGGCGGCGGCGTATGCGCGCAGGGCGACATACTGCTCGTACCGCTCAAAAAATACATAGCGAAATATTCCTTCGGCGAAGGACCGCACGTCGGACTTCATATCGCGACTTTGAAAAACGACGCAGGCATAATCGGAGCCGCCGCGCTCGTTGCTTGGGCAAAATAAAACAATAAAAAGGTAAAAAAGAAAAAATCCCGAGAGTAAACGAATACTCTCGGGATTTTTTTATGCCAAGCGGTTACATTTTTGCGAGAGCAATCATCGCGCGGTAATAAATTTCCACGAGTTTATCGAAATCGTCGATGGGATAAAACTCATTCGGTTCGTGCATGCGCGTATCGACCCCGGGAAAGACCGCGCCGAACGCCGCGCAATTCGGCAACTCTTTGGCATAAGTCCCCCCGCCTATATGCAGGGGGCGAGAGTCGCAATCTCCCGTAACCTCACGGTATACGCGCATAAGCGCGGTAATAAGTTTATCGTCCTCGTCGAAGCGCAACGCGTCCGAGCGGTGCAGAACGTCGATTTTGCCGTTTGAGGGAAGCGTGCTCCGAATTTTCGCAATAATATCCTGCGGGTCGGCGCAGGCGGGAAGGCGCAGATCGACGACGAACTCGGCGACCTCGCCGAAATCGCACACCCCGAGATTGACGGTAAGTTTTCCCGACTCGTCCTCACAGTCGAGCCCGAAATTCTCGGAGAAATGTTTGCACGCCCAGTCCACGCAGTCGTCGTGAGCAAAAGGAGAGAGGAGCGCGAGCAATTTCAAAACGGCGTTGTCGCCTTTTTCCGGCGTCGAGCCGTGCGCCGACTTGCCGTGAGCGACGATCTTACCGCACCTGTAAGTAAAGCCGGCGGCGGTATCTTTAACGGCTTGAAAAAGTTCGGGGCTGACTTTGCATTCCGCCTCGCCGGGAACTATATTCGGTCGCAAACCGCCGCGTAAGGTCAAAATTCCGCTTTCCACTCGCGGCAAAGTTATTTTGAGGTGCAGAATGCCTTTTTCGCTTGCAACGACGGGGAAATCCGAGTCGGGCGTAAAAGATACGCTCGGTATTTCGCAATGCTCCGCATAATGCTTGATACACGCCGAGCCGTTTTCTTCGTTACAGCCCGCGATGATCCGCACCCTTGCGCCGAGCGGAATTTTTTCGTCCTTAATGCGTTTGAGCGCGAGCAGACAGGCGAAGAGCGGACCTTTGTCGTCGCTCACTCCGCGCCCGTACATATTGCCGTCGCGCACGGTGAGAACGAACGGATCGCTTTTCCAACCCTCTCCGACGGGCACGACGTCGAGGTGTCCGAGAACGCCGACGAGTTTTTCTCCGTCGCCATACTCCGCCCAGGCGGCATAACCGTTGTCGTCGCCCACCTCGAAGCCGTATTCGCGTGATATGGAAAGGAACACGTCGAGCGCGCGGCGATTACCTTTTCCGAACGGCGCATTTTTCGTCGGAGTATCGTATATACTGTTAATTGCAATCAAGTCGGCAAGTTTTTCGAAATTTTTCATACAAGTTATTATATTTTTTTACTTAAAATATGTCAAGTTTTTTAATTAAATCATTGACAAGGGTAATAACGGTGTGTATAATATGCGGTATGAAAGGAGTATGTTTGTCGGGCAATCGCCCTCATAAATTACCTTTTGCCGAAAACAGCCGCGAATGCGATCTTTTGAAAGAGCGTATGCGCGACGTCGTCGTCAAGTTGATTGAAGAAGGTTACACCGACTTCATAACGGGAATGGCGACGGGTTGCGACACATGGTTTGCCGAGTGCATTATAAATCTAATGGACGTATATCCCGACCTCAGATTGGAGGCGGCTGTGCCTTATCGCGGACAGCGCGACCGACTGATAGCAAAAGACCGCTTTCGCTATGACGCCATAATCAATCATTGCAGCAAGGTGACCTTGCTTTCGGCCGAATATACCAAATATTGCATGAGCAAGCGCAACAGATACATGGTGGATAATTCCGACGTCGTGCTCATCGTAAATTATGCGGAGAGCGGCGGAACGGTAAACACGAGAGCATACGCCGAGAAACAAAATAAACGGATAATCGACTTATAAAAAATATCAAAACGGATTGACCGAGAGTCAGTATACGCAACAACGGAATAGACTATATAAAAGAAAAGCAGGAGAACGTTATGGAGAAATACAGCCTTTGCCCCAGATGCGAATTGAATTACAAACCGATCGGGGAACAGTATTGTGACGTATGTAAAGCCGAACTCGGAATCGGCGAAGCAGGATTTTTACTTCCCGATGACGATGAAGAATCCGAAGCAAGACTTTGCCCTATTTGCCATACCAATTATTGCGAAGAGGGCGAGGATATGTGCATAGAATGCAAAAAAGAATTGAACGCAAAGAGTAAGTCCGACGACAGCGAAACCGACGATTGGATGGACAGCGAAGAGGCGACGGAAATCGAAGAGGACGAAATGCTCATTCCCGAGGGACTTTCCGACGAAGAAGAGGAAGAAGAACCGACGGAGTCTTACAGCGACGACGATTTCGAATATATCAATACCGACGATTTCGCCGACGACGAGGACGACGAAGAAGAGGACGAAGGCGATTACAATTAAACAGACGGCGATCATAATTAAAAATAAGATATCGAACGGAAGCGAAGCGCATGCTTCGCTTTTTCTTTGCATAAATTTCTCGGCGGCGGCATACCTTATACGGAAAACAAGGAGGATACAAAATGGAAACCGTAAACGCCGCATACGTCAAACGAATAGGAAAGTTGCAGACGATAGCGCAAACGCATATAAAATGCTCGGACATAGAGAAAGTTCTTGCTACGAGCGCGACGGCAGTAGTCCGTGTGAGCGAAAAGCTTAACGGAGAAGTAAGATTGGCGGGCAGGGAAACGCTGGACCTTGTGATCATGACAAGCGGCGGCATAACGCGAGAGAGCGGCTGGACGGACTTTACCGACCGCGCCGAAGCCGAGGGAATAACGCCGTCGACGAAAGTCACCGCAACCGCCCGTGTGCTCGATACCGACATCGTATCGGTAGGCGGCGGCGAAGTAACCCTTGCTTCCGTAATAGAGATAACGCTGGAAGCGGAGGACGCGGCGGCGATCCCCATAAATCCCCCTCAAACCGAGGGAGTGTTCACGGGCGACTCGCGTCTCGCAATATCCGGTCTGGTCACGCGCTTTAACGGCAAAGTCGAGTTGCGCGGCGAGGAAAAAGCCGACGTTGCCAAGTTCATTTGCGCCGAGGCTCGCGCATGCATAGCCGGCGTTGAAGCCGCCCTCGATTGCGTAACGGTAAACGGCGAAATATATATCGACGGGTTCGGGCTTACAAACGACGGAGAGATTCGCTCGTTCTCGTTCGTAATTCCTCTCGAAGAGGAAATGGCGGCGGAGGGCGCACGCCGCGGCGACAGCGTGCAGGCTCGGGTAAACAGTGCGATCGTCAGCGCGGAAGAGAGCGAAAACGGCATAACATTGACGGCAATAGCGGATATAGAAGGCGCGGTTTTTTCCGAGCTTGCTGTCTCCTGCGCAACCGACGCGTTCAGCCCCGATTTCGAAATAGAAATAACAAAAACGCCCGTAAACGGCGTGAAAGTCCGTGAAATATCATACGTCGGCGAACAGGTCGAAGGTACGGTTGCGTTGCCCGACGGCGAAAACGCCGACCGCGTGCTTGCGGCTTGCAATTTCCGCATATCGGCAATCGACGCATATCCCGAGAATGATAAGGTAGTTCTGGAAGGCGTAGTCGGCGGCAACATAATATATACGGACGCGGAAGCGGGGAAGAAAAGTTCCTGCTCCGTGGAGTTGCCCTTCCGCATAACCACGATGAAAGAAGCGCGGGACGGAGACATAACTCAGGTCTGCGGAACGGTAAATAAAGTATCCGTCCGCCCGTCGAGATTGGGAGAACTGAACGTCAAGTGCGGTTTATCACTGTGCATAAGCGTAACTTCCGAAATGCATACCGAGATCATCACCGCGGTCAAGTGCTGTGAAAAACTTCCGCCGTGCTCGGGCACGATATCCATGCATGTCGCTTCCGAAGGCGAGACGTTGTGGGAGAGCGCGAAGGCGCTTTCGGCGTCGCCCGACTCGGTGCTCGTAATGAACCCCGACCTCGAATATCCTCTGAAAAAAGGTACAAAAGTATTCATTTTCAGAAAGTAAAACCAAGGCGCTGCCGCATAATACCGACAGCGCCTTTATTTTCGCGGAATGCAAGGAAAAAACCTTCGCAAGTTGCTTTTTCCGAGGCAATATGTTATAATACGAATATGAAAGTACGCGCATACGGAAAACTCAATCTCACGCTTGCCGTAAGCGACAAAAAAGACGGTTTGCACATGATAAACAGCGTAATGACCACCGTCTCGGTTTACGATGAAATCGAAGCGACGGAAGGTTCTGCCGTGGAAGTGAATTGCGCCGAAGTGCCGTATAACAATATCGCATACCGCGCGGCAAAACTCGTGGAGGAAAACACGGGCATTAAATTACGCGTGAACATAAAAAAGGGTATTCCGATCGGCGGCGGCATGGGCGGCTCGTCTGCCGACGGCGCGGCGGTGCTTTTCATTGCGAAAAAGATATGCGAAAGCAAGGGCGTGCGGCTCGACATAAAGCCGCTTGCGACCTCGCTGGGGAGCGACGTCTATTTTATGACGCGCGGCGGCGCTTGTCTTGTCGGCGGCACGGGGGATATGATCACGCCCGTCGAGTGCCGAACCGACTTCACCGCGCTCGTGGTAAATTGCGGCGAAGTAAGCACGGCCGCTTGTTACAAAACCTTTGACGAAGTCGGCGGCAAGGGCAGGCGGATCGACATAACCGGGGTTTTGGAACGCGGTGAAAAATTGACCGACGAGCTGCTTTTCAACGACCTCACGCTTGCGGCAAAGTCGCTCAACCCTCGCGTCGCCGAAGCGGAAAAATTTCTGTTATCTCACAATATCAAATCTCATCTCACGGGAAGCGGCGGATGCATATTCGCGCTGACGGAGTCCGAAGCGATACGCTCAACGCTTGCCGAGCGCGGCTTTCCGTCATTCTTCGTTCGCTATATGCCTCGCGCGATAGAGATCATTTGAGCAGTTCTTCGATAATACTGCTATATCGAAATTCCTCGTCCGAGCCGTAGAAACACAACGGCGGATAGGCGACGCACCACCAATTACCGCCGTTGCCCGTGCCGAGTTCGACGATGAGCGCGTCATAATAGCCTTCGGGATAAAAAATGTCGCCGTAAGTGCGATCGGGAAACATTTCATAGGACATATAGGCGTTTGCGCCGTAAGAGAAACCGCATTTGGACAGAACTCCCATTGCGGTATTTTCTATTTGTTTCGTCAGCGCCGAAATGCGCTTATACGCGTCGCGCCGCCCGCTCACCGAAGAGAGTTCGGACGAAAGAAAATCCACGACGGCGTCTCTGACGACATATTTGACGGCTTGATCGTAGTCGCCGTCCGAGTTGGCGCGGATATGTATCCTGATGGGATCTTCGGAATTTGAACAACCGAAAAAAGGGAATATCGCTGCGGCGAGTAAGATTACGGAAATTACACACAAAATCTTTTTCATACGGTATATTTTTGCCGCGAGTAAATATTTTCCGCTTTCGTTTCCCATACTAAATTTGTATTTTTTTATACAAAAGGAGGCAATTATGCGGAAAGTAAAAATTCTGTGCCTGATCCTCGCTCTGATTTTTTGCGGCGTAGCGCTTGCCGTCAATACCGTAGGGTACGAACAGACGGTTGTTCCAAGCGTTTATACGGCAAATATAACCAAGGGCGACACCGCGGCTAATATAAAAGCGGTACAGACGCGTCTGAAAAATTTAGGCTATTACAAGATAGCCGTAGACGGTATATGGGGTCCCAAAACTCTTGCGGCGGTTCGCAATTTCCAGCGCGATTACGGACTTGTCGTAGACGGCATAGTCGGACCGAAAACGGAAAAGGCGCTCGGAATAACTCTGACGTCCTCGGGCGGTTATTCGAACAGCGACGTCAACCTGCTTGCGCGTTGCGTTTACGCGGAGGCTCGCGGCGAACCTTATACGGGGCAGGTGGCGATAGCGGCGGTTGTGCTCAATCGCGTGCGTTCGTCCAAGTTCCCCAACACCATTTCCGGCGTAATTTATCAATCGGGCGCGTTCACGTGCGTGTCCGACGGTCAGATAAATTATGCGCCGGATACGAGCGCGAAAAACGCCGCGCAGGACGCCATAAACGGTTGGGATCCGACAGGCGGGTGTCTGTATTATTATAACCCTGCGACGGCGACAAGCAAGTGGATATGGTCGCTTAAAGTGACCGTAAAAATCGGCAGACACAACTTTGCCAAAGGTTAATCAAAGGAGATAACGATATGAAAACAAAAAGTAAAGTATTGATAACCGTGACGGCACTGCTCATGATCGCGCTCGTGGGAGTCGTAATTTGGCTTTCCGTGTGGGTGGGTATGGAAAAACGGAACGCCGAGACCGCTCGCCGAGAGTCGGAAAACACCTACACTTACGCATTATACGACAGTTACGATTCGGTCAAAGAAGTGGAAAACAATCTTGCGAAAATGCTTGCTTCCGACTCCGAGCCCGAGAATATTTCCATCGCTGCGGATATATACAAGGACGCAACCGCGGCGGCGGAAGTCGTGGGCAAACTCCCCGTGGAGATGTATAAGCACGAGGGACTGCTCAAATTTCTCAATCAGGTGGGCGACTTCGCGTCGAGTTATATTCATGCGGTCGGCTCGGGCGCGGACGTTTCGGCATTTGAAAACCAAATAGAGGACATATACGTCGCCGCCGAGAACGTGCGACGGATATTGGGCGACGTCATAGAACGGGTAGACAGCGGCGATTTCTCGCTTATGGAACAAATAGATTCTCAGGGCTTTATCAACATAACCGAGGGCGAAAATAACATAGAATATCCGAGCATAATTTACGACGGACCTTTTTCGGACGCAACGGAAAAGAGCGAGTGGAAAGCGCCCAAAGGAATGATCGAAATAGACGAGCAGACGGCGAAAAAAATCGCATACGACAAATTGGGCGTCAAAGGCGAGGCTTCGAGCCTTGACGGCGACGAAGCGTTATACGTCGTGCAGGGTAAGGCAGGCGACAAAGACGCCTACGTTTCCCTTACCAAACGCGGCGGCATAATCGTAAACGCCATGATAGACGGCGAAGTCGGCGAGAGCAAAACAGACGAGAAAAAAGCCGAAGCGGCGGCGCTTGAATACGCCGCAAAAATGGGCTACGACGACTCTCTTGCGCCTGTGTGGTATAATGAGATCGGCGGCACGGCTGTCGTAAATCTCGCACCCGTGATCGACGGCGTCGTGTTCTATCCCGACCTCGTAAAAATAAAAGTATCACTCTCCGACGGAAGTCTCCTCGGCGTAGAGGCCTGCGCTTATTGCACCAACCATTGCGACCGCGACCTTCCTAACGTGGTAATGACAAAAGACAGCGCGAAAACTTGCGTATCCAAACGGCTCACGGTGACCAACGTTCGACTTGCGGTCATTCCCATATCGAACTCCGAGCGTTTCTGTTACGAAGTCTCCGCCGAATACAAAGGTCTCGACTACTTCGTATACGTGGACGCGGTTACGGGCAGTCAGGTAGACGTGCTCAGAGTTATCGACGACAACCAAGGAACATTGGTCGTATAAGGCAAGGGCAGCATGGCATGATCCCGCCCGATAGACAGAGCGTTTTCGCGTTCTGCGCTAAAAGTAAACCCACGGGCAACCGTCGTTTCAATGTGAAATAACTTAAAAAATTACTCTTTGACTGTACGTACAAAGAGTAATTTTTTAAGTTATGGCGTAAGCGAAGGCTGTAAATCTCCGCTTTATAAAACGATCAATCGAAATAAATAACGCTGTCGCTTCGGGGCTTACGGGGCGACGGAGGTGCGGAAGGGTAGCCGAGCGCGCAACAGCCGTATACCTTATCGGTTTCGGGTACGCCGGCTTCGGTGAGCAAGTCGCGGAGCAGTTCGCAATTTCCCTTACCGAGTTGGTTGATCCAGCATGCGCCCAGCCCGATAGCGTGCGCGGCGAGGAACATATTTTCCAGCGCGCAGGCGCAGTCGTCCTCGCTCGTGCCGTATTGAGGATCTGCGGAGACGATTATAAAAACGGGCGAGTGATAGTTGCAGCTATACCCCTTACTTCCGTTGCGGTCGAGATTGCTTTCTTTCGATTGCGCGTTTACGATGGAAAACACGCGCTCGTTCATTCTGTCGAGCCAACCGACGTTTCGCACGACGACGAAATGCCAGGTCTGTCGGCTCATTCCGCTCGGAGCGTATCGCGCCGCTTCGAGAACGACGTTGATTTCCTCGTCGGTAGGCATGTCGGGCTTAAACGAGCGGCATGACCGACGCGTCATAATACATTCGATTGCGTCCATAATAAAAACACCTCGATATAAATAAATACAAATATTACTTTTTGCAGCCCGAACAAGTGGCGCAGTGGTGCGTGCATTCGCTTGCCGTGCCGCCGATCGAGCCGTAGCACTTGCCCGAAAAGCATTGTTTCATTTCGCCGCCGCATTCGGAGCAACGGGGAGCGGGCGAGGTCGAGCGCACGAGTTCTTCTTGCTTGTGCCCGCAATTTTTACAAACAAAAGTCAATAATGCCATCAGTCGATACTCTCCGTCTCGAACTTTCCGTTGCGCTTGACCGTAAACTCGTCGAATCCGAGTTCTTTAAGCGCGCTCGTTACCTCTTTATAATTATGATTGAACCGCTCCGTGCGGTGCGAATCGCTTCCGAAATTGATAAGTCTGCCGCCCAACTCGCGATATCTGCGGAGCAGGGAAAGGTCGGGAATGGTCAACGCGCCGTTCAAATCGCTTTTTCCGACGGACGAATTCACTTCGAGTATTTTGTTGCGCCGAATAATTTCGGACAGAATATCGTCCGACTTATCCGCGAACTCCGAATATGTCAGCCGTCTGTCGGCAAAGTCGGAGGCTCTGCCTATATATCCGAGGTGTCCGACGGCGTCGTAATCATACGGCGCGTCCAAACTTGCGCGTACACAGTCGAGATATTCGTTATATGCGGTCTCTTTGGTATAGCCGTCGAAATATCCCGCCCAATAGCAATCCAGCCCATGGCAGATATGCACGGAATTGATGACATACTCGAAAGGGAAAGCGGCGAGAGCAGCGGAAATTCTCTCCTCGTCTCCCGCGGTAAAACCCGCTTCGACGCCGGCAACGATTTCGATATCGGGATAAATTTTTCTCACCCGCGCGATTTCGTCGAAATATTTTTGCGTAACGAGATAGTCGAAAAGCGGTTCGTCGGCAGGCCTTGCGTCGTTGGGAAAACCGAGGTCCATGTGCTCGGTAATCGCAATATATTTAACGCCGCGCGCCTTTGCGCATTTGACCAATTCCTCGACGGTTTGTTTCCCGTCCGCGGAAAATACGGTGTGGTTGTGACAGTCGATTCTCATCTGCTTAGATCCTGTTATTCGGCCTATACGGGGGCTTTTTTCAGAGAGCCTTTTTTGCGAACGGTCTCTTTCTCGGGCGAAACGGTCTCTTTCTCGGGCGAAACGGGAGACGCCGCTTCGTAACTCGGTTGCGGGAAAAATTCTTCGAGGTCATAACCCAAATTGCGAATTATTTCATTGCGTTTTTTCGTCAAATGTTCTACGTCCGCCGAGTCTATAATTCCCGCGCGCAGAGCTTTTTCCGCTTCGTAAAGCTCGGGGTGACGGAGAAGGGCATTGCGATATTTCGCCTCCGCTTGCGCCTTTCTCACGGTATATTCGTCTTTCAAAAGTTTTTCGTTGAGTTTTGCGGCTTCTTCGCTTGTCAAAGTCTCCGCATTGCTTTCGTGATAAGCCTTAACGATAAAATGCATTTTAACGCGCGGATTCGCCTCGCCGAGACTTTGCTTGGCGGCATTTTCCAGAACGTCCTGCGGCACGTGCCAATAATTGACCCAAATATTATAACTGTCGCGGTCGCGGCTGTTGACGTCGTCGGATATCCCCGCAAGTTTGAGCAATTTTCTGATTTCTCCGTCGAATTTGCCTTCCGCCGAGAACTTGGCCCGAATCGCTTCGGTGTCGGTAACTCCCTCCGCCGCACAATTTTCGAGCAGCGCCGCCATCTTGACGCAGGATTTTTTGTTGTTGCGGAAGCAATAGTCGGCAACGATCCTGAGCGCGTCGCCGTCGAATCCCATTTTGAGCCATTCCTTGACATAAAGTTCCGCATAATAGTCGAGACGGTTGAACCTCTCGTCGAGTTTAATAAGAATATCTTTGGTAAGAGAGAGCAGGTTATTGCGCACTCGGTTATATTCCTCGATATCTTTGAGTGAAACGAGTCCGTCGGCATGATAACGGGTGAGAACGGTGTCCAATCCCTTCATTTCGCCGAAAACGTTTTTTGCAACGGTGAGGACGGTTCCGGGCGCAAAACCCATTTCTTCCGTCCATTTCCGATACAGCCTGACGTCGTCGTAGTCTTGCGCGCGTCGAATTTTGAGGATTTTGAAAAGTTTGGTAACGTCCTCGGAAATCAAATCGCTCGCGTTGATTTTCGTCTCCACGTCGAGCGCCGTGCGGCAACCGTCGCTGATAAAATTCTGCGCCACCGTGGTAATGTATTTCCACCCGATCGTCTTGCCTTTGAGCCTTACGCAATAGGCAATAATTGCGAGCATTGCGTCCGTGTCCAGATGATAATCCTCTATGATCGAATAATATTCGTTGAGTTCGCTCGGCAAAAAGTTGCGCTCGGGCAACATTTTATAAAGCATTTCGTTGAATGCCGAATACTTTTTCTTGGAAAACGTCTTTTGCGAGGGGCGGACGTATCGAACGGGCACATATTCCACCTCATACGGCGGTACGGCGGAAATGCGCACCAGCCCTTGTTCCTCCCAATACCGAAATGCGGTCATGACCTCGTCCTCGGTCATACCGAGAAGATTTGCCATGCGCTCGGCGGAGTTGTCGGCGTCGCCGTTTTCCGCGAGCAATTTGCCGTAAATATACACCTTGCAATAGTTTTCGGGCGCGAAAGGCATAAGTTCGAGTATGAAAATATTATCCAGCGTGACCCAGGACTTTGCCGTCAATTCACTGCTTAGTCTTGTAAAACCCATGTCTTTCGCCTCCTTGTGATTTCGGAAAACTCATTATATCACAATTCGCCGCACATTACAAGTAAAAAAGAAAAATTGTCGGAAAATATTGCAAACTCCGTCAATAAACGAAAAGGGAGAGGTTTCAACCTCTCTCTTTCGAATATTTCGATCAAAGTTTTTTCAATTCGTAACCCTCTTTGCCGTCTTTGACCGCCCAACCGAGAGAGGCGAGTTGATTTCTGAGCGCGTCGCTCTTTGCCCAGTCTTTGGCGAGCCGCGCCGCCCAACGTTCCTCGGCGAGGGACTTGATATCGTCGGGAATGTCCTCGGCGACTTCGCATTTATCGAGAGACAGTCCCAAAACGGCGTCCGCCCAGATCGCGGCGTCGTAAATACCTCTTGACGGCGGATTTTTAAGTAGCGTCCACAAAGCGCCCATTCCGAGCGGAATATTCAGGTCGTCGTTTACCGCTTCGGTGAATTTCTTTTTGAACTCCCCGATGATCTCCGGGTCGCCTTTCTCCGAGGAGTTTTTGCAGGCGCAGAGCAGGGAGAGCAGCCGCGAATAGGCGATTTTCGCCGAATCCATTCCCTCGAAAGTGAAGTTTAACTTCTTGCGATAGTGCGTATTCAGGCAGAAATAGCGGAAGTCCATGGGAGAGTAACCGCGTTGCGCCAACTCGTCGAGGGTATAGGTATTTCCGAGACTCTTGCTCATCTTCCGCCCGTCCACCTGCATAAATTCGACGTGCATCCAATAGCTGACGGCAGGGTGACCGAGGAGCGCTTCGGATTGAGCGATCTCGTTTTCATGATGAATGGGAATATGATCCACGCCGCCCGTGTGAATATCGAAAGTGTCTCCGAGATACTTTCTCGACATGGCGGAACATTCGATATGCCAACCGGGATAACTCCGTCCCCAAGGCGAATCCCATTGCATAATGTGCTCTTTGGGCGCTTTTTTCCACAGCGCAAAGTCGGCGGGGTTGCGTTTTTCTTCGTTGACGTCCACGCGCGCGCCCGCGATATTGTCGTTTAACCGAGCGTTGCCCGAGAGTTTTCCGTAAGAGGGGAATTTGGAAATATCGAAATAAATGCCGTCGCTTGTCTCGTACCCATAGCCTTTTTCCACAAGCGCTTCCACGAATTCCAGCATATCCTCAATGTGATCGGTCGCCTTTGCGATGATCTCAGGTCGCCCGATATTGAGTTTATCTATATCCGCGAGAAAGAGGGAAGTGAAATGCTCGGCGATTTCCCAAGGCGATTTTCCCGTTTTCTCGGCGGCCTTTTGCATTTTATCCTCGCCGTCGTCGGCGTCCGAAGTGAGATGTCCCACGTCGGTAATATTCATAACGCCGATAAGTTTATACCCGTCGAAAGTCACAACGCGGCGGAGAGTATCCATAAAGAGATACGCACGCATATTTCCCATGTGCGCACGCGAATAAACCGTCGGACCGCAGGAATACATTCTGACCTCTCCCGGGTGCACGGTTTTGAGTTTTTGCTTTCTTCTCGTAAGCGTGTTATATACCGTCAAATTCATAATACTATTTTTCACCGAGTTTGTTTTCGAGTTCTTTGATACGTTTTTCCAACTTCGTCAAATGCTCTTCGACGGGGTCGGGGAGATTTTGATCGAGGTCGTCGACGCGTTCGCCGTTGAGCCGAACGACTACCCCGGGAACGCCGACTACGGTCGCATTTTCGGGAACGTCTTTGAGAACAACGCTTCCGGCGCCGATTTTGGCATTGCGCCCGACGGTAATGGGACCGAGGATCTTTGCGCCCGCGCTGATCATGACGCCGCTTTCCACGGTGGGGTGGCGTTTCCCCGTATCTTTGCCCGTGCCGCCCAACGTAGCGCCTTGATAGATCGTAACGTTATTGCCTATTTCCGCCGTCTCTCCGATAACCACGCCCGTGCCGTGGTCGATAAAAATTCCGTAACCGAGTTTTGCCGCCGGGTGAATTTCTATTCCCGTGCGAAAACGCGCCCAAGCGGAAATAATTCGGGCGATTAACTTAAACCCGTGTACGTGAAAAAAGTGCGCGACGCGATAAAACACCAACGCGTGGAAACCGCTGTAAGTCAGAATGATTTCAAACGCGTTTCGTGCGGCAGGGTCGTGCTCCTTCGCCGCCAACAGGTCCATTTTGATTTTGCTGATTTTTCTTTTCATTTCGATATTTGTGTATAAGAAAGTCGATTGAGTGATCGAGCCGAGCAAAGACGTTTGTCTATATAAACGACAACAGGTCGAGAATAGCGTCAAACTTTTCCAAACCCTCACCGTATTCTTTTTCGGAAGAAAAAACGCCTTTGAATTTTTCTTCGATGAGAGCCGTCGTCCGCTCCAACTCGTTTTCGCCTTTTTCGGTTATATGATATGATATGACGCGCTTATCTTCCGAGTTCTTGACTTTGACGATAACGCCGTCAGCGACCATTTTGTTACAGAGCAGGGCGAGGTTGCTTTTCACCATGCAGAGTTTTTCCATTAAGTCGATAGGGGAACAGGGCTTTTTGGAAATGATATACAAAGCCTTTGTTCGCAGCGTGACAAAACTGCCTTTGCCGTGAGCAAAGTTACACGCGCTTCTCGTTGCGATACGCAACTCTATCATTTTGTCGCCTATTCGTTCCACCGTAAAGTAATATTATCATAACTCGAATGATTAGTCAAGCATACTTGCGCGGTGGCACGGCGTAATTTTAGCACAAAAAACTAAACCTTTTTATAAAAAAAGTATTGCAAAATAATACTTATGGTGTTATAATAACAGTGTGGGTGATATTTTAATTGCCCAAAATAAAACGATCGGGGAAAGTAAAATGAACATTACAGAAGTAAGAGTAAGACTCATCAAAAAAGAAGAAGGCAAATTAAAGGCCGTCGCTTCCGTAACGATAGACAACTGCTTCGTAGTACACGACGTGAAGATAATCGAGGGCAACGACGGTTGCTTTATCGCAATGCCGTCCAAGCGCACGCCTGAGGGCGAGTATAAAGACATAGTACATCCGCTCAATACCGAAACTCGCGAACAGCTTGCAAAATGCGTACTCGAAGAGTACGAAAAAGCGCTTTCCGCAAACGCCCAATAACGTTCGGCGTTTTTCGGGCGACGCGCTCTGTCCGTATGAATGCGAGCGACGCGACCACGAATACTTTATTTTATGATGCGAAGCAACCTTGCCTCGCGTCATTTTTTTATAAAAGGATGATCAAACGAATTATATAAACGGCGACGTCAATGTGCAAAATGCGTAAAAACACTTGCGCTTTTTCGAAAAGAGTGTTATAATCTCAAAGTCGTGCTAGGTGGGTAGCCAGCGGTGACCTGTACCTGCAATCCGCTACAGCAGGGCCGAATGCCGTTCTCGGCGTAAATCGTGGGAGGCAAGTTGTAAGTAAGTGACGTTGACCTCAGGGTCTTGTGCAACGCTCTACTGTGAACCGTGTCAGGGCTTGACCGCAGCAGCACTAAGCAGGTCTTTGCGTGTGCCACAAGTAAGCTTTGAGCGAGTTAACTGCTTGCGAGACTCTTCGGCGATATGCGACAAAAACGGATGCACGACGCTTTTTTGAATATCGTAAAAGGACCGACGCGTCAACGCGTCGGTCCCTTTTATCATCGGTCTTATTCTTTTTAACGGCGTTCGCCGTCCGCGCAATACGAACTATCTACGAAATGAGTTTATTCAATTCCTTGATCGCGCTTTTTTCCAATCTCGATACCTGCGCCTGCGAAATGCCGATTTCCTCGGAGACTTCCATTTGCGTTTTGCCCTCGTAAAAGCGGAGCATGAGGATACGGCGTTCGCGCTCGGGCAGTTTATCCATTGCCTCCGAAACGGCGACGTTGCCGATCCATCTATCGGAATCGTAGCGGTCGTCGGAGATCTGATCCATAACCATAACGGCCTCGTCGCCGTCATGATAAATCGGGTCGTAAAGGGATACGGGGTCGGAAATAGCGTCGAGCGCATAAGTGACCGTTGACACGGGCAGTTCCATGCACGCGGCGATTTCTTCATGCGTCGCCTCGCGGTCGCTCGTCGTTTCGAGATCGTGCCGCACTTGCAACGCCTTATATGCGGTATCGCGCAGGGAGCGTGGAACGCGTAGCGCGGACGAATCGCGCAGGAAACGGCGTATTTCCCCGATGATCATAGGCACGGCATAAGTGGAAAACCGCAGGTTATAATCGGTATTGAAATTATTCATTGCCTTTATAAGCCCGACGCAGCCTACCTGAAAAATATCGTCAATGCTCTGCTTGCGCCCATAAAATCTTTGAACGATGGAAAGCACCAGGCGCAGGTTTGCGGTGACGAATTGTTCGTGAGCGACTTTATCGCCGTTTTGCGCTTTTTTCAGCAATTCCATGCTTTCTTTATGCGTAAGCGTGGGCAGTCGCGACGTATCGATTCCGCTGATTACGACTCTCGATTTCATCTTTTGTACCTCGTAGAAATATTTTGACCGCTTTACGCTCATAACATTCCCACATTACACAACTTCCCATAAGTCGCGCTTTTTCGCCGATAAGGCAGGCGTTTTTTCAAAAAAGAGTAACCGCAGAGCGGCGTGCGGCATAAATAAATTTTATGGACGATATATCATTTTGCGAACTTCGGAAAAAAGAAGTGGTGAATGCGGCGGACGGCTCTCGCCTCGGACATATAGTGGACTTGGTAATAAACGTAGAAACAAAACGCGCGCTCGGCAATGTGAC
>CANQCB010000010.1 GCA_947589145.1 uncultured Clostridia bacterium | reverse complement strand
AAACACTTCGCGGGAGACCATGACCACCGCTATAACGGCGATACATATGTTAAACGCAAGGGCTACGCTGCCTTTGAACATATTGCCCAGAGGCGACGCCACCGCGAAGATATATATGAGAAGTATGAGCGCGCTTCCGCACAGCAGCTTATCCGCCGCCGTATCGAACAGCTTGCCGAAGTCGGTTATCATGTTCCACTTGCGGGCAAGGTGTCCGTCGAGATAGTCGGTAAAGGACGCAACGGCAAATACGAGGAATGCGAGATAGTCGTTGAAATACCCAAGCACGTCGACCTCGAGAAAAACGAGCGCGACGAATATGGGTATCAAAATAATCCTTACGAGCGTTAATCTATTCGGTATATTCATAACATCTCTCCTATCAAATCGTATCCATCGTACCCAGTGATACGAACGTCGTACGTGTGCCCGACTTCGGCGAAACTACCGGTGAAATACACAAGGCAGTCGATGTCCGGGGCGTCCCATTCCGTTCTTCCCACAAACATATTTCGGTCATAGTCGATATTTTCGTATATGACTTTCAGCGTCTTACCTACCAGCGATTCGTTTCGCTGTTCGGCGTTTGCGGCGGCGATTTCCCTTATGATCCGTTCGCGTTTACGCTTTACGGAAGTCGGTATTTGTTCCTTCATCCGTGCGGCGGGCGTGCCGTCCTCTCTGCTGTATGCGAACACTCCCAAACGATCGGGTTTATATTTTTGCACGAACTCTTTCAGCTCGGCAAATTGCTCTTCCGTTTCTCCCGGGAAGCCCACTATCAAAGTGGTGCGCACCGCTATGTTTCTCTCGCGGAGTTTACCGAAGAGCGCTTCGATTTGCGCTTTACTGCTGCGCCGTCCCATTCTTTTCAATACGGCATCGGAAATGTGTTGAAGAGGAATGTCTATGTATTTCGCAATTCTGTCCTCGCTCGCAATCAATTCAATCAGTTCGTCGCTGACGAGTTCGGGATAGCAATACAGCAATCTTATTTTTTCAAAGTCGCATTCGGCAAGCAGATTTTTAACAAGTTGAGTAAGTTTATATTCCCCATATAAATCTTTGCCGTAGTTAGTCACATCCTGAGCGACAAGTATCAATTCCGCGACGCCGCAATCGTCCAGAAACTTCGCCTCTTTCAGCAGACTTTCCATAGTCCTCGAACGATATTTTCCACGAATGGCGGGTATTGCGCAATAAGTGCAATGATTGTCGCATCCTTCGGCTATTTTAAGGAACGAATAGTGCGGAGGCGTGGATAGAATACGCTTTTCCGTAGGCGCGTCTTTCCCGTCTACCGCTATTTTTTTGCCGTCGAGTATTATGTCGCAGATTTCAGAGTAATTGTTTATTCCCACGAAACTGTCGACTTCGGGAAGCAACTCCGTGATTTTCTCTTTATATCGCATCGGCAAGCAACCCGTAACGATCAACTTTTCGAGTTTGCCCGCTTTTTTTAATTTTGCGGCGTCGAAAATCGTATCTATGGATTCTTTCTGCGCCGCCTCTATAAACGCGCAAGTGTTGATTATTATAACTTCCGCCTCCGACATATCGTCGGTAAAGGCAAAGCCGCCTTCCGAAAGTCTCGCGAGGATATTTTCGGTATCGACGCGGTTTTTATCACAACCGAGCGAAATTATTGCAACTGTCTTAGTTTTCATCAAACGGTATACCGAACACTTCTTCGAATTGAGACCTCGTCATATATATTTCTCTCGATTTAGATCCTGCGGAAGGAGAAACCCAATTTCGCTGTTCGAAAACGTCCATGATCCTCGACGCACGAGAGTAACCGAAACTGAAACGACGCTGTATTAAAGAGACCGACGCCGAATTCGCCATAATCAAAGCGCGCATAATTTCGGGATATTTAGACTCGTCGGAATTACCTTCTTCGGTAGTTCCGACAGAGGCGACATCCGCTTCATTGTTCTTATCCTTGCAGATAGTTCTTTCTATTTCCTCGTCGTAAACGCATTTATTGTTCTTTTTGATATAGTCTACAACGGAAACTATTTCTTCATTAGATACGTACGCTCCTTGAAGTCGCATAGGTTCGGAACCTGCGGTTAACAACATATCGCCGTTTCCGAGCAAATATTCCGCGCCGCCCTGATCGAGTATTGTCTTAGAGTCGGCAAACGACGTTACCTTAAACGCTATACGAGTAGGAAGATTGACTTTTATCGTACCTGTGATTATGTCTACGGACGGCCGCTGCGTTGCAAGCACGAGGTGGATACCTGCCGCACGAGATTTCTGCGCAATGGTACGAATTCCCGTCTCCACTTCTCTTTTTTGCATAGTCATAAGGTCTGCAAGCTCGTCCACTATCATAACGATGAACGGTAATTTTTCGGCCTTACCGCTTTTTACAAGTTCGCAGTTGTTGTATTCCGTAAGATTACGAACGGCATAACCGTGAGTGGACAGTTTACTGAAAATATCGAAACGCCTGTTCATCTCTTTTATCAGCCATTCGAACGCATTTATCGCGTGATTTACGTCCGTAATCGGTTTTCTTATCAAGAGGTGCGGCATTTCACGGTACAGGGTAAACTCGACCTGTTTCGGATCCACGAGCAACAGACGGACGTCTTCGGGAGAACACCTGTAAAGAATACTCATTATGAGAGTATTAAGGCACACGGACTTACCCATACCGGTAGCGCCCGCTATCAGCAAATGCGGCGCTTTTTCGAGAGTACTCACTATGCAATCCCCGCCTATATCTTTGCCGAGAGCAATCGGAATTGACGCTTTTGAGCCGGTAAACGCCGATGATTCGATTATTTCGCGGAAACCTACAATGGTTGCCTTGGAACTTGCAACCTCTATACCTATCGCCTGTTTGTTCGTAACGGGCGCTTCGATTCTGACCGAACCGCGAGCAAGACTTAATTCTATATCCTTATCAAGCGAGAGTATTTTTTTAACCGAAATTCCGGAAGGCGGTTGAAGTTCATACCTCGTTACGGTCGGACCGCTTATTACGTTTATTACCTTTGCCGGGAATTTAAGACTTGCAAGTACTTCTTCTATTTCGCGCGATTTAACCTCTATGTCGTTGGCGTCTACCGTAATGTCAGCCGCTCTGTTTTCAAGCAACGAAATGGGAGGATACGTGTATACGTAAGGCTCTGCCGGAATTATTTCCGGTTCCGGCTCGTCTTCCGCAATATCCAAGTCAGCCTCTGTCGACGTCTTGTCAACGTCGGATTTGAGTTTTATATCCGCGCTCGTATAATATCCGGAGTTATCGTCTTCGAAATCCGCGGGTTTCTCCGACTTGTCTATTACCGTGTCGTCGATTTTCAAAGTATCGTAAGTATCGTCCGTTTTTTCGTTTTCGTACAATTCGGACGGTTCTTCCGTAATTTCGGTCAACTCATCGGCAAATTTTTCAACTCCCGAGAAATCGGTACTCGAACCTTTGATCTCCTCGGTTTCGGGAAGCTTTGAGTCTTGTAAATATGTCGAATCGATAAATTTATCCAAAAGCGAATTTCTATCGATTTTTTCCGGCGTATCCGAAAGCGAAACCTCGGTTTTTTCAACGGGTTTTTCCGTGCGCTCGATTATCTCTTCTTTATGCTCGACGGTTACGCTTTTTTTAGGCTCTTTATGCTCGAATACATTTTGTTTCGGCCCGGCTTGCGACGCGCCGCTTACGACAGGTCTCTCGGCAGGCGCAGAGACAGACTCCGACTTTACCGTATTCTGTCTTTGTTCCGCTTTCGTTTTTGTGCCGCCCGATTGCGCTTCCCTTATGCGTCGAAGTTCTTCGAGCATATCCATATTCATTATGGGAGCATTGTTGCGAGGAGGTTCGGGGGGCTTTTCCGTTTTGGCTTTTTCTCCGAAACCGAACGAAATATCCGCATTTTTTCCGAATCCGTTGATATGGGAATTCTCTATTGTCGGTTCCGCGGGCGCGCGCAACTCGGTTTGAGGCGTAGGCGTCGCGCTGATAATGCCGTTTCGCAATGCGCGGTCATCATTCATAATGATCCCGCTGTTATTGACGATATCTTCCTTCTTCTGCTTGGGAATGACTATATCGTTGTCCGCCCCGTGAATTACTCTGTTCGGTCTATTCGGTGAAATTTCCGTCGATTCCGCACGGTGTATGTCCGGCATGGCTTCCGCGGGCGACGGCGCATACGTTTTGAAATTACGTACGTAATCGGATTGTTCTCTTATCTGTTTAGTCTGAAAATATTCGTCGTAAACTCCCGTAGACGACGGCAAATTATTGTCGTAAAGTTGGTGCATGGCATACGACGGATCGACATTGCGCTCGGAAATAAGGTCGCCTCTGCTGAGTAATTCGCCGGTCGGCTCCTCTTCGGGAAGTATTTCTTTGCTGCTCTCTATGTTCTCCACAAAGAGTTTTGTCGGCATATGCATGTGAACGCGTTGCGGCGGTACGTCCGCAGTAAAATCGGAAATCTTGCCGCCTTTGTCAACAACTTTCTCGGAGCGGAATTTTTTCATAATGATATATGCGAGATAAGCCGTACAACCGATAAGAATAAGCGAATAAATAATGTACGACACAATCGGAGTTATAAGAGACTGAATGCCGTATGCGATAAGCCCGAAAAATACTCCGCCGGCGGTGAATTTTTCGGTATAGACATAAGACATATAATTGCCGAAAGTCGACTCCAAGTGAGACTGCGTCGTTGCAAGTTGTAATATAAGAATCAAAGAAAGAACGATCCCGCAGATCAGCGCAATCTTTCCTCCGCTGATATTGACGCGCCTATGCATAAGAAGCACTATGCCCGTAGCCAAAGTGAACGCAAGAATAGCATAAGCGGTTATGCCGAAAACGCCCAAAATAACATTTTGAAGCAACTCGCTGACAACTCCGAAAATTATCGGGATTATCGTGCATAAGAGTAGAAATATTGATATTATGATTAAGACGATGCCGAATATGTCGTGGTCATGGTCCCGACGGTTTTTATCCCGTCTCACATATTTATTGACTGACAAAGAAATTCTCCTACACCTATATGGTTACATCGTATTATAACACATACGGCATTTGTTTTCAATAGTTTTAACGGAATTTTTTCCAAAAAGATAAAAGAAAAATTGCCGACGCATTGTCGGCAATTTCGAGGGTTTCGCTTTATTTCGCGAATTTGTCGTATAAATTTTCGTCGCCCAAGAAGGACTCTTTTCCGACGTAAGCAACCGTCGCTTTTTCCGTTCGTATTATCTCGTTTATAAAAGCCGAAACGTCTGTGCTTTTTACCCTGTCTATTTCCGAGATTTGTTTATCCAAATCGAACTCGCGTCCGGTGTACAGCGTATATTTACCGTTGGCATTCATAACCGACGACATATTTTCCAACGAGAACAGCAAGTTGCTACGCAACTGCGTCTTTGCGCGGTTTATCTCCTCATCGCACAATCCGTGCTTTTGTAATTTTGAAAGTTCGTCGCGAACCGCGTCAGCCGCGGCGAAAAGGTTTTTGCCGCTTGTGTTCACGTATATGCCGAAAACGCCGTTATTCTTATATGTCGAGTTTGAGGTATAGACGTTATATACAAGCCCTTTCTGTTCGCGCAGTACCTGAAAAAGTCGGGAACTCATTCCGACGCCGAGGCAGAAAGACAATATCGCCTGCACTTCTTTTCTTTCGTCGTCAAAACTTATGGACGGAAAAGCGTATGCAATGTTGACTTGTTCGAAGTCTTTTTTATACTTCACAAAACCGTTGCCCTGAACGTTCGGCGAGAAAGTCTTGCGGCATTTGCCGTTTCCGCATTTCGGAAGCACGTACTTTTCCAAAAGCGCAATCGCCTGTTCGTGGGTTATATTGCCGACAATGGATATAACCGTATTATCGGGCGTATACATTTTCTCCATATATTCGAGCACGTCCTTTCGTTTGAAAGAAAGCACATTCTCTATTGGACCGAGAATTGTGCGCGCAAGTCCCGTGCCGGCATATACGCGTTCGGCAAGTTTATCGTAACAGATGTCCTCCGGCTCGTCTTCCACCATGTTTATTTCTTCGACGATAACTTTACGTTCCTTGTCAAGTTCATCTTCCGCAAAAGTCGATTCATAGAAAATGTGAGACAACAGTTCAAAACAATCGTTCAGCTTTTCGTCGATACACTTAAAATAATAGCAAGTCGCTTCTTTTGCGGTAAACGCGTTGAAGTTTGCGCCGTAGTCCTCGAAAAGCCGCGCTATATCGTACGCCGAATATTTTTCCGTGCCTTTGAACATAACGTGCTCGGTAAAATGCGATATGCCGTTGTTTTTTTCATTTTCGAAACCGCTGCCCGCGCCCACCCAAAAGCCGACTGAAACCGACCTGACGCCGCCGAAGGTCTCCGTTACGAGAGTTAATCCGTTTTCGAATCGAGTTGATTTTACCATTGTTTTTCCCCTAAGTAGTATTTACTTATTTCGAATTTGTTATAGTGTATCCGAAACGGAAGAAAGTGTCAATCCGTTTGCGGATATTTGTTTGATTATTTCCGGCAATGCCTCCGCGGTATTTGCCGTCGGATGCATCAGAATCAGGTCGCCGCCTTTAATGTTTTTCGTGGCGCGCTCGATTATAAGCGCGGTATCGTGATCTCTCCAATCAACGGTATCTTTTCCCTGCGTCCACAAGACGGTTTTATAACCCATCGCTTCCGCCGCGTCCAACGTCACGGTCGAAAACGCGCCCGACGGCGGTGCAAATAAAGTAACGTCAATGCCGAGAATCATTTTAAGCAAAGTGTGCGCGACGGACATTTCCTTGTAATTCGCGTCATAATCCAATTTGGAATGGTCTCGGTGCAAGTAACCGTGGCTTCCGATTTCGTGACCGTCCCGTGCAATGGCTTTCAATACTTCCTCGTTCTTATCTGCCCAACAGCCGCCTATGAAAAAAGTCGCCGTCGCATTACCTTCTTTAAGCGCACTAAGTATATCGGGGATATATTGCTCCCCCGAATAGACATTGAACATCAGCGAAACGCTGCTTGTATTTGTTCCCGAATATATGGCTCGGCTGTCCGTAGATACCGGCATGCCGTCCTCTACGCCGCTTATCCAAATTGTCATTATTCCGCCGACCATTACGATAGCCGCAATTCCGACCATTATAAAACCGAAGGTCTTTATCGTCTTAACCATACAACACCCCGTGATATATTATTCACGAGGTGTTGCGATTATCTCAAATTTTTATTTTTCAAACGTCGGCCTTGCTGATGATCTCTTTGAGTTTGAGGTCTATCCTGCCCTTTTCGTCGACTTTGATAACTTCCACTCTGACGACGTCGCCGATATTGATCACGTCGGTGACTTTTTCCACCCTCTTATCCGAGAGTTTGGAAATATGGATCATGCCGTCCTTGCCGGGAGCAATATTGACAAACGCACCGAGTTCCTGCGGTTGCTCTTCTTTCTTATCCGACTTTTTGTCTTTGCCGCCTTTTCTGTCGTCCTTTCTGCCGTGACCGCCCATTCTATCCGGGTTGCTCATGAGAATTTTAACGACCGGGCCTTCATATACTTTGCCGACTTCGACGTCCTCGACGATGGAAAGAACGATTGCGCGCGCTTTCTCTCCCATTTCCGCGTCGGTGAAAGCAATATATACGCTACCGTCTTCTTCGATATCAATCTTCACGCCGGTATCTTCGACAATCTTATTTATCGTCTCGCCGCCCTTACCGATAACCTTGCCGATCTTGTCGGGATCGATCTTGATAACGATGATCTTAGGCGCCCACTTGGAGAGTTCAGCGCGAGGTCCGGGTATAACTTCCAACATTTTGCCGAGAATATGCAGTCTGCCGCGACGAGCCTGTTCGAGTGCGGTCGTGAGTATCTGCTTGTCGATTCCCTTGATTTTGATATCCATTTGAATGGCGGTAATTCCCTTGCTCGTTCCGGCTACCTTAAAGTCCATATCGCCGAGGAAGTCCTCCAATCCCTGAATATCCGAGAGAATTGCGACGCGGTTATGCTCGGGATCTTTTATAAGTCCCATTGCAATACCTGCTACGGGAGCCTTAATGGGAACGCCCGCGTCCATAAGCGCCATGCAAGAACCGCATACGCTCGCCTGCGAAGTCGAACCGTTGGAACTTACGATTTCGCTGACCGTTCTGATTGCGTAAGGAAATTCTTCTTCCGACGGAATGACGGGTTCGAGCGCTCTTTCCGCAAGCGCGCCGTGACCTATCTCGCGGCGGCCGGGAGCACGGAGAGGCTTAGCCTCGCCCGTTGAGTATCCGGGCATATTGTATTGGTGCATATAACGCTTCTTTACGTCGTCCTCGTCGAGATTTTCCAACTTCTGAGCGTCGCCTATCGTTCCGAGCGTGCAGGTTGACATTGCCTGCGATTGTCCTCTGGTGAATACCGCGGAGCCGTGTACTCTCGGAAGAATGCCGACTTCACACCAAATCGGACGTATATCTTCGAGGCCGCGACCGTCCGGTCTTTCGCCTTTATCGAGAATTTTCGCGCGTACCTTTTCTTTGGTTATATAGTACAGAGAGTCTTTGATTTCCCTTTCCTTGTCGGGATATACTTCGGCAAAGTGTTCGAGAGTTTGCTTTTCCACTTCGTCCTGATTGTTCTGTCTTTCCGTTCTATCGTGCGTATCGAGCGCCTTGTCGAGCAACTTGTCCGCATACTTTCGCACTTCCGCGTCGAGATCCTCGGGTATATGGTAAAGTTCCATATCCTTCTTGGGCTTGCCTATTGCCTTTACGATATCATTGATGAACGCAACTATTTTCTTGATTTCTTCGTGCGCGTAAAGAATACCGTTAAGCATAATTTCTTCGCTGACTTCGTTAGCGCCCGCCTCGACCATCATGATCGCTTCAGAAGTGCCTGCAACGTAAACGTGCATAAGGCTGGCTTCTCTCTGCTTGCTGTCGGGGTTTATTACATACTGTCCGTCAACATAACCGACGACTACCGCGCCCGTAGGACCTGCGAAAGGTATATCAGAAATGGAAAGCGCAATCGAAGAGCCTACCATGCCCCATACCTCGGGCGGAATGTCGGGTTCGACCGAAAGCGCAGTACAAACGACGGTTACGTCGTTGAACAAACCTTTCGGGAAGAGCGGACGGAGAGGTCTGTCGATAAGCCGCGAAGTCAGGATCGCTTTATCGCTGGCTCTGCCCTCTCTCCTTTTGAAGCTACCGGGTATTTTGCCGATAGCGTACAATTTTTCCTCGAAGTCAACGCTGAGCGGGAAAAAGTCCATGCCCGGACGCGGAGCGTCCGACATACAAACGTTGGACATTACCATCGTATCGCCGCAAGTGACTATGCAATGGCCGTTTGCCTGCTCGCCGTACTTCCCCGTTTCGACGGTTACTTCACGACCGCCGATAACGGTTTTGAAAATGTTTCCTTCTTTCATTTTCAGATCTATCTCCTATTTTAATCTACTTAATCTGCGAATTTTTAATTGTCTGCAAGAAATCTTCTCGGCTATCCCCGTCGAACGACCGAGCCGCCGAATACAATAATAAACGAATGAAAGGAGCGAACTTCCGTCCGCCCCTTCGGGTTGCGTTTTTACTTTCTCAATTCCAAATCGGCGACAATCTTTCTGTATCTCTCGATATCGAGCTCTTTCAAATAATTGAGTAAGCTACGTCTCGAACCTACCATTTGCAACAAACCTCTGCGCGAATGGTGATCTTTCTGATGCACTTTAAGGTGCTCGGTAAGATGATTGATCCTCTCCGTAAGAAGCGCGATCTGCACTTCGGGGCTACCCGTGTCACCGGGGTGCGTAGCATACTTGGCAATTATAGCCGCTTTCTGTTCCTTGTCCATTTGTTTAACCTCCCATGGATTTTATTCGCCTTAATCTGAGCGTCTGCGTGGAGAGCGCAATGCCCCGAGATTTAAGGTACACGCGTATTATAACATACAAAATCGAAAAAGTAAACGATTTAATATGTAATATTGAAAATTTACCCCGCTACGTGGCAAAAAATTCCGCTTTTCGGCGAAAACGCTCCTCGTATTCATCCAAATATAATTTTACATCCTTGGGCGAAGCGTGGCGCGTTATAACTCCGTTTACTATGTTTTTGGAAATACTGCCCGCGCCGCAAGCGTAAACGGGCACGAGTTCTTCCATGACGGTTATATTATTCACGCACTCGAAGCCCGACAAACTGAAACCCGTGTTTTCCAAACCGCCGAGCATATTCTTCTGTCGGTAAAGATAATAGGGTCTGTATTTTTCGGTAAGCCTGTCGTATGCATAGTCCGTCATGCGGTTGATATCTTCGCAATGCAAGCGTTTTTCGGCAAGATCGGAGCCGCGTTTACGACTGAGCGTGTGAACCGTTACGTTATGCGGTTTCAGTTCGTATATACCGTCAATCGTATGCGCAAAGTCCTCGAAATTCTCTTCCAACCCGGCAATAATATCGGTATTTATTATAAACCCGTATTTTTGCGCAAGTCCGTATGCCTCGTAAAACTGCGCCGCGGTATGTTTTCGACCTATCGAAGCAAGCGTTTTGTCATTCAAAGTCTGCGGATTTATGCAAATTCTGTTTACTCCGCCCTCTTTAAGCGTCCGTAATTTTTCGTCGGTTATGCTGTCGGGTCGCCCCGCCTCGAAGGTAAATTCCTTGCCCGCCGCGTCTATCGCCGCAAGCAATTCGGATATTTGTTTTTCGCTGAGCACAGACGGCGTGCCGCCGCCGACATATACGGACAAAATTTCTTTGCCTTGGTTCGCTATTATACCTTTTACGGCGCGAACTTCTTCGCAAAGACGATCGACATATTCGTCGATAAGCGCGGAATTTTTGTTTATATCCGCAGACGGAAACGAACAATACGAGCAACGTCCGTTACAAAAAGGCACATGAACGTAAACGTTTATCGCATTTTCGAGATTTTTTATATAGGGAAGTTGCGCGGAAATTATTTCGGAAATCGTGTTCGCCTTTTTCTCGCTTACAAAAAATGTTTCCGAAAGATATCGTTGCAAGTCCTTTTCTTTGCCGTTTTTCAGCCACTCGTATGCAAGTTTGGTCGGGCGCACTCCCGTAAGGCTGCCCCACGGCAATTCGCCGTACGTCCGCGACAGCGACTTATATACGGACAGTTTAACAAAACGTTTAGTGAGCCGTTTCACCGTCATACCGTCGCCCTTTGGCAACTCGCATTCGTATTCGCTCGATTTACCGTCGAATTTCACCGTACAACGCAAAAAATCGGATGTATACAGATTTACGCATATATCCGATTCAAATGCGGTAAATAGCCGTATTTCCTCCGCAATATCGTTGCGAAAATGTTCGACGTTGGATATCAGATTAAACATACGGATTGTATTTCCTCTCGAAATCGAGAGTTGTTATATCCCCGTGCCCCGGGCAAACGGTATAATCGCCGTCAAGCGCAAATAATTTATTTCGAACGGACGCAATGAGAGAGGACTGACTGCCCGTTGCAAAGTCCGTTCGACCCACCGTCATATAGAACAGCGTATCGCCCGAAAAAATTGTATTCTCCGTCACGAAACAAACCGACCCGCCTGTATGCCCGGGCGTATGGAGCGTTGTAAAAGTCATGCCGCATTCGTTAATGACGGTTCCGTCTTCAAGCAACACGTCGGGACGGAAGTTTTCGAACTCTATTCCGTGCCGCCAGGCAAGATTTTCACCTGATTCGAGCAAATAGACGTCCGACGAATGCAGATATACCGTGCAACCGTCTTTTTGAAACCGAGCGGCGGCGTTGCAATGGTCGTAGTGAGCATGAGTAAGAAGCACCGCTTTCGCAGTCAGTCCGTTTTCATGCAAAACACGCACGATTTTTTCGTATTCCGCACCCGGATCCACGATTACCGCGTCTGTTCTGCCCTCCGACCACACGATATAGCAATTCGTTGCAATTGCGCTTATTACGGTTACTCTTTTTATTTTTATCATACGGAAGTGTTCCTGAAAACCTTGCTCACAGGTTCAAGTTGTTGTAATTTTGTCATTAACAAATCGATCTCGCGGATATTGTTGACGTTTACCCCGATAGTGAAAATGGCAGTATCGTTTTTATCCACCTTTCCGTTAATGGAAACGAGGGTAAGTTTAAGTTCGGAAATAACCGTCGAAATATCGACAATCAGGTTGTTTTTGTTCCTCGCCTCTATTTGGAGAGACACGGTAAACATATTGTCCGTTTTGTCGCCCCAAGACGCGTCGATGAGTTTTTTTCTGTCAACGGATAATAAATTCGGGCATTCTCTACGGTGTATAGTGACGCCGCGTCCGTTTGAAATATACCCCACTATGTTGTCGCCCGGGACGGGATTGCAGCACTTACCTATGCGGCAAAGCATATCCGGCTCTCCGTTTATGAGTATTCCCCGCGTATCGCCGCGCTTGTGCGCCGAAATATTTTTGGTCGGAAGGTTCGCCTTCTGATCTCTTTGATAGAAGTCGATTAGTTTCGGAACAATCTGATGAACGGAATATCCGCCGTAACCCACGGAAGCGTAAAGATCGTCGAGCGAAGATATCGAATATCGTTGCATGATTACGTCCAGCCATTCGGGTTTCATGAGAACGGGAAGATTAAAGCCGAGACGTTTTGCTTCGAGTTCGAGCATCTCTCTGCCTTTCCGTATGTTGTCCTCCTTCATTTCTTTCTTGAACCATGCGCGGATTTTTGTCTTTGCTTGCGTGGTTTGCACAACGCGAAGCCAGTCTCGGCTGGGTCCCTTTGCGCTGTTTGACGTGATTATTTCCACATAGTCGCCCGTTTCCAACTTCGTTTCGAGAGGTACGATTCGGTTATTTATCTTTGCTCCCACGCACCTGTTTCCGATTTCGCTGTGAACGCTGTATGCAAAGTCAATGGGCGTAGATCCTTCCGGCAGAATTACGACGTCGCCTTTCGGCGTAAAAATAAACACCTGCCCCTCGTAAAGATCAACTTTGAGAGATTCGTAAAGCTCCTGAGGATCGGCGACCTCGCTCTGAGCGTCCATAACGCCGCGAAGCCATTTGAGTTTGTCGTCCGCGTCATTCTCGGGCGAATTAACGTGCTCCTTATATTTCCAATGCGCCGCTATACCGTATTCGGCTATACGGTGCATTTCATAAGTCCTTATCTGTATCTCGAAAGGCGTACCGTAGTTCGTCATGACGGTGGTATGAAGAGATTGATAGTTGTTGGGCTTCGGAACGGCGATATAATCCTTGAAGCGACCGGGAATGGGCTTCCAATGCGAGTGAATGAGTCCGAGCACTTCATAACACGCCTCGACGTTTTCCACGATTATGCGCACAGCCGTCAAGTCGTAGATTTGCTCGAAGGTCTTGTGCTTTTCGGTCATTTTTTTGTATATGCTGTAAAAATGTTTGGGCCGTCCGCTTACCTCTCCCACCATATGATGTTTGTTCATCATATCACGGAGAACGTCGCAAAGTTTGTCCACGATTTCCTGTCGTTCCTGTCTTTTGAGCGAAACCTCTTTAACGATTTGCGCATACGCTTCGGGGTGCAGGACTTTGAGACAAATGTCTTCCATTTCGCATTTCATATAACTGAGACCGAGACGAGAAGCAAGTCGTGCATAGATTTCCAACGTTTCGTTCGCCAGCGCCACTTGACGTTCGCGCGAAAGCGGCTCTATGGTACGCATATTATGCAAACGATCCGCGAGTTTTATGATAAGAACGCGAATATCCTTTGCCATTGCAAAGAACATTTTGCGGAAGTTCTCCGCCTGCTCTTGCTCTTTGGACGTAAAGGTTATTTTTTTGAGTTTTGTTACGCCGAGAACAAGTTCGGTAATAGTGTTGCCGAAGAGTTTACGAAGTTCCTCCTCGGAAGCGTCGGTATCTTCGAGAACGTCGTGCAAAAGCGCGGCGCAGATCGAACTGTAATCCATGCCCAAGTCGAGAAGTATGTTCGCAACCGCGATCGGGTGAACGATATAAGGCTCGCCTGAAACGCGCTTCTGCCCTTCATGCTTTTTTGTAGCGTAATCGAGTACCTTTGCGATTATTTCGCGATGTTCCTGCGAATAAATCAATTCGCATCTCGCAAGAAGTCTTTGCATACATACCTCCTTTTAAGATAAAAGCGAACGGTAAATAGCGGAATCGGAAAGCGGTTTCTGCACTCCCCCGTTCACAATAAGTCGATTGTTCTTTATATCTATAAATCCGAGTTGTTTGAATACCGAATAGCAGACGACAAATTGTTTTGCCTCAATTCCGCCGACAAGTTGAGACAATTTTTTGAAATATACGATAAGATTGGAATTCGCGGCTTCGGGATAGCTCTTTATAACGGAATAATACTTTCCGAAAACGTCGCGTTCTGCGCTTATGCCGTCGAATAAACGCCTGCCGTTTTTAGGCACGAATATACGGGCCTTGGTCTTTGAATTGAGATAGGCAATTACGTTTTCGCTCGGAGGAGTATCCGCAAACACTATTCGCGTGTAATTCGCAACGTTGAAATTATGGTCGATAAACGGAGAAACGATAATACCGGAATAGTTGTTTTTTTCCGAACGATACATGTAATCGTGAATTACAAAGGATTTTTCGGGCAGTTTCTCATAAGATTGCCTGTCTGCGCAAATAAACAGAGTACCGTAGATCGATTTCGGCAAAAGAGACGGAAGTTCCTCTTCTTCGTATTCCGTAAATACGGGCGCAGGCATATCCGGAAGCGCAAGCGCGGAAAGATAGTTGGCGAAAGCGTAATTATCGTTGATATACAGCTGCGTCGCGCTGACCGCCTTAACGTATCCCGAAACGCCTCCGTTCAATCCGTCCGACAATTCCACGACTATATCCTTCGGTGAATTGCCCATCAAAAATTGATTGCGCGACTGGAAATTAAAAGCATAAGTCTGTAAGTTCCCTATTTTTACCGAAGAATGCATGGGATTTTTGCACGGCGCGACTTTTACGCTGTCCGCAGTTATTCGGAAAAGCGGACGGGCATTCGAGTTTCCCGTCGGTTCAATATACGACAGAGCGGAAAGTAATTGCGAATTACATTCGTTCGTGGTTATATCGAGATCGTAGCCGACCGTCGGAACGAAACACGACGCGTCGAGTTTGGAAAAATATTCGTTGACGCGAACCCGAAATGCAGGTATTTTCTCTTCTTGTATGGAGAAACCCGCCGCACCGGGATGTCCGCCGAATTCTACAAGCAGATCGGCGCAATAAGTCAACGCTTCGTATATATTTATTCCCTTTATTCCTCTTGCCGTGCCTTTGTAAACGCCCTCGTCCGTTCTGTCCACGATTATAAACGTGGGTCGGTTATATTCGCTTGCAAAGCGGGCGGCGGCAATCCCCGTCACGCCCTTTGACCATGAGGGATTTGTGAGAATTATTGCTCTGTTTTCGGAAATATCCTCGAAAGCGAGATCGATTTCCGCCTCGCCGTAAATCTCGTCGCAAAGTTTTTTTCGAAGGCTGTTCGCTTCCTCTATTTCTTTTATATTCTCGTCAATTATCTTGAACTCGTCGGAAACTATAATCTCGAATGCGCGATAAGCGTCTCCCATGCGCCCGGCGGCGTTAAGTCGCGGCGCTATACGATACGCGATATCCGCAGACGTAACCGCGCCCGTAATGTTCTGACTGTGCAAAAGACGTTTCAATCCGACGTTGCAATTACCCGAAGTCAACCTTTTAAGCCCCAACTGTACGATAAGTCGGTTTTCGTCGAGAAGCGGAACGAGGTCGGCTATGGTCGCGACGGCGGCTATATCCGCATATTCGAGGAATTGTTCGTCGCCGCAAAGTGCCTGTACGAGTTTAAGAGCCACGCCTGCGCCGCATAAAAATTTATCCGGATATTCGTCGCCGGGTTGCTTGGGATTGATTATCGGGCATGACGGCAATATCGTACCCGGTTCATGGTGGTCCGTCACAATTATATCCACGCCGAGGTCCTGACAATGTTCCACTTCTTTGACGCCCGAAATGCCGCAATCGCAAGTTAAAATCAAGTCTGGAAAATGTTCTTCGATAAGACTTTCGATGGAATTTACGTTAAGTCCGTATCCGTCCGTTTCCCTGTTCGGAATGTGTACGACTACGTCCGCGCCGCAAGAAGAAAAGAAAAGCGAAAGAATAGCAGACGCGCATATTCCGTCCACGTCATAATCGCCGTAAACAATTATTTTCTCACCGCTCGATATTGCCTGTTTTACCCGCTCGACAACTTCGCGCATATTTTTCATCAAAAACGGATCGTATAAATTCGATTTATCGGCATGCAGAAATCGAGTTATCTGCTCATCCGTCTTTATTCCGCGCGAAAACAAGAGTTCTGCCAATTTAGGCAGTAACCCAAACTTTTCCGATACCCGTTTTATCTCGTCGGGATTCGGCTCGGTTATAGTGTTTTTGCGCAATAACGTATTCATAATATAAGATAAAAGCCTTCTGCAATTTCGGCAAAAGGCTTTATTTTCAGTCGAGTTTTGCGTCGGAATTCGGCGTTTCTCCGTCGGATTTATCCGCAGTCACTTCTTCCGTTTCCTGTGATTGAGTCTCTGCATCGTCTTTTCGAATGTCTCCGAAAAAGTCGTCCTCAACCTGCGGCGCGGGCGCAACCTCCGCTGTCACCGAAGCCTTTGCTTTTTTCTCGGTGCGCGTTTTCCACATAGCCCACAAAGAAGGAGCAAGACATACCGAGGAGAACGCGCCGGCAATCAAACCTGCCATAAGGGGCAAGCAGAAGTTTACGAGATCCGCGACTCCGAATATAGCGGACATCAGCCAAACCATAAATACCATTATGAATGTGGTGAAAGTCGTATTTATCGAACGCACCATTGTGTCGCGTACCGAAGTATTGGAAATAACGTTTGCGGGAGTAGTTTCGGGCATTGTCTTGACATTATCTCTTACTTTGTCAAAGATAATTATGGTGTTGTTTATCGAATATCCCAATATCGTTATCAACGCCGCAATAAATGTGCTCGTAACGGGTATGTGGAATATAAGCATAAACAGGAACATTATGGCAATATCATGTACCAAACAGATCAATGCAATAACGCCCGATAATAATTCAAACCTTATGGCAATGTATATCAGCATAAGAGCAAGCGCCATAATGACGCCGCATATCGCGGCAATGAGAAGCTCCGAGCTCACGGACGCACTCACGCTGCCGCCGTCGGTAACGCTACCGCCATATACGTTATCCGCAAAGAATTCATCCGTCAAAAGATCGACCAATTCATAAATGATCGTACCTTCGGTAGTGGTATCGCCCATCACTTGTTGCGTATATTCGTCGGCGGTGAATGATACGCGAAGCGCTTTATCTACTCCTTCGCCCTGTTTGGTTATGCTGCTGACGTCAAGCCCCGTTACCGGAACCGAGTTGTACATTACGCCGTAGTCGCCGCAATTCTCTATAAGATCGGTAATTTTTTCTTCTGCGGCGTTCTCTCCCTCTTCGGTATCCAATTCATCACCGAGTTTTACGGTAAGCGAATAACCGCCCGTAAACTCCATACCGAGATTGAGAACTTTTCCGTTAAAGACAAAGCCGTATATAATTCCGCAAATAAGAGCGATTACAAGAACGACAAGAGGTATGCAGAACCAAATTTTCTTTTTTTCGACAAGCGTAAAATCGGCGGAGTGTATATCAATCATTTTCATTCGTATCACCTCTGTCACCGAAAATCTTATCGAAATCATCCTCGTCGAACGCGTTGTCGGACGGCTCGTCCGCACCGTCAGCGTTCGCAAGGTCGGCGTCGATATCGCCTGCCGTAGCCGCAGAAGCCGCGGCTTTTGCTGCGGGAAGTTTCACTTTCGCCTTCTTTTGTTTGGGAACGTATTGAATTTCGTCCGCCTCGTTAAATCCTACCTTTCTGCGCAGCCTGTAAAGCGCCGGATTGCTACCCCAAATTCTTATCGTCCAAATAAGCAGTCCGCGAGTCAGAAGCAGCGACGAGAACATTGACAAAACCAAACCGATAAGGAGCGTAAGCCCGAATCCGGATATCGTTCCGGTACCGAATATGAACAACATCAATGCCGCGAAAATCGTCGTTATATTACTGTCGATAATTGCCGCGGTCGCTTTCCTGAAACCTGCGTGGTACGCCGCAAGAAGAGACTTACCGTTGCGATATTCGTCCTTTATTCTCTCGTATATAATTACGTTACCGTCGACCATCATACCGATGGACAGGATAATACCCGCGATACCCGGCAATGATAACTGCACCCACGGCAAAGTCGCAAGCAACAGGAACATCAACCCCATGTATGCGAGCATCGTTATACAAGCGACCATTCCCATCATGCGGTAGAATATGCACATGAAAATCATAATAATCACGAACGCTATGATACCGCCGATAAGACCTGCCGCAAGCGCATTGTCTCCCAATGTCGGATCGACGACCGAGCTTTCGATAAGAGTGAGAGGAACACGGAACGTGCCGCTCATTATTCGGTCTGCAAGTTCCATCGCGCGTTCTTCGGTGAAGTCTCCCGAAATCATAGCCGTGCCTCTGATCTCCTCGTTTATCTCGGCGCTGGAAATCTGATCGCGGGTATCGCCTTGTATCGTATAAATTATGATATATTCGCCCACATGATCGCGCGTTGCGTCTCCGAAAAGTTGTTGACCCGCGGAGTTGAACACGATATTGACCACGGGTTCACGTGTAGGCGACGACTGGTTGATTCCCACGTACGCGTCGACTATATAGTCCCCCGCGCCGTTGTCACCGTTGCCGAAAATAGATTCTCCGTCGGGATTTTGACCATCCGAAGAAAGCACAAATTCGAGAACTGCGGGATTGCCGATTATATTAAATACGTCTTCGGGATCTTCGACGTCGGGAACTTCGACGCGAATTCTGTTAGTCCCCTCTCTTACAATGGTTGCCTCGGAATATCCTTTTTCCCCAAGCAAAGACGTAAGCTGCTGCACCGTACCGTTCATGCGCGAGTCGTCGGGAACTTCGCCGTCCGCCGCTTCATACACGGCATAAATACCGCCTTTAAGATCCAAACCGAGACTGATTGAATTTGCAAACCCTTTGTATTCCCACGCTTCTCCGCCGGGATAATAATTGAATCGCACAAAAGACGCGACAATCAATAATGCCGTTGCGACACATACGAGTATGAACAATACCAATGATGATTTTCTTTTCATTTCGAAATTTTCAGCCCTGAGTTTCTGAGCTTTAATGCGTTATATAACACATTAGCATACTTAAAGATTATATATCAAAAGACAGATTTAGTCAAACGAATACGGCGTTATATGCTAAAATAATATAAATAAAAATAGGAATTTTCAATATTTGAATTATTGTTGCTCGCCGCTTTCGATAGCGCCTATTGCAAGCGCGCATTCTACGCGTTTTTTCATCAATTCGCAACCCAATTTATATTGCTTTTTTATTCCTCCGCATATCTGAATGGAATTTGCCGCGCAACCGCCGCTGCAATAATATTTCGCCCAGCAATCGTTACATCCCTCTTTTTTAGTCAGATTGGTAGTCGCGAACAAATTCGGCAACGTTTCGTCGAAATTACCGTCGCACACATTACCGATTATGTAATCTTCCATTCCGTCGAACCTGTGGCAAGGGTAAATGTTCCCGTTCGGCGCGACGGCAAGATATTCGTCTCCCGCATTGCAGCCGACCAACCGTTTGCTTGCGCAAGGACCGTTGTATATATCGATATTGAAGTGGAAAAAACCGAACTCTTTACCCGAAGCCCTGCGCGATATGTACTCGCGGGCAAGTATTTCATATTGCTCTTTAAGCGTCTCGATATGTTCTTCTTTGAGCGCAAGCGGATCGTCGCTCGGCAACACAACCGGTTCGAGAGAGACTTGTCCGAACCCGTAGTCGTTCAAAGCAAGGACGTCTTTCGCAAAGTCGAGATTACGCGAAGTGAACGTGCCGCGCACGTAATAACTCTTATCCCCTCTTGCCCGGACAAGTTTAAGCGAGTTCTCGAGCGCTTTGTCAAACGATCCCTCACCGGACGCGGTCGGACGCATATAATCGTGTACGTCTTTACGTCCGTCTATGCTCAACACGACGTTATACATTTCGCGATTGAAATATTCTATCAGTTCGTCGGTAAGGAGCGAGGCGTTGGTTGTTATCGTAAAGCGAAACTCTTTTCCCGCCTGCTTTTCCACGGCGCGAGCGTGATCGATGGCGGCGCGCACCGCTTTCATATTCAGCAGCGGTTCGCCCCCGAAAAAATCAACTTCCAAGCGCTTGCGCGTGCCGCTTTTGGCAATCAAAAAATCAATGGCTTTTATTGCGGTTTCGGGCGACATAAAGTCCACCGATCCGTGATATTGACCGTCTCCGGCGAAACAATAGCGACACCGAAGGTTGCACCCATGCGCAATATTGAGGCAAAGAGCCTTTACCACACCCTTATAAACGGGCTCGGGATGAACGGGCGCGGGCGTAAAAAGTACGCCGCTTTTTACAAGTTCGTCGATTTCCCGTTCTGCTTCCGCTATCTCGGTTTCGCTATAACGAGAAAAATCTCCTTTTGCCTTTGCAAGAGGAGAACGTTTCTCTATAAGATCGGCTGTCAGTTCGTCAACTTCGAAAAGCGAACCGCTTTCGACGTCAAGCGCGAAATGACGCCCCAAACACTTAAATACGTGAACCATCGAATCAGTCTTGCTTTACTTTTGTGTTTCTGTTTGTTTTCTTCTGTTCACAGGACTGATTGCCTACCGTGCAACTCGTCTTGCAAGCGGATTGACAGCCCGTTTGGCATTCGCCGCAGCCCGTGCCTTTTTCCTTACAAATAGTGTTGGTGGCGATTACTTTTACGTGTTTCATAATGTACCTCCGAGTTTTGATATATTATAACTCGTTTGCCGAAAAAATGCAAGTGTTTTTTACTTTCTTCTTATAAGCATTGCGATTATACCGCTTATCAGTCCGCTCGCCATGCCGAGTACGATATTATTGAGTAAAGTTAAGTCGAAAGTGAACTCCCCGCCGATCAGCGAAAAAATCAGATATGCGAAAATGCTGTAAATAAATCCCACAATGATCCCGCGCAACCAACCGTTTCCGTGCAGTCGCAATGCAAACAGTCCGGATACGAGAATACTTACCGAACGAATGATTTGATTGAAAATCACGACTGCGTTCGAATCGAGATTTGCCACTTTGATTATGAATGCTGACAGCAGAACGAGTATTAAGGAAAGAATTAAAGCAATCATAACCGCTTTCACGATTTCCAAAAGATAATGTTTGAAGTCGGCTTTTACCGAGTTATTTTCAGACATAAAATAACCTCCGCATAAACTTTACTCTAAGTTATGCGAAGGTATTATGCGATATTACGCAACGTGAAGCGAACCGCTGTCTGTTTTTGTCGATTATTCGTCTTTTTGTTCTGCGGTTTCGTTTTCGACGTCACCGGCGGTTTCGTTTCCCTCTGCGGGAGCATTCGCGCTGTCGATATACTTTGCCAACTCGTCCGAGGGGTCGGCGAATGCGGCTGCGCTTTCGTCGAGTTTGAGATTCTCTTTTGAGCCGCCTTCGAAAGGCGTTACGGGTTTATTGACGCTATCGATTACTATATAAAGAGCCTTTATATCGAAAGTAATCGTAGTCTTGTTGTCACCCTCGCCCGTTTCAAGAACAAATTCTCTTCTGTTCGGGTTAATATCGTTGATAGCTTGCACAACGCCGACAATGCCGCCGATTGTCATTATAGTATCGCCGACGCAAAGAGAGTCCCTCTTCGAGTTCTCTATCTTTGCTCTTCTTTTATTTGTTATCATGGGGAGGATCAACAATGCCGCAATAATCAACACAACAGCGCCGATCATTACCCAAAGAGTCCAGCCGCCGTTGCCATCGCCGCTTTCTGCCAATAATGTTTTTAACATATAGTATTACCAAACCTTGTTATTTGAAAATTAAAGTATTAAGATTATATACCATTTCTCATAATATTGCAAGTAAATTTTTGTCAATCTATCGCAAAATATCTCGTTTGATATCGAAAATGGCAACAAGCGTTTTGAATGAAGCCCCGTATTCGAAACCGCTCAGAACCGTTTCGCAGGGAGAAATGTCTATAAGACGGCAAAGCAATTCTTCGAAGCTGTCGAATAAATGCTCCCCGATCATACCGCCGCGAGTATGCTCGACCAACCTGTATTTGCCGCCGATATAAAATATTTCCGCGCGGCAATCGAGGCATTTCCCCGCGCCGACGAGAAAACGAATAAGTTCGTTCATCGTCTCGTCATCGGAAAGATATGCGACGTGCTCATTTGCGAGTTTACATATATCCGACCAACGAGATAAAAGCTCGCGCATTCGGAAAAGATAAAAGCCGTTTATGTCGAAATAATTTCCAACCTCTATTTCGTCCGATATCATCTCCTGTTCCGTTTCCCTGTCGAAGCCCACGAGCGCGTGGCAAAGTAATTTTTTCCGCGCGTCAGAAAGCCGTAAAGTGCGCATTTCGTCGGAAATATATTCGTATTTGATCCTGCCCAAAAACAGATTGGCTATAATCGCTTTGAGTCCGACGTCAACCGTACGTCGAAAATCGTCATTGCAACCAACGCAAAGTTCGGAGCGGTTTTGCCCTATACTGCAAGCCGTCACAACCTTTTTCCCGAACGTTTCGCCGATTCGTAAACCGACTTCTTCCAACCAATTTATGTTTTTGCTTTCCGCGCTTAAAGTTATTTCGTACATAATCTCAATAATATTGTATGCGCGCGCCGGGTTTTTACACGCGTTAATAAAATCGAAAATTAGCTTTTTTGTTTTAATTCGCATAAAATATATTGAAAAACGCTTGTATTTTCTTCGACGTTCTGTTATATTATATAGGCGTGACCGAAATGTCGGTATGGTACCATAGCCAAGTGGTAAGGCATGGGCCTGCAAAGCCCTGACCCCCGGTTCAAATCCGGGTGGTAC
>CANQCB010000009.1 GCA_947589145.1 uncultured Clostridia bacterium | reverse complement strand
TGCGTGCCCGGGAATATCGCCTTGTTGATCTTTGCGGCAAGCTCCTCGCTATTCGTCATTATCATACCGCCTCTCGGGCCGCGAAGGGTCTTATGCGTGGTGGTCGTCACGATATCCGCATAAGGGAACGGCGAAGGGTGCTCGCCCGCTACGACAAGCCCGGCTATGTGCGCGATATCCACCATGAAGTATGCGCCGACTTTGTCGCATATCTCTCGGAAGCGTTTGAAGTCGATTATGCGGGAGTATGCGCTCGCGCCCGCAAGTATGAGTTTGGGCTTACATTCGAGGGCAAGTCTCTCGACCTCGTCGTAGTCTATCATTTCCGTTTCGGGATCAAGTCCGTAAGGCACGACGTTGTATTGCTTTCCGCTGTAATTGACGGGGCTGCCGTGCGTAAGGTGTCCGCCGCAAGCAAGGCTCATACCCATATACGTGTCGCCCGTTTCGAGTACGGCGAAGAATGCGGCGTGGTTGGCGTTTGCTCCGCTATGCGGCTGAACGTTGGCATAGTTGCAATTAAAGAGTTTTTTCGCCCTCTCGATAGCAAGGTTCTCCACCTCGTCGACGAATTGGCAACCGCCGTAGTAACGTTTTGCGGGATAGCCCTCGGCATATTTATTCGTGAGGTGCGAACCGACCGCGTTCATGACCGCCTCGGATACGAAGTTCTCGCTTGCTATAAGCTCGATATTGCCCTGCTGTCTCCTCAGTTCGCGCACCATGGACTCCGCTACTTCTTTGTCCGTCTTTTCGATAATTTTGATATTCATTTGTTCTCTCCTTGATTTTTATTTTTTCGTTTCCGTCTTTAACGCAAGTTCTTTGAGTTGTTTTTCTTCTACGGGTGCGGGCGATTCGCTCATGAGATCGGAGGCGTTCTGCACTTTCGGGAACGCGATTACGTCCTTTATGTCCTCTGTGCCCGTCAAAAGCATTACAAGTCGGTCGAGACCAAACGCAAGTCCCCCGTGAGGCGGCGTACCGTATTTGAGCGCGGTGACGAAGAAGCCGAATTTGTCCTTTATCTGCTGTTCGTCGAAGCCGAGCAGGTTGAATATTTTATTCTGTATCTCCTGCGAGTGTATTCTCACGCTGCCGCCGCCGGCTTCGTACCCGTTGATAACGAAGTCGTATGCCTGCGAACGCACCTTGGACGGGTCGGTATCGAGCAAAGGCAGATCCTCTTCCATGGGCATGGTGAACGGGTGGTGCTCGGCGACGTATCTCTTTTCTTCCTCGTCGTAGTGGAACATCGGGAATTCCGTCACCCACAGGAAGTCGTAAGTATTTTCCGGAATGAGTTTTCCTATTTTCGCAAGTTTGAGTCGGAGCGCGCCGAGGGACGCGAACACGATTTCGTCGGTATCCGCGCCGAAGAAGATTATGTCTCCCACTTCGGCTTTGGCTCTCTCGATAATTTTCGCGGTGACTTCGTCTCCGAGGAATTTGATTATAGGCGATTGAAGTCCGTCCTCTTTGACCGCGATCCAAGCGAGCCCTTTCGCCTTGTATGCTTTGACAAACGGAAGAAGCGCGTCAACGTCCTTTCTGGAAAGTATCGCCTCTTCGCCGCCCTTGTAGAATCCCTTGGCGTTTATCATGCGCACGCTGCCGCCGCGCTCGATCGCGCCCGAGAACACCTGAAAGCCGCAACCTTTCACAATGTCGGAAATATCCTGAATTTCGAGTCCGAAACGGGTGTCGGGTTTATCCGATCCGAACCGCTCCATTGCCTCTTTATACGTCATGCGCCTTATCTTCTCGGGAAGGTCGATCCCCTTTGTTTCCTTAAAAACTCTGCGCATCATACCCTCGGCAATCGTCATTACGTCCTCTTGGTCCGCGACGTAGGACATTTCGAGGTCTATCTGCGTAAATTCGGGCTGGCGGTCGGCGCGAAGGTCTTCGTCGCGGAAGCATTTTGCCACCTGATAATACTTGTCCATACCGCTTATCATGAGTATTTGTTTGTAAAGTTGCGGCGATTGCGGAAGCGCGTAAAACTCGCCTTTATGCACGCGCGAAGGTACGAGATAGTCGCGCGCTCCCTCGGGGGTCGATCGGCAGAGAAACGGCGTTTCGATCTCGATAAAGCCGTTTTCGTCCATGTAATTTCTCGCCGAGTGGCATACCTTGCTTCTGAGCATGAGAATTTCCTGCAAGCGAGGCGTGCGAAGTTCGAGATAACGGTATTTGAGGCGAGTCGCGTCGTTTACCGTCGCCGCTTCGTCGATTTGGAAGGGAGGGTTTTCCGCTTCCGAAAGTATGCGAAGTTCGGTCGCAAGTATTTCTATGTTCCCCGTTTTGATTTTGGGATTGACGCGATCGGCGTCGCGCTTACGAAGTATACCGCGCACGGCAAGCACGTATTCCGTTCGAATAGCCTCGGCTTTTTTGAAGCCTTCCTCGCCTATCGATGAGAGGTCGAACACTACCTGCACGATACCGCTTCTGTCTCGAAGGTCCACGAAGATAAGTCCGCCGTGGTTGCGCCAACTGTTAGTCCAACCGGTAACCGTCACTTCTTTACCGAGCATTTTATCGGTGACCTCGGTGCAGTATGCCGTTCTTTTCATTCCGCTCATAAGTTCAGCCATTGTATTTCTCCTTCAAACGCGCCTCTATATCTCCGAGAGCGCATTCTTCCTCCGTTCCGTCGGAAAGATTTTTTATTTTTACTTTTTTGGTTTCGATTTCGCTTGCGCCGATCACTATGCCGTAGTCCGCGTTTATTTTATCCGCATATTTGAATTGCGCTTTAAGGCTCTTGCCCGTCATCTCGGTATCTGCGGAAATGCCCGCCTTTCTGAGCGCGGCGACGAGTTTTATGCACTCGTCCGTCTGCTCGGACGATTGACTCATGACGAACACTCCGAGATTTTCCTTCCCGAAGTCCGCTCCCTGTTTTTCCATGAGCATGATTATGCGTTCCAACCCTATTGCGAATCCTACGCAACCCGTGGGTTTGCCGCCGATAGACGAAACGAGGTTATCGTATCTGCCGCCGCCGCACACCGTGCCCTGCGCGCCGAGTTCTTCGGTAACGAATTCGAATACGGTGCGGGTGTAATAATCCAAGCCGCGCACGATATTTTCGTCCACTTCGTACGGCACGCCGCTCTTTTCGAGGAGCGCGCAAAGTTTGTCGTGATGAGCGCGGCAGTCGTCGCAAAGATAGTCCGTGATTTTGGGAGCGCCCGCCGCGATCGCCTTGCAAATCGGCGACTTGCAGTCGAGAAGTCGGAGCGGATTGCGTTCGTATCTATCCTTGCAGGTGTCGCACATTTCATCGAGCCGACTTGCAAAATATCCTTTAAGCGCCGCCGTATAAGTTTTTCTGCACTCGGGGCAACCTATCGAATTCAGGTGGAGTCTGATATTTTTCAAGCCCAATCCAGTAAGCGCGTCGTATGCGAAACTTATGCAATCGAGATCGAGATACGGACTTGTAGCGCCGTAAACTTCCAAACCGAATTGATGAAACTCGCGAAGTCGTCCCGCCTGCGGTCTTTCGTATCTGAACGCAGGTATGATATAATACATTTTCAGAGGAAGAGACAGCGCGTCCAACGAGTTCTCCGCAAAACTCCGCGCAACGGGCGCTGTGCCCTCGGGCTTCAAGGTAATCGACCTGCCGCCTTTATCCTCGAAAGTATACATTTCTTTGGAGACTACGTCCGTGCCGTCGCCTATCGAGCGCACGAAAAGTTCGGTATGCTCGAATACGGGGGTGCGTATTTCCCTCGCGTTATAAAGAGACGCGAGGCGGCGAAGCTTATCCTCGACATAATGCCATTTATAGCTCTCCGAAGGGAGAACGTCTTTTGTTCCTTTGGGAATATTTATCATATTATATAACGTTTGAGGTTGAGCCCCTTTACCTCTTTGCTGAGATGTTTGACAACGTAATTTTTGTCTACGGTTACGTCTATCATGTCATATTCGCCGCTCGCATTGAAAGATATGTCGTCGAGTAGGCTCTCGATCACCGTGTGAAGTCTGCGCGCGCCGATGTCTTCCATCGTCTCGTTCTCCGCAACGGTTATTCTCGCCATTTCTTCGATCGCGTCCTGCGTGAATGTAAGATTTACGTGGTCAACTTTGAGAAGTTCGGCATATTGTTTGGTAATTGCGTTTTCGGGAAGAGTGAGAATTTTTACGAAATCGTCGAAAGTCAGACTGCCGAGTTCCACTCTGATCGGGAAACGGCCTTGAAGTTCGGGTATGAGGTCCTCTACCTTGGAGATCATGAACGCGCCCGACGCAATGAACAGAATGAAGTCGGTTTTTATACTTCCGTATTTGGTCTGTACGGTCGAACCCTCTACTATCGGGAGAATGTCGCGCTGAACGCCCTCTCTCGATACGTCTACGCCCGACGTATTGCCTTTTGACGCTATTTTATCTATCTCGTCAATGAAGATTATGCCTTCCTGCTCCGCCCGTCTCAACGCTTCGGAGTGCACCGCGTCCATGTCGAGGCGGCGTTCGCTCTCTTCCAGAACGAATATCTGCATTGCTTCTTTGACCGTCACATTCCTCTTTTTGTGTTTTTTGGGCATTAAACCGCCCAGCATTTCGTTGAGGTTAATTTCAAGCCCCATGCCGCCCGGCATTTCGATCGGTTTCGAAGTTTCGGGTACTTCGACCTCGATCATTCGCTCGTCCTCTTTGCCTGCGCGTAACGATTGCAGGAGAGTTTCGCGCATAACCGCCCTCGCTCCGTCCGCGTTCTTCCTCTTTTCCTCGGCAAGCAGGACTTCAAGCACACGCTTTTCCGCTTCGGCGCGAGCGATCGTCTCGACTTCCTTCATCATTTCTTCTTTGACGAGGTGAACGGACGTCTCGACAAGATCCCTTATCATCGACTCCACGTCCCTGCCCACGTAACCGACTTCGGTGAACTTGGTGGCTTCGACTTTGATAAACGGCGCGTTGACGAGTTTTGCGAGACGTCTCGCGATTTCCGTCTTTCCTACGCCCGTCGGACCTTTCATTATTATGTTCTTGGGTGTGATCTCGCGGCGGACTTCCTCGGGAAGTTGGCTGCGGCGGTATCTGTTGCGGAGAGCGATCGCAACCGCCCTCTTCGCTTCGTTTTGCCCGATAATATATCTGTCGAGTTCGGTAACTATCTGTTTCGGAGTCATGCTCATATTCACACCTCCTCAACAGTCACGTGACCGTTTGTAAATACGCATATTTCGCTGGCGATACGCATTGCCTCTTCGGCGATTTGACGCGCGGAGAGTTCGGTGTTCGCCGCAAGTGCACGAGCCGCGGCAAGCGCGTAATTACCGCCGCTGCCTATCGCGCATATACCGTATTCGGGCTCGATAACGTTTCCCGTGCCGTCCACGAGGAACATCTCCTCGCTGTTGGCGACGATCATCATGGCTTCGAGTTTGTGCATGACTTTGTCACCTCTCCAAAGTTGGGCGAGTTCGACCGCGCTGCGCATGAGATTGCCCGAATATTTATTGAGCATTTCCTCGAAGCGCTCGGAAAGCGTGAATGCGTCCGCTACCGATCCGGCGAATCCGACCACGACTTTGTCGTCGTAAATACGGCGTACTTTGACGGCATTGCCTTTCATGATTACGGTTTCGCCCGCGGTGACCTGTCCGTCCCCGGCTATTGCCGTTTTTCCGTCCTTTTTGACGGCTACGATGGTTGTACCTTTAAGTGACATTTATATATTCTCCTGATATTTTTTTAATGAATTTATCGCTCGGTCTAACATTGCCTGTCTGCGCTCCGTTTTATCCTTTATGGGAGGATCTATCGGCGGCAATATGCCGTAATTGGCGTTCATGGGCTGAAAGTCGGCATTCTCCGTCGAAACGTAGGCGGCTAGCGCTCCTATCATGGTATCTCTCGGGAGCGGTTTCGGTTCTGCGCGCAACAGACCGAGAATGTGCAAAGCGACGGACTTGCCCGACGCTATACTTTCGACGTACCCTTCCACGCCGCTTAATTGCCCGGCAACGAACACGTTTTTTTGCTTTTTTGAGCGAAAACAATCGTCGATTACCTTGGGCGCGTCGATAAACGTGTTTCGATGCATAACGCCGTATCTCATATACTCCGCGTTTTTCAGCGCGGGTATCATTCCGAAAACGCGTCTTTGCTCGGAAAATTTCAGATTGGTCTGAAATCCGACAAGGTTGTACATGTCCCCCTGCGCGTTTTCCTTTCGAAGTTGCAAAACGGCGTATGCGCGCTTGCCCGTTTTCGGGTTTGTCAGTCCCACGGGTTTCATGGGACCGAAACGGAGCGCGTCCTTTCCGCGAGACGCCATTACCTCGACAGGCATACATCCCTCGAAAATTTCACGTTTTTCGAATGAATGTGCGTCGGCGCGTTCGGCTGTCACCAGCGCCTCGTAGAAAGCCTCGTACTCCTCTTTATCCAACGGACAATTCAGATAGTCGCTGTCGCCCTTACCGTACCGTGCCGCAAAGAACGCGCTTTCCATATTCACGCTTTCCGCGGAGACGATGGGCGCTTCCGCGTCGTAGAAATGCAAAGAGCCGAAAAGGTCGGATATTACCCGATCCAACGGAGGCAAGGTCAGAGGACCTGTGGCGATCACCGTTATACCGTCTCCGATCCCGTCCGCCGCTTGGGTTTTTATCTTGATCAGCGGAGAGGAGCGTATGCGCTCGGTCACTTTTTGCGAAAATTGCTTGCGATCCACCGCAAGCGCGCTTCCTGCGGGAACGGCACACTCCTCCGCGGCTTTCAATACGTGACTGCCGAGCAGTCGCAATTCCGCTTTTAACATGCCGTGCGCGGTGAGCGGATCGTTGCTTTTGAGCGAATTGCTGCATACGAGTTCGCAAAACCCGTCCTCGGTATGCGCCGCACTCCGCATGAGCGGTTTACACTCCGTAAGTTCCACCTCAACGCCGTTTTCGGCGAGAGTCAAAGCAACTTCGCAACCGGCAAGTCCCGCGCCGATTACGTTTACTTTATTTACCATCTGATAATTTTACGGAAAAATCACATTCCTTATTCGAACATTTGTGATAAACCCCGTCTTTACGCTGTTTTTCCACTATCATGCTTCCGCAATTCGGGCATTTCTCCGCCGTCGGCTTGTCATAGACCGCAAAATTACATTCGGGATATCCGCTGCAACCGTAGAACACGCCGCGATGATAATTGATCTTTCGCATAGGCTTGCCGCACACGGGGCAAGGCGGAAGTTTGACTTCTTCGCCGTATTCCTTGGTGTTTTTGCACTTCGGATAGTTCGGGCAAGCGAGGAATTTACCGCGGACGCTGTCTTTTATTATCATCTTTGCGCCGCATTTTTCGCAAATTACATCGCTTTCGACGATCACGGGTTCGGATTTCTCCTTTATGTTACCTTTTTCGTCGAGTTGTTTGGTGTTTTTGCACTTCGGATATGCCGAGCAAGCAAGAAATTTACCATAACGTCCGTCACGAATCACCATCGGTGAGCCGCATTTTTCGCACTTGTACTCGGTTTCCTGAGCAGGTGTTTTCATTTTGTAGCCGTCCCCCATAGCTTTTCTTATTTCGTCTTCGAGCCCGTCGTAAAATTCCGCGACGGTCTGCTGCCATATTTTGTTGCCGTCTTCGATAGCGTCGAGTTTATTCTCCATTTCCGCCGTGAACTTTACGTCCATGATCTCGGGGAAATAGCGAATAAGCATATCAACTACCTTGAAGCCCAATTCCGTGGGCTTGATATTCTTGCCGTCGCGCTCGGTATAAGTCCTGCTTTCGAGCAACGACACCGTGGGTTGGTAGGTCGCAGGTCTGCCGATACCCTTTTCTTCCATGGCTTTTATGAGGCTTGCCTCTGTATAACGCGCAGGCGGCTTTGTGAATTTTTGTTCGTAAGAATATTCTACGAAGCCGAGTCGCTCCCCCTCCGTCAAATCGGGGAGTTTTTTCATGTCGTCCTCGTCTTTCTCGGTATTCTCCGTATAAACTTTCGTGTATCCGGCAAAAAGCGGCGTCTTTCCCGTGACCTTGAAACCGTATTCCCCTGCCGTTATATCTGCCGTGAGAGAGTTATACTCCGCATTGCTCATCTGACTTGCCAAAAATCTGTCGTAAATGAGTTTATACAAACGGTAATAATTCTTGTTTATCGCGTTTTTAAGGCTTTCGGGAGTGCGCGTAAGAGAGATGGGACGAATGGCTTCGTGAGCGTCTTGCACGTTCCCTTTCGACGCATAATAATTCGGCTTTTCGGGAACGTATTCGGCGCCGTAATTTTTCGTAATAAACTCTCTTGCGGCGGATATCGCTTCGGGAGAGACGCGCGTCGAGTCGGTACGGATATACGTTATAAGCGCTACTTTGCCTTCGCCCGGGATATCCACGCCCTCATAAAGCGCCTGCGCCGCCATTGACACCTGTTTCAAACTCATTCCGAGTTTATTGATAGCGTCCTGTTGCATCGTGGACGTTCTGAAAGGCGCGGGGGCATGCGAAGAAGTCACCGTCTTTTTTACCGACTTCACACAATAAATTTTGCCGTTTAAGTCCGCTACGGTCTTATCGACCTGCTCCTTGCTCCCTATCTTATATTTTTCGCCGCCCTTGGTTACGAGGGACGCCTTTATATGCGTTTTGCCTCCTTCGAGAACGGAGAAGAAAGGCCAATATTCCTCGGGGTTGAAATCCATGATCTCGCGCTCGCGCTCCACTACGAGCCGGAGCGTTACGCTCTGCACTCTGCCCGCCGAAAGTTTATTCTGTATTTTGGAACAAAGTACGGGTGAAACTTTATAGCCGACGAGTCTGTCGAGCACGCGGCGCGCCTGTTGCGCGTCAACAAGTCCTTTGTCGATAATACGCGGCTGTTCGAGCGCTTTGGTTATCGCTTTTTTGGAAATTTCGTTGAAAGTTATACGAGCCTTTCTGTCCTCGGGTATTCCGAGAATGGTGGCTATGTGCCAGGATATGGCCTCTCCCTCACGGTCGGGGTCGGTCGCAAGCAAGATCTCTTCCGCTTTTTCCGCCTCTTTTTTCAGATCGTCCACGACCTTTTTCTTGTCCGTCATAATTTGATAAGTCGGTCTGAAATTGTCGTTTACGTCCACGGCAAGCGTTCTGACGGGCAGGTCTCTGACGTGCCCCATGGTAGCGAATACTTTATAGCCGCTACCCAAATATTTTTGTATTGCGGGCTTTTTGCCCACACCTTCTATCACTACGAGTTTCAAGTAATGCTCCTTATGATCTAAGCAGTGCGTAATAGTTCTGCATTTTCTTTTCTATTATTCCGCCGAGTTCCATCATCGATAACAGCGTGGAAGTCTCGTTGGGAGATAACCCCAAAAAATCCGTTATTTCGTCAAATCTGCGCTGTCCGTTCGAGAGGAATTCGTAAACCTTTTTCTCGTTCCCCGTCAGTTCGGGCAGAGTCGATTGTTCTTTCGCTTTGGTATCAACGCCGAGGTCGAAGAATATGTCGTCCACCGAAGTCGCCGCCGTCGCGCCGTTGCGTATTAGTTCGTTCACGCCTGCGCTTCTTTCCGAAAAAACGCTGCCCGGGACCGCGAACACGGTGCGACCCTGCCTGCAAGCCCATTCCGCGGTTATTAACGCGCCGCTCTTTCGCGAGGCTTCGACTATGAGCACCGCTTCGCTCAATCCGCCGAAAAGTCGGTTTCTTTCCGCGTACATAAACTTCTCCGTATGCGTGCCGTAGGGATATTCGCTTACGAGAAGCAAGTCCGCTTTCCGCATAAAGTCGGGCACGGTGAACATGTCGATTCCGCAAGCAAGCACGCATATCAGACTGCCTTTTTCCGCCGCGCTCTTTGCCGCATAAGTATCTATGCCCGTAGCGTGACCGGTTACCACCGTGAATTTCTCGGCGAGTTCCGCCGTCCACTCCGTCGCTACCCGCTTGCCGTAATCCGTACATCTGCGCGTACCTACCACGGCAATGCATTTTCTTTTCAAAAGTTCGGCGTTGCCTTTGAGATAAAGCACCGCAGGAGGCTCGTCGATGTTAGTGAGCGACTCGGGATAATCGGGGTTGCCGCGAAGCAGAACTCTTATTCCGTCCGCTTTTAACTTCATGAGTTTTTCGTCGATCGTCTTTTCGTCGCGCGTCAGGCGCAAAGCGGAATAAATTCTGTCTCCCAAAAACTTTTTCAACTTTTCAGTCGGAAAATCGTTGAAAACTTCCAACGCCGAGCCGTATATTTCCACAAGTTTGTTCAGCTTATCCGACGGCGTGCCGCCGTTCGACAACCAAAACAATGCTTTGCGCTCATCAGTCATCCCCAATAACTCCTGTCGAGACTACGATATTGCAAGGCTTCCGCTACGTGCGCGGATTTTATTTCCGCGCTTCCGTCGAGATCGGCTATCGTCCGCGCCACTTTGAGAATGCGCGTATACGCCCTCGCAGAAAGTCCGAGACGGATAAAAGCGCGTTTGAGTATTTGCTGAGTTTCCTCGTCGATCTTGCAAAACTCGTTTATCTGATTCGACGACATTTGCGCGTTGCAATATATTCCGCTATCCTCAAACCTTTTGAGCTGAACGGCTCTCGCTTTGTCTACCCTTTCTTTAACCGCTTCGGACGACTCGCCTTCGGTTTTCGAGGAAAGTTCGTCGTAATCGACCGAATTAACCTCTATGTGCAAGTCGATACGATCGAGAAGAGGCCCGGATATTTTGGAAAGATATTTGGTAATTTGCGCGGGCGTGCACGTGCATTCCTGCGTCGTCGAACCGCGATTTCCGCACGGGCAGGGATTCATGCTCGCGACGAGCATAAATCTCGACGGGTATACCACCGTACGCGCCGCGCGAGACACGGTTATTCTGCCGTCTTCGAGAGGCTGTCGGAGTATCTCCAAAGTACTGCGCGAATATTCGGGCAATTCGTCGAGGAAAAGCACTCCGTTATGCGCGAGAGAGATTTCGCCGGGTTTTGCCGACGCACCGCCGCCCGTAAGCGCTATGCGCGACGCCGTATGATGAGGCGAGCGGAACGGCCGTTCGGTCACGATCCCTTCTTCCTTCAATTCCCCCGCTACGCTGTGAATTTTCGTCGTTTCCAACGCTTCGTCCACCGACATTTTGGGGAGTATCCCCGGGATACACTTCGCAAGCATGGTCTTGCCGCCGCCCGGAGGTCCGATCATCAGCATATTGTGACCGCCTGCCGCCGCTATTTCCATGGCGCGGCGCGCTTGATATTGACCTTTTACGTATTTGAGATTTTCTTTCGCCCTGTCAGCGCAAAAAGCCGCTTGCACGTCTTTGACTGCAATCGGCTCCGCCTCTTTGTCCCCCGTAAGAAACTCAACCGTCTCGCGGAGTGAGGAGAATGCATAAACCGAAACACCGTCGATATACGACGCCTCGCCTTCGTTGGCTTTTGGAATTACTATCCTTTTAAGCCCGAGCTGCTTCGCGGCAATTATCATCGGCAGAATGCCGTTCACCTTTCCGAGTTCGCCGCCGAGCGATAATTCGCCTACGAATACCGTATCGAACAGTTTGTCCGATTGGAGTTGTTCGGTCGCGTAAAGTATTCCGAGCGCTATGGGAAGGTCGAAATGCGAGCCCTCTTTCTTCATATCCGCGGGAGCAAGGTTGACGGTTATGCGCTTCGGAGAAAGCCGATAGCCGCTGTTTTTTATGGCGCTGTGCACCCTCTCCTTGGATTCTTTTGTAGACTTGTCGGGCAAGCCGACTATTTCCATACCCGGGAGTCCGTTGTTTATGTCTATCTCGACGAAAACCGAATATCCTTCGATCCCCTGCAAACCGAAACTGTTTATCTTTGCAAGCATTCCGTCCTCCCTGTCTCTTGGTTTTTATCCTCGGACAAAGCCCTTGATCGTTTCTCCGAACGAAGAAGCGGCGTCCGTAAGGAATTCCTTTCTTCTTCCGGTAATGGTAATGTCGAGCGCAACAACCGTATAGTATATGTGCACGATAACCGCCAATACCGACAGTGCGATGGAGAACCCGAGATATGCGCCCTTCGTCATCTTGAATACCGAGTCGGCGAGAGTCGAGTTGATCTGATCTCCGCCGAGCATAACGAGCAGCGCGTTCAGCGTTACCAACACGGACAAGACGGAAAAAGTTTTAATAATGCGCTTGTCCTTGGATACTATGAAACCGAGGAGCATAAGCACGAGCGAAGGTATAATAGCCCATTCGCCCAAGCCCATAAAGTATATCGCAACCGTCAGCGACGCATAAGACGCGAGAATGACGAGGTTTGCACGGTTGCGCTTTCTCACAAAGATTATGGCAACGACCGCTACGATAAGCACCACGAATATGATGGCAAACCAAATCGTCGGGAAATTCGTGCCCAACTCTTTGTAGTTCTGCGTGAATACGTTGTATACGCTGAGTCCGTTCTTCGAGAAAAATTCCAACGAGCCGCTCGTGAGGAAAGGTTGCACGAAAAGCAGATTGTAAACGCTCGCAAAACCGCCCGCCTGTCCCGGATAATATGCAGGCAAGGCAAGCAGATATATCGCCACCAAGCCGAGCGCAAGACAAAGCGGAACGTAGAAAACGTTGTAAAGCGTGCTGTCCTTGAATATACCGTCAAACGAGGGCTTGGTCTTTACTATTTTTATTATCGACTTTACAAACGCGTATATGAAATATACCGCTATAATCGGAACGACGAACGTTGCGTCGGGGCTTATCAGACAAGCAAGCACGGACGTCACCGTCATACCGAAAATATTCTTCGTAAGCAAGAAGTAGAAAAGATAGAAAAGCGCAAGCGCAAGGAAAGCATAATCGCTGCCCCACATCGACGACATTACGAAAGAAATCGGGCTGATATAGTAAAGCGCGGCAATCGTAAGCGCAACGTATTTATTCGTATATTTGGTCGAAACGAAATATATCGAAAGGAAAAGCGCGACGTCGGCGAGAATGTACGGAAGTTTTACGAAGAATTGCATCCATATACTGTCTATTTCGTTGCCCATGGCAATTCCCCAAGAGCCGAAAAGCGCGTATATATAACCCGTTAAAGGTCCCATGCCTACGTATTTATTTGCAAAGTTTACAAAACCGTTATTCGAAACGTCGTTTGCGAGATTGTATACTTCCGAATAATCGGGGCCGTAACCGTTTACGACGAAGGTCATAAGCAAACGAACAGCCAGACCGACCGCAAGGACGATAAGCATAACGTAAACCGTTTTGAGTTTGCCGACCTTTTCGCTGTCCGCCTTTTCCACGCCGTGATATCTCCCGATCAGGAAAACTCCGATAGGCACAAGAACTATCGTAAGCAAAACCAATATCAATACCGCTATAAGGCTTGTAGCAAAGGTATCGCTGACTTCGGATAAAAAGTTAACCAATTTCAACCTCCAAAAAAGTACGAAAAGAGTTTGAGAAATCAAACTCTTTTAAGCGCCTTATTTTCCCTCTTTTAATTTTGCCGCTTTGCCGGACAACTTTCTGAGATAATAAAGTTTGGCGCGGCGCACTTTACCTTTTCTTACGACCTCCACCCTGTCGATACGCGGCGAATGAAGCGGGAAAGAACGTTCGATTCCCACGCCGTAAGAAACGCGGCGAACAATGAACGTCTCTCTGAGACCGCCGTTTTTACGCGCGATGACCGTGCCCTCGAATGCCTGCAAACGCTCTCTGTTTCCCTCGACGACTTTTACGTATACTTTGACGACGTCGCCGACCGAGAACTGAGGAACATTCTCTTTCAGATACTCTCTTTCGATTTCTTGTATCAAATTACTCATGACTTTTTCTCCTATAATTCAATATGCGTTCTTGACGTAATATCCTACGACAGCGGACCGCATAAGTCACTATGCGTGATTTTATCATAAAAGCGACCCATAAGCAAGCAAATTTAAGACATTTTCATAAAATTTTTACATAATATATATATTTTGATTCGACAATTCGACTTTTTATTTTTACGCGACCAAACGATTTTATCAAATTGAACACAACCGTAAGCAGATAAATCGGGATAAGCGAAGTTTTCGGAATAGGACGGGCGCAAGCATAAACGCCACCGCTTCCGTTTGAGCGGACGAGGTTTCAAACGTAAAAAGTACGCGTGCCGCCGTATGAAAAGGAATATAAATGGCTCCCATATATTTGCCTATAAAAAACGAGAGCGGCCGTATTACCGTTCTCGTTTAAGTTTGCGTAAGTTTGCGATATCGATCAATAAATCGAAATCGCTCGGGTCATGTCGTTATGGGAATTTCCGTGAAAATACCCGGCCATGCGAAATAGGCTATTACCATAAAGATTACGCCGATCGTTCCGAAAATGCCGATGAGTATCCAGGAATACCATTTGGGCACTATCGCCCATGATCCGCCGGAGAACAGCCCTCCGAACAAATTTATTACGAAAAGCAATACGAATCCGATCACGCAGTGTATGCTTACTTTTATCACGGTCTTGAATTTGATTATTTTGCCTTTCGAAAAAAGGCTCAACAACAGCAAAACTCCGACGACTATGGAAAGGGTGATTATAAACACCCACCACTGATCCTGAAACGATTGTACTACGCTGTCCCACCACGACATTTTTCAATCTCCTTGCTTTGTTTTTCCAGAGTATTATATCACGCATAGCACGTTTTTGCAAGGAAATATTTCTCTTAATTAAAGAAATTTCAACAAGTACCGTCTTTGGCGCTGCCCGTCGACGCCTTGGAATCGCACTTTACTCTTCCGACGTTAACGTTATCTTCGCAGCGCGATCGGAGGCTCTTTACGGGGTGTTCGAATTCCTGAAAACGATAATCCTCGCCCGCTTCGAGAATATATTTGTCGATGACCTTATGACTTGCTACGCTTGCCACGTTGCCGTTTACCCTGCGGTTATACTTGAAGAAGTCGGCATTGTCGGGCATTTTATTGACCTCTTTCCAACCGTCGCGATCCGCCGTTTGAGTGACCGTCTTTTTAAGCACGTTCCGTATATAGGTTTTGTTGTTTTCGGACATCTTCGAGAACGAAATAAGTTCGGGGAACGTTCCGTCGGGAATGACCTGCTGCCACTCCTTTTTTTCGTACTTGGCAAGAAGTCGCGCGGCATTGTGAAGGTGGGAAATTTCCTGCAACAGGTGGCTTTCCCATATCTTCTTGATATACTCGTCGCATTCGTCCTGCATCATGGAATAGTACAGATAGCACTCGGTGTACTCGTGCATGAGCAAACATTCCAGCCAGGTTACGGAAGAATCGTTAAGCGACTCGTACATGCTGACGTGCTGTTCTTCTATCATGGCGATTTCGGTATATAACTGTCTGCCCACTTCGGAAAGGTCATAGAACGCGCCCTGATTCATATAGTAGTTCATCGTCTGCTGCTCAGCCGCCGTGATTATCATCGCATGGAGTTTAGTGAGCGGAGAGGCAATCTTGTTGTCTATTCTCCGCTTTACGTCGTCAGTCGGGTATCTGTGTTCGGAAATAGTGGGACGGCCCGGCATTATTTCGGTGTACTTCCCCACTAACTTCTCCGCCTTTATGCCCATATCCATTTCGAGTAGGTCGGCATACCGATAGAGGTGGTCGAAGTCTTCGAGAAGCGCGAAGTCGAGAGCTTTACGCACATACTCGTCGGGCTCTGCCTGCGCCATAAGCGCGGTGAGATCCACCGCAAGCTGTTCGTAAGCAATGGTGTGTTCGAGAATGGACTCGTCTTTGGGTTTGAGATTCATTATTTTCTTTTGCTGTTGCTGCTCTATTCTTCGAACAAGAGCAAGTTCGCGGCGGAGTTCGTTATCGGTAATGTGCCGCGCCATGTTGCGCTGAAAAGATTCGGCTTCGAACTCGGTGCCGTTCATAAGAATTGTGCGAACTTTTGTGTAAGGATCGGCTTCATTCTTATTGTACGGCTTGGGGCAGAGTAATTTCCGGTTTTCAAAAACCGCAAGTTTCTCGGGCTTTTCGTTGAATGGGTTGAATGACATAAAAATTCCTCCTGTTTTTGTCAAGAGGAATGATTAACAGTTTATGCGGTTTTTATGCACCGCACCGCCGTTTATATCTGAAAATTTTTCTTTTTAACCGAAAACGCAAGGACGGTCAGCCCGCACCCCGCCGCGGCATAAGCGAACGTTATGAGGATATACGCCCAGAAATTACCGAACCCGATCCACTCACCCGCCGTTATCGCTTGCGAGGCGAGTAATTGCGGATAGAATGGCAAACACTTGCAAAACACCGCGAACCCGCCCATGAGCGAGAGCGGGACGTAACACCCGCCCAGCACGCCCGCCGCGTTGATTACGACGGAGGATACGGGCGGCGCGGATCTGTCGCTCATTAACGCGCCGAGCAATATCCCGAGCGATACAAAGAGGAGCATTGACGGAATTTGCGAAAGTACCGAGAGCATTACCGCGCCGAAGTTGATCACGTTTGCCGAGCCGTCGGCGTTCGCCCCCTCAATCGCGCCTATTATCTCGGCTGAAACGTAGCACACAATCTGCTGAATAAGACACAGCGCAAGCCCGCACAGCATATAACCGATAACGTAATCGACCGCCTTCATAGGCGTGGTAAACAGCCGTCCGAGGAGCGCCGTGGACTTATCCTTCGACACCTGCAAAGTAAGCGTGAGAGAGATAAAGCCCAGCCCGAAGAGTGCCATAGCGGGAGCGTTATACTTCATCTCGAACATGGTTGTCGAGGGAGTGATTATACCGCTATCCGCCGTCGCGGCTCCTTGTATAAGCGCATTGGTCACTGCGAAGATTATCAGCATAAAAACGGGAAAGCCGAGCACGAAAATATACCCGACGGGGTCCTTCGACATCTCCCGAATATTTTTTCCGAAAAATAATATCGCTCTTTTCATGCGCCGCTCACCGTTTTTATTAACGCCTCTTCGAAGGAGACCGCTCCCGCCGCTGCGGATAACTCCGTCGGCGTGCCGACCGCGAGGAGTTTGCCCCTCGCCATTATCCCCACCCGATCGGCGAAAATCTCCGCCTCTTCGAGATAGTGCGTAATCAAAACCACCGTCGTGTCGCCTTTAAGCCGCATAACGGCATTCCAAAGCTCTCGGCGCGCCATAACGTCAAGCCCCACCGTCGGCTCGTCGAGAAATAGCACCGCGGGGCGGCGGGTAAGCGACATTGCCGCAGAGAGTTTGCGAGCGTACCCGCCCGAAAGTTTATTTGCCGAGCGCTCCGCTACCTCGCCGAGCGAAAATTCCGCGATAAGCTCCTCCGTCCGCGCCCGCGACTCCGATCTGTTCATTCCGTATATCCCGCACATAAACATGAGATTTTCGCGCACGGTCAGTCGAAGCGCGACCGCCGTTTTCTGCGGGCACACCGAAATAACGCTCCCGATCCCCGCCGCGTCGGATAAGTCGTAGCCCATTACGCGCGCACTGCCCGAAGTCGGACGTAGGGCGCAGGTCAGTACGTTAATCAACGTTGATTTCCCCGCTCCGTTGGACCCGAGCAAGGCGAAAACTTCTCCGCGTTTAATCGTCAGATCCAGCCCGTTCAAAGCGTGAACGTCGCCGAAATAGCGGCAAAGGCCGTATGTCTCGACGGCGTTCATGCGCCAAGTCCGCCTTTGACGATTTGCGCGAGCGCGCCGGGCGCCATTTTATCGAACACGTCGGCAGAGGCTATCCATATCCCCGAAGTCTCGTCTCCGAGTACGAGAACGTGATCGCCCGAATGCATATTATATTTTTCTCTCGCCTCTTTCGGTATCACTATCTGCCCTTTTGCGCCGATTTTTGCAAGCCCGAAAAAATATCGATTCTCTCCGACTTTCATAATTTGCCCTCCTGTTTTGTCATTTTTGTTATACTTTTCATACTTGTTATACCGATAATAGCACTATTGGTATATAAAGTCAAGAGAATGACGCAATTTTTCATTAAAACGGTTGCAATACAATGACGAAATAATGTAAAATATATACAGGCAAGTGTGAACTTGTTGAATTCCGAAAAGGAGAAGTTGTTTTATGGAAATTGCCGCAGCGATATGTTCATTGTTCGGCGGACTGGGAGTTTTACTCTTCGGTTTTAAGGTGCTGTCCGACGCAATCGAAAAACTCGCAAACAACAAATTGCGGCAATTATTCAGCAAAACTTCGACTTCGGGCAAATTTGCGGGACTCGGCATAGGAACGGCTACGACGGCGCTCATACAGTCGTCGGCGGCGACAACGGTCATGACCGTCGGTTTCGTAAACGCCGGGGTTATGTCGCTGACGATGGCGACGGCAATTATCATGGGCGCAAACATAGGTACGACGATCACGGGTTATATCGCGGCGCTCGGTTCGTTCTCTTTCTCGGTGTTCGTTCTTCCCTTTGCGTTCCTCGGCATTCTGGTCGCCATGATTTCCAAAAAGGATACGGTCAAAACGATAAGTTATATCGTCGGCGGCGTGGGACTTGTGTTCGTGGGGTTGCAACTCATGAGCACTTCCATGAAGATATTCACCGAAGATCCCGTTTTTCAACAAGCCATAAACGCAATAAGCAATCCATTTCTTCTTTTGCTTCTCGGCATTGCCATTACGGCGTTGCTTCAATCGTCGTCGGCGGTCACTTCCATTGTCATAAGTCTCGCCACGGCAACGAGCGGCGCGTTATTCGGGGGTGTGAACGGTGTGCTGTTTCTCATTCTCGGCACGAATATCGGCACTTGTATAACCGCGCTTATTTCATCTATCGGCGCGAATATCAACGCTAAGCGCGCGGCGTTTATTCACCTGCTGTTCAACGTATTCGGCGTCGTGATTTTCCTTATTCCGCTATTGATCTGGAATTTTCCCGAAAACAATTTTCTTGACACCGTACTCGGCTGGATGCACAATCCCGGGTTGGAGATCGCGGTATTCCACACGATATTCAACGTCATTTGCGTGCTGATATTCTTCCCATTCGTAAACGTTTTCGTCAACGTCGCCACATTCGTGGTGCACGAAAGGAAAAAGGTTGCAAGAGATCGGCAAACCGAACCGGATATTTCCAATTCCCTTCTCGACGATCGTTTCCTCGAAACTCCGGCTATCGCGGTTTTGCAGGCAAAAAAAGAGGCTGTGCGCCTCGCTACCATTTCCCTCGGTATTCTCACCGAGTCGGTTGACTCTTTCCTTGCAAAGGACAAAGACGCCATGCACCACATAAGGAAGAATATCGCGCAGGTGGTGGAATCGGCTAAGGCGTATACAAAATTCCTGATTAAGTTGGCAAGCCGCGACATTTCTTATCAGGACGAAAAAACCATTTCCGCCCTGCACGAATCTCTCGCGGATATTCTTCGTATCGCCGACCTTGCGGATAATATGACGAAATATACCGTGCATTACGTCGATGACAATCTCGATTTTTCGGAGACCATGTGCTCGGAAATCAAGCAAATGGACAGACAGATACACGAACTTTTCGATGTCAGTATTCTTGCCTTTAACGGTACGGACAAAACCGCCGTAGTCAAAGCCGAGGAATATGAGGACGATATCGATAAGCTCAAAAAGCAGATGATCGACGGGCATATCAAGCGTATGAACGAAGGCAAATGTCAGCCTCAATCAAGTAGCGTTATGATAAACCTCGTCGGCAATATGGAGCGTGCCGCCGACCACATTCTCAACCTCGCCCACGCCTTCGATAAAAAATAACGGAAAAAATCCGCAAGCGCGATAATATTTTTCCTTAATTCCGCGTAAAATCCTTGCCTAACTCTTCGATTTGTAGTATAATACACAAGGTTCGTAAGAGTATGCCACATTAGTCTAGCGGTTAGGACGCTGGCCTCTCACGCCGGAAACAGGGGTTCGATTCCCCTATGTGGTACCAAAATAAATATCCACCCGCCAAGCGGGTGGATATTTATTTTCATTATCACGAGTGAATCTACCGCGAGCGTAAATAAAGTAACAATTCGTGCATAGCCCAATAGCGAACAGTTCGCTCAGCCGAGGCAAGGCGCGGCGGAGAGTGGTGTTTAGAGGCACGAGAGAGGTTATTTCGGCAAAGGAGTTTGCTTTTCCCTTGCGCACCGCTAACGCTCGCCACGGGCGTGCGCTACGGTATATCCGCATCTGCACGCATCTTTTCGGATATCTGTCACGGAATTTCCCTCGCCACCATGAGGTAGGCTTCGGGGTCGTTTGCTTCGCAATACAAATTCCGTGCCACCTATCTCGAAAATCTACGCACATCTGCTGCTTCGTTTATTGCTTCAACTTTGTGTTCTTTCAAGATTTTTATCTTATAAAAGCATAACGCACTCTGTGACTTCACAGAGTGCGTTATATCATACGATAAATCTTATTGTAAAAGTCCCTTACCGAACCAACTCACAGGAAGGCACAGAGTGCCGCTCAGACGTGCGAGAGAGGTTGTTATGCGAAGGAGCATACTTAAAGAGGTATGTGACTGAGCAATAACGTTCTCGGTTCGCGCGTATCAGCAGCGCTATGTGCCTTCCAATATCGGCGCCGTATCACCGCGCCTCTATTTGTCCTCGCCTGTTTTGGGCGCAGGCTGATTTACGACAACTTGCGGGAAAGGAATGTTTATGCCGTTTGCGTCGAACATGATTTTCAGTTCGCGGTTCATGTCCCTTGTAACCTGATATATGTCCTCTTCTTTGCATTTGGCGAGGAAAAGCAGGTTCACGCTCGAAGCGCCGAGGGAATCCACGCCGTAATATGCGGGGCCTTCGACGGCGCCCGGAATGTTCTCTTTTAATTTGGCGATATTGTCGCTTATGATCTTTTCGACGCGGGGAATCGACTCGCCGTATTCGATACTTATGATCGATTTTGCCACCGAAAGCTCGCGCGTCTGATTTATGACGGCTCTTATGTCGCTGTTATTTATTACCTTTATGTTGCCGCTGACGTCGAGCAGGCGCGTCGTACGAAGTCCTATGTCCATAACGGTGCCGCGCCAATCGTCTATTATCACGATATCGCCCACCTGAACGTTGCCTTCGATCACGAGGAAGAGCCCGGCAATGACGTCGGCAATCAGGCTTTGCGCGCCGAGGCCTATGACCAATGTCAATATGCCCGCGCTCGCAAGAAGCGCACCTGTATCGACGCCCCAAGCCGACAGCACGAGCAAGAACGCCACGATAACGACTATCCAACTTATGAAACTGTTTATGAGCTTAACCACCGTTACGCCGCGCTTGGTGCGAGTAAACGCCTTGCTGAGGATAAAGTGCAACAGCATGCTTGCAAACCAGGATATCGTTATTATTTGTATGCTTGAAACCACGGAGGGAACGTGTTCGTAACACCACTGCAAGAAGCTGTTATTGCTTACGGTATTGTTGAATACGGAATTTTCTCCGTGGAATACTCCCGAAAAGATAAAGCCCGCGATCGTCACGCCTACGACAATAACGAACGCGACCCACTTGAAGATTTTTAATTTCAAGGATTTTTTGGACGATTTTTGCTTTTTTTGTTTTACCGTTTTTACTTTCATATATTTTTATCCTCTTATATTACCAAAATTCGATCGGCGTGTTTCGCCTGTTACGACGGCATGTTACCCGTCGTTATCGGTCGTCCGAATCGGCTTCGTTATTACGGTACTCTGCCCGAGCGCGGTTTTTTGCACCACGGCTACGGTATATTCCCTGTTCGGTTTCAGGTCTTGAAAACTGCCCGTGAAATTGCCGTCGGCGTCCTTTTCGATCTCGTCAAAGGGCTGTTTTCTGTCGGTAAATGCGTTGCGTAACACCACGAACAACGAGGACAGGTCGGTCGTTTCGTCAACGTCCGCTTTTACCGTATACGTTACCGCGGTATCCGTGGCTTGCAGATCGCCGACAAACTCGGCGTTGAGCGTCGCCGGCTGCGCGGTCAATAACGTTATGAGCGCGATGATCGCGGCAAGCGAGGTGACGACCACGGTCACTACTTTGCTCTTACCCCGTCTTACCTCACCGTTATGAGCCGAGTCGTTGCCTGAAAATTGCCTATGCTCTACCGCCGACGGATTACCCCCGAAGGAGTTGAGTTCGTCGGGTTGAGAATTGGCAAGCGGATAATCGTTGTATTCGTTCAAATTCATTTTTCAAACGCGCTTCGACAGCCGCGCCTCCCGTGAGCAATGTGTTTCGGCGACCGACTTTTCGGAGCGTGAACCGCATATTTTGCACGGTCTGCCGAATGTAAATTTATTTTAGCATTTTGTGCGGCATAAGTCAATAGCAATCGCCCGACAAATCCGCATTTTCGCGCAATGCAGGCAGGAATACGACAAAAAAAACGGCGGATACGCATATACATATCCGCCGAAAAATTATCGAAAATTTTCTTTTATTTCTTTTCGTTGAGGCATGCGATACCGGGAAGGACTTTGCCCTCGAAGAGTTCGAGAGACGCGCCGCCGCCCGTGGAGATATGCGTCATTTTGTCCGCAAATCCGAGCTGTTGAACCGCAGCCGCAGAGTCGCCGCCGCCGATTATCGTCGTTGCCTTGCCGTGAACGTCGGCGAGAGCCTTTGCAACCGCTTTCGTACCTTCGGCAAGAATGGGGTTCTCGAACACGCCCATGGGTCCGTTCCAAATGACGGTCTTTGCGCTCGCGACAGCGTCCGCGAAGAGTTTTCTCGTCTTTTCGCCGATATCGAGACCCATCATATCCGCGGGGATATTATCCGAGCAGACCGTCTTGACCTCGACGGGCGCGTCGATGGGATCGGGGAAATTCTTCGTGACAACGGTGTCGATGGGAAGAAGGAGTTGTTTTCCGCCCTTCTTCGCCTTTTCGATCATATCCTTGCAATACTCGATCTTCTCGTCGTCTACGAGCGAAGTGCCGACTTCCTTGCCCATGGCTTTGAGGAAGGTGTATGACATTCCGCCGCCGATGATGAGCGTATCGCACTTTTCGAGGAGGTTATTTATTACGTTGAGTTTATCCGCAACCTTTGCGCCGCCGAGAATGGCAACGAAAGGACGCTCGGGGTGATCGAGGCTGTCCGCCATGACGGAAAGTTCTTTCTCGATCAGGAAGCCGCATACAGCCGTCTTTACCAAGCCGTATTCGACGATCGCGGCGGTGGAAGCGTGCGAACGGTGAGCCGTTCCGAACGCGTCGTTGACGTACACGCCCTTGTCTCCGTCGATGAGCGCGGCAAGTTTCTTGCAGAAGCCCTCGTCTTTCTTCTCCTCTTCCCAATGGAAACGGAGATTTTCGAGAAGCACGCACTCGCCGGGTTTGAGCGCGGCGACTTTCTTTTGCGCGTCCTCTCCGACGACGTCGGTCGCGAAGGTTACTTTGCCGCCGAGGAGTTCGTTAAGTCGGTCCGCAACGGGTTTAAGC
>CANQCB010000008.1 GCA_947589145.1 uncultured Clostridia bacterium | reverse complement strand
CATGCGCCAAAAAATCACCGAGGCGGAGAGGGTAGTCCCGCAAACGGCGAGCTGGAATAAAGATACCGTCCACTACACCGGCGAAGGTAAGGGCATAACCTTGCAACGCGCAAGCTGGACGCCTAAGGGCGCGGACAAAGACAGCGGCAAGAACCCGCTTGTTATCTGGCTCCACGGCGCGGGCGAGGGCGGTACGGATATAGACATAACCCTCCTCGGCAACGAAGTAACCGGTCTCACGACGGATAACTCTACCAACGTGCAACACCACTTTACAAAGGACGGGCTTGCGGGAGCGTATGTGCTCGCCGTGCAGACCCCGACTATGTGGATGGATAGGGGCGACGGTCAGTATAACGGCACGGGCACGGGAAAACAGGAATCTTGCTATACCGCGGCGCTGTGGCAGGCTATAACGACGTATGTCGACAGCAACCCCGATATAGATACCAATCGGATTTATCTCGGCGGGTGCTCGAATGGCGGGTATATGACCATGAACATGGCGTTCGAGCACGGCGATTACTTCGCGGCATTCTACCCCATTTGCGAGGCGTATGACAACTCCCGCATAAGCGACGATATGATAGAGGGAATCAAAGACTATAACATTTGGTTCCTGCAATCTGCCGACGATACCACGGTAGACCCGAAAGCGACGACTATTCCCACTTTCTACCGTCTGCTCGAAGCGGGTGCGGAGAACGTGCATTTCACGCTTACGGCGAACGTTCGCGGCGCCGACGACCCGACCGCATACTATATGGGACACTTCTCCTGGGTGTATGCGTTTAACGACAGCGTCAAAACGGAGTTCGACAACGGTTCTCTGTCGGCGGTCGGCGATCTTGTCCCCGATAATTGCAACGTCGAGCGGAATATGTGGGAGTGGATCGCAAAGCAAACGCTTTAAGAGGCTGAAAAATCATAAACGTAGAAGCGCCGCGGAGCCGAGAGAGTATGGAGCCGCGGCATTTCTTTGTCTCCGTGCGAGGAGAGTGTGCCGCGGCATTTCTTTTGCGGCGGCGGGGTTAAACAGTGGGCAAGCGGAGGATAGGCGCGTTAAAAAACCATTTTCCGCGCAAAAAATTACTTGACTTATTGCAAATCTATCAAGTATAATATAGCGGTAGTATTACGCCTAAATGAAGAATAATCAATTAAAGGACGAAACATTATGAAAAGAACTTATCAGCCTAAAAAGAGAGCACAGAGAAAAGTACACGGTTTCCGTGCGAGAATGAAAACGACGGCAGGCCGCAGAGTGCTTAAACGCCGCCGCGACAAGGGCAGAAAAAATCTCACTCCCAAACCGCTCGGAAAGAATTGAGTTTATGCTTAAAAAGTGTTTCAGGCTCAGAAAGCGTGGGAGTTTTACCTATGTCAGAGCGCACGGAACGCGATATAGCGAAAAATATTTAACACTTCACTTCGTGCGCGGAAATTGCAAACTCGTCGGATTTATCGTTTCCAACAAGGTCGGCAAGGCGGTAAAGCGCAATTTGGTAAAACGCCGCATGCGCGCCGTTGTCCGTGAAGAGTGGAACAACTTGGTCCGCGGTCAATACGTTTTTTCCGCGCGTCCCGGTATAACCGACTTATCTTATGCGGATATAAAAGGGAGAATGCTGTTTTTATTGACCAAGGCAGGTCTTTTTAAGACCGAAAACAGCCGCTTGAACATAAAGAATGATTCTCAGGAATAAGAAAAAAATCACGTTTATGCGCGTGATTATATGCATATTCACACTGAGGTGGTTTTTTCAGGGTTTGATAAAATTATACAAACTCACTTTATCCAAAATAATAGGAAAGTCATGCATATATTACCCGACTTGTTCGAGTTATATGTTTCAGGCGATAGAGGATTGGGGAACAATCCGAGGTATTGGTATGGGCATTGCGCGGATAGGGCGTTGCAATCCGTTTGCGCGCGGCGGTTTCGATCCCGTGCCTTATAACCCGAAAGGAGATATGAAATGGCTCTTTTGAGCGGTATGTCAACATTAATAAGCACCACGGTCAACAATTACACGACTTTTCCGTGGGCGATGATTCTCAACGGCTGGTTCTCGGGCATTGCCTACTACGGGCTGAGAATTATACTGCTCACCGTTGTCTTAAAAATCCTGCTCTCGCCGCTCGATCTCTTTCAGCGCTACAAAATGCGCAAAAATCAGCTCATTTCCATTCGCGTCAAGCCGCAGATGGAAAAACTCGAAAAGGCGTACGGCAGTAACCCGAAAGTCCTGCAACAGAAGCAGGCGGAACTCAATCGCCGCGAGGGAATGAGTTATATGTCGAGTTGCCTGCCGATGATCGTTACCCTCGTGGTATTCATTTGGCTTTGGCAGGCGCTCCTTGCAACGGCGAATTACAAACAATTCGACAATTACGTCAAAATATACGATATTTACGTAGACGCTTACGAAGCATCTTACGAAAACGAGAAGTACTACGATCCCGACAACGGCACGCTTTCCGTCGTTTACGGCGGGGATTTCCGCGCGGCGTACGACGACGCTTTTGCGACCGCCTTTGCGGAGTCATCGGACGTTTCGTCGGCGGCGGACGCGGCTCTGCTCGGAACGGCGGCGCTCGTTGAGGAGACGGCTTATGCCGACCTCTACGCGACGACTTATTCGGCATGGTTCGCGGAATCCTATGTCGCATATTACGACGCGGACGCCGAGAATAAAGACGAGGCGATTGAGACCGCGGTAGCCAAAGCGGACAACTACGGCGCAAAAAAGGCGGCGGATATCGTCGTGCAATATTGCGAAACGATAGCACAGAACGACGTTTTCGATTATTACGAGGGCATAGGCGAATATGCGGACGGTAAGGGGTATCAACACGATTCCTTCCTTTGGGTTCGCGATATATGGTCGCCCGACGTTCCTTGGACAAACTCTCTCAAAACGACTCAGTCCGAGTTCGTCGCCGCTATCGGTAATTACGCCACCGATCCCGACAGGTCGGGGCTGGATCGGGATACGCTGGACAAAATAGTCAACAGTTACGAGACCGTTATGGCTCGCGTGATAAACGAGACGAGCGAGGGTCCGAACGGCTATCTGATACTCCCCGTTCTCGCCGTCGCGCTCAACGTGTTAATGCAAATAATAACCCGCCGTCAGCAGAAAAAGAGCGGTCAGGATCAGGCGGCAGGGCAGAACGCAGGCTGTATGAAAGCAATGCTCTTCGTCATGCCCGTCATTATGGGTGTGTTCGCATTGATGTATTGCGCGGCGTTCACCCTCTATATGGTAACCAACTCGGCAATGTCTTTGCTGATAAACCTCGTCACCACGCAGATAAGCAAGAAAATGGTGCCTATCTCGGGAGAGAAAAAGGGCAAGGTCAAGGAGAAGGTCGACGGGAAAACTACCGTATCGGATATAGAGAAGTACGGCAGACCCGACCCCAACGGCGATAAGAAAAATAAGAAATGATCTCTTGTCGGAGACTTCGAGCGAATTAAAGAAGGAAAGTAATGAAAACGATAGAAACCGTCGGAAAGGACATAGAAAAGGCGCTCGCCGTCGGGCTTGCGGAATTGGGCTGCAAGGAGGACGACGTCGAGGTTAAAATTCTCGTTCACCCCGGTATTTTCCGCAAAGCAAAAGTGCGCCTGACTTACGTAGGCGAAGAAAAGTCCACCGTCGAGAAAAAGACGGCGGCTTCCGTTATGCGCAACGTGGAAGAACGCACGCGTAAAGCGGAAGCGGCAAAAACGCCCGATAACAAGTCCAAGCAAAAGTTCGGGCAAAAACAGGGGCAAAAGCCGGCTCAACCCGCACAACCTCAACAAAAGCCTCAACCGTCGGACAAACCTCAACGGCAGGATAAGCAGGTCGCGGCTCAACCTGCGGCTCAACAGAAACCGGCTCAATCGTCGGACAAACCTCAACGGCAGGACAAGCAGGTCGCGGCTCAACCCGCGGCTCAACAAAAGCAGTCGCAACAGGCAAAACCTCAGCCGAAGCCGCAATTTACCCGTGACTTCCGAGCCGAACTGTCGGAAGAGACGGTAAAACTCGAAAAACCCAAGCCCGAGAAGTCGGAAGCGAAGTCCGAGAAGAGAGAGACCCCCTTGCATACCCCCGAAGAGATCGCCGAAGTGCGCGAAAAGGCGGTCGCATATCTCAAAGAGGTCGCGAAGCGCATGGGCGTCGAAACCGACTGCAAATGCGAAGTTAAGGACGGGGATATAGATATCGAGCTCACGGCGTCCGATGAAATTTTGATCGGACAGCGCGGAGAAACGATCGAGGCGTTGGAATATCTGACAATGCTCGCCGCGAACGAGAACGAAAGCAAATATATCCATATCAATCTCGACGCAGGCAACTATCGCGCGCACCGCAACGAAATGCTCGTGCAAAACGCGCTCGCGAAAGCGGACAAAGCGGTGGCGACGGGTAAGCGCGTGGAACTCGAACCCATGAGCAGCGCAAGCCGCCGCGTGGTACACGCCGCGCTCAGCGAAAGAAACGACGTTGTTACGCATAGCGAGGGAAAAGACCCCATGCGCTATATCGTAATTATTCCGAAGAATGCGTCGGGGCACGCGAAAGGTCCCAACCGTCGTCGGTATCGCGGCGGAAAAGGCAAGGAATGAAATTAAGTACGTATGTCATAACATTTATTTCGGGAGCGGCTATTGCCGCTCTGTCGTTTTTGTTCGTTTTGATCGACAACCCCGACGTGCAAAACCTGCGTTGGATTTTGTTTGCGATCGGGTTGGCGGTCGCCGTTGTCTCTCTCGTTTTCATTATCGTGCTGCTCGTCAGGCGAAAGGACAAACCGTTATTGCCGGACGGCGCGGAATACAGAAAGAAACGGTCGATAATGACTGCGCCCGAAGTGCAATTATACAGGGTTCTTTGCTCCGCTCTCGATCTCCGCAAATGCACGGTTCTGCCGCAGGTAGCCCTGCTTTCCGTAATAGATAAAATCAGCGGAGGAGGATATCGCAGCGAGCTTTTCCGTATTGCCGATTTTTGCATAGTCGATTCGAATTCCTTTATGCCGCTGCTCGTGATCGAACTTAACGACGCTTCGCACTCCCGCGACGACCGCAAACTCCGCGACGAAAAAGTCGCCGCAATATGCGCCGACGCGCACCTGCCGCTCCTCACCGTAGATATCGGGCGGATACACGACGTGCGTTGGCTGAAAAGCGAACTGCGCAGACTTTTATAAAACACATTATAAAAACACACCTCTCCCCATACGCCGTGAGCGGTGTTTTTTGATTTTCGGGAAAATCACCGTCGGATTACCGTGTATTTTGAAAAATTCCACCGATATTCGACTTTTTTCTATTGCAATAAGCGGCGACTAAATGTATCATAGTAAAAAAGGAGGCGTATATATGGACTATACGGACGGCGATAATAATTTCGCGGAATTTCTTCATTCGCTCAGAAAGGAAAAGGGCATGACGCAATCCGAACTTGCCGACAAACTCGGTATAAGCAACAAGGCGGTATCCAAATGGGAAACGGGTGAATCTATGCCCGACACGTCGCTGCTTGTTCCTTTGTCGGAAATATTCGGCGTGACCGTGGACGAATTGCTAAAAGGATATATTGTGAAAAAAGGCGGGAAAGAGGCGGTCGAACGCGAAGAAGAGCCCGTTCGCGGCAATGCGGCGTTGCGTGTGGCGTCAGCCGTTACTTGCGGCGTTATTGCCGTTTGCGGACTCGTTGCCTTTCTCATCGTGGGGTTTAACGTCGGCTGGAATCCGTATTGGGTGATAATTACGGACGCCGTTATGTCGGACGTTATATGCGGAATGGTGTTCGCGTTATTCGATACCGCGAAGAATGCGAACAAGATCGCGGCGGGAGAAAATCCGTACAGCGAGGGAATAAGCGGTATCGTTATGATCGCATGCACGATTGCCTTCATAACGGCAGGAGCGGTGACAGGGCTTTGGCACCCGCTGTGGATCATAATGGCGGCGGGCGGAGCGGTAAGCGCGACGGTTGCGACCGTCGGAGAGATCTATGCTCATAAAAATGCGAGGAAGGAAGATAAATAAAGGGTAAGGCATAAAAAAACGGCAGAACGCTATGCGTCTGCCCGGCCATCACCATTTGTTTTCGAGAAAGGTTATGCCTTCTTCGACTTTCTGCCGCAGGTTCTCGCGGGTTTTTCAGCGGACTTTACGGCTTTGCTCTGTTTGTTGTAAGCGGAAAGCGCCTTGGCGCAGGGGTTTTCGACTTCCTTGTCGCAATTTGCGCAGAATTCGAACTCGCCGCACATATCGCGACCTGCCTGCTCGCTCTTGATCCACTTATCAACGTCCATTTCGGACTGCTTTTTTGTAAGAGCCATTTTCAATCTCCTTGTTTGATTTTTCGGAATTCGGCTGTGTGTTGTCAAGGTCGAAAGGATAGTTCCGATTCCCGAGCAGTAGTTATTATACTCGCGATCCGAAAGTTTGTCAAGAAAAAACAAATAAAAAAAATTACGAAAAACGGCGTAAAAATGTTTGACTTATTTTTTCGGCAAGAATATAATAAAACCGTAAAACAGCAAAGGCGCTGACGAATCTATGTTTCGTTAGCGCCTTATTCTATTTTGAAAAATATATTTATCAAGGAGTATAAAAATGTTAAACGTACCCGAAATGTTTGGAAGCATGGTATTCAACGACAAAGAGATGAAGAAACGTCTGTCCGCGGAAACATACAAGGCGCTCAAAACCACCATTTCCGACGACAAGGCGCTCTCTCCGAAACTTGCCGACGAGATTGCGGAAGCGATGAAAGAGTGGGCGATCGAAAAGGGCGCGACCCATTACACTCACTGGTTTCAGCCCATGACCGGTCTGCCCGCCGAGAAACACGACTCGTTCATCGACCCTCAACCGGGCGGCAGCGTCATTATGACGTTTAAGGGCAAGGAGCTCATCAAGGGCGAGCCCGACGCTTCGTCTTTCCCCTCCGGCGGAATGCGCGAAACGGCGGAAGCGCGCGGCTACACGGCGTGGGACCCGACGAGTTACGCGTTCGTCATGGGCACGACCCTCTATATCCCGACCTGCTTTATCTCGTTCACGGGCGAGGTTCTGGACAAAAAAACTCCGCTTCTCCGCTCCATGGCGGCAATAAGCGAAGTCGCAACCAAACTTGCCAACATACTCGGCGTTAAGTGCTCTTCGGTAAAGTCCACCGTTGGACCCGAACAGGAATACTTCCTCATCGATAAAGAACTTTACAACGCGCGCAAAGACCTTATATACACGGGCAGAACGCTTTTCGGCGCAGCTCCGCCCAAAGGACAGGAACTCGAAGATCAATACTTCGGCGCGATCCGCATTCGCGTTATGGAGTTCATGGAGGACGTTGACGAGCAGTTGTGGAAATTGGGCGTAAACGCAAAGACGCGTCACAACGAAGTCGCGCCTTGCCAACACGAACTCGCGCCCGTCTACGCTTCCATAAACGTCGCCACGGATCACAACCTGCTCACCATGGAAGTGCTTAAAAAGACGGCGGAAAAACACGGGCTCGCTTGCTTGCTTCACGAAAAACCTTTCAAGGGCGTAAACGGCAGCGGCAAGCATAACAACTGGTCGATCTCCACGGATACGGGCATAAATCTCCTTGCTCCCGGCAAAGACCCGTCCAACAACCTGCTTTTCCTGCTCAGCATTTCGGCGGTTATCGAGGCGGTGCATAAGCATTCGGATCTTCTCCGCTTGTCCGTCGCTTCGGCAGGCAACGACCACCGTCTCGGCGCGAACGAAGCGCCTCCCGCGATCATAAGCGTATATCTCGGGGATCACCTCAAAGCCATTTTCGACGCTATCGAGGAAGGCAAGACTTACAAAGAAGCAGGCTCTGTCAAGACGGCGATAGGCGTCGGCGCGGTGCCCGATTTCGAAAAGGACAACTCCGACCGCAACAGAACTTCGCCGTTCGCGTTCACGGGAAATAAGTTCGAGTTCCGCGCTCTCGGTTCTGCGCTCAATATCGGCTGCCCCAACGTAATGATAAACGTAGCCGTTGCGGACGCCATGGAAGGCATGGTTGCAAAACTTTCCAAAGTGAAGCCCGAAAACCTCGAAAAAGAGGCGCGCAAGCTCATCAAGTCGACGTATGCGGAGCATAAAGCCGTCGTATTCAACGGAAACAACTACTCCGAAGAATGGATCAAAGTGGAAAGCAAAAAGCGCGGACTTCCGGAAATCAAATCCACGCCCGAAGCGCTTCAATATTACACTCTTCCCGAAAACGTCGCTCTCTTCGAGCACTTCGGAATATTCAAACAGCGCGAATGCGAGGCGAGAAAGGAAATACTTCTCGAACAGTACGCGAAGGTTATCAATATCGAAGCGCACACCATGTTCAAGATGACGGCAAAGCAGATCCTTCCCGCATGCGTGGAATTTATGAACGTGCTGTCAAAATCGATCAAAAACAAAAAGTCGCTCGATATGTCCTACGACTACGAGGGCAGCGTGCTCTATAAGTCCAGCCGCCTCGTAGACAAGGCTTATGCGCAAAACAACGAACTCGAATCGCTCCGTCTCAAAGCGGCAAGCATGAACGGGGCTTCCGAAAGCGCAATGTATCTGCACGACGTCGTGCTCGTGAAAATGGAAGAACTCCGCGCGACGATCGACGAACTCGAACTGCTTATCAGTTCGGACTATTGGCCGCTTCCGTCCTACGGCGATATGCTGTTCTATCAGGACTGAAACGTTATGACGCGACGGTTTTGAGTCCGAGGCGGGCTCCGATCGCGTTTCGGTTCGGAAAATAATTGAATTTCCGCTCCTAAGGTTTGATAGGGAATGAAGGGGACTTATTATTCCGTATTAAATTTACAGGAGGCATAAAAATGGAAACTGACATACTTGGCTCGATCTTCGGCTCGGGCGGAGGTGTATGGTTCATGATGGGCGCTTGTCTTGTGTTCTTCATGCAATGCGGTTTTGCAATGGTAGAAACCGGATTCACGAGAGCGAAGAACGCGGGCAACATCATCATGAAGAACCTTATGGATTTCTGTATAGGAACCGTAATGTTCATGTTGATCGGTTATTCGCTGCTTGCGGGACAGGACGCGATCGGCACTTACTTCATAGGAGCGCCGTCCACCCTGTTCACTATGGACCCTGCGGAATTACCGAATTTCTTCTTCAACTTGATGTTCTGCGCAACCGCGGCTACGATCGTGTCGGGCGCAATGGCAGAACGTACGAGGTTCAGCGCATATTGCGTTTACTCCGCGCTTATCAGCCTTTTCGTATATCCCATCGAGGCAGGCTGGGTATGGGGCGGCGGCTGGCTTTATCAGGTTGGTTTCATCGACTTTGCGGGCTCCGTCGTTATTCACATGGTGGGCGGTATATCGGCGCTCATCGGCGCAATATTCCTCGGACCCCGTATCGGCAAATATACGCGTGACGAGAACGGCAAAGTTACCAAGGTCAACGCCATTCCCGGTCACAGCATAACTCTCGGCGCACTCGGCGTATTCATTCTCTGGTTCGGTTGGTACGGCTTCAACGGCGCGGCGGCTGCCGACGTCGGAGAACTCGCACTGATCTCCATCAACACGACGATAGCGCCCGCAGTCGCGACCGTTGTCTGCATGCTCTTCACCTGGGTGCTCAACAAGAAACCCGACGTATCGATGTGCTTGAACGCGTCGCTTGCGGGACTTGTCGCGATAACGGCGCCTTGCGCGTCCGTAGACCCTTGGGCGGCGGCTATAATCGGCGTACTTGCGGGATTCCTCGTAGTCGGCGCTTGCAACCTTGTCGATCAAGTGTTCCACATTGACGACCCCGTCGGCGCGATCGCCGTACACGGTTTCAACGGAGTACTCGGCGGCATAAGCGCGGGACTGTTCGCCAACCCCGCATACGGCACACACAGCGCAGGACTCTTCTTCGCGGGAGTTGCGGACGGCGCACCTATGATCTTCGGTTGGGAGATGCTCGGCATCGTTAGCATAATGGCTTGGACTGCCGCGCTGATGACCGGCGTATTCGCCGCGATCAAATATCTCCCCAAGGTCATGCACCTCGTCAAGTCGGGTAACGGTCTCCGCGCCCTTCCCGAACACGAGATAGCGGGGCTGGATATTTCCGAACATGCTCTCGCTTCGGCTTATGCCGACTTCCTTCCTTCCGCTCCCGTTTACGGCGAAGAAGGCAAGGCTGCGGACGTCAGCGGTCTCGTACCGACGGCGCTCGGAACGGCGGTGGGCGAGAAGTACACCAAGATAACCGTTATCTGTAACCAAGATAAGTTTACCACTCTCAAAGATACTATGGCCGAAATAGGCGTACAGGGTATGACCGTTACACCCGTTATGGGTTGCGGCGTACAGAGAGGGCACACCGCTCAATACCGCGGCGTTACCGCTCCCGTAAACCTTATGCCCAAGGTTCAGGTTGATATAGTCGTTTCCAAAGTCGATCCCGGTCTGGTCGTTGCCGCCGCACAAAAGGCGCTCAACACCAACAGCGTCGGCGACGGAAAGATCTTCGTTTCGAGCGTCGAGGACGTTATGCGCGTGCGCACCGGTGAAATGGGCGTCGCCGCTCTCGATAACGAGGTCAAATAATCAGCCCCTTTATTCCCTCTTGACGGGTCGGCCGCGATTTTTGCCCCGACCCGTCTGTTTTTTTTGAAATAAGGAGAATTCGATATGGCTTCCAAAAGCAGACAAATTCCTTGCGACAGAAACGGCAGACCGATAATCCCGTCGGATATAAGCCCGACGGTAGCGCTTCGCCGCGCGATGATCTTTCTCGCCTTGGGCGTGATATTTCTCCCGTTGGGACTGATACTTTACAACGTCGTGCCCCTCGGCGACGGCATGGGAATGATCCTGTTCCTCTTTGCCGCGATAATCTTCTTCGGCGCGCTGTTCTTACTGTTCGGTACGGTGATACTCATAATGGCGATCGTGCAAAAGCGCAAAACGCCGCCGCGCGACGAGCAGATCCGCGACGTGACGGAGAACGGCGAAAAGTGCAGGGCAAAAGTCACCGACGTCGTTTCCAGAAAGACGAAATCGGGGATCGTATATAAAGTTTTCCTGACCTACGACGACAGGCTTTATAAGTATAAGCGCAAGTTCGTTTCGGACTATACCGACAAAGAATATAAGCGCGGCGATACCGTCACCGTCTACTATCACCCGGACAGCAACTTGGGCTACTTCGTGGAAGTTTGAAGAATTCTTGCAAAATATTCAAAAGATAAATATACACCACAGGCTTGACAATATGAAACCTGTGGTGTTATAATTTGCACAAGAAAGAGTAAAGCGGCGGTGACGGACGCCCAAATCGTCGCGTTCGCCGTTTATTCGGTAAAATTTCGATATTGGCCGCTCCTTACCGCGCTCTGCTTCGGATCGTTAATAATAAGAATCAACCGCCTGCGATGGAAATATCACAATGCATATAGGTGGCGATTTTTATGCTATTTTGAACGGCGCCGTTCGAGCGCGCGAGCCGCGCAACGTAGATCAGTCGAATTTATAATCTTTGTCGTCGTCGCCCTCGAAATTTACCGATTGGGTCGGATCGACGGGCAGGACGGCTATGCGGCCGTGACCGACGCGGTGGAACGTACTCTTTTTCTTCCTTTTCATAAGTTTATTATGTGCGATAAAAGAATATTTTACGCACCGAAATATAGGAAGTCTCATAAAGAGACAAGGGAAATTCATATGGATATAAACACATGTATCGACGAACTCATAGAGTTTGCGAAAAACAATTTGTTTCTTGACGACCTGGACGTGAATTTTGCCCGTTCGGGGTTGCTTTCCGTCCTCGGACTTAAAGAGTATAAGGCGGGAAAGCCGAATGCGGAGAGGGCGGAAGCCGCCACTCCCGACAAGATTTTGTCCGCTTTGGTAAACGCCGCCGTCTCGGCAGGACTTGCGACAAAGGAAAATGCCCCGCTGCTTCGCGCGCGGCTTTTGGAAACCGTCGCTTTGAAACCGTCGCAGTTCAACGACTTATACGAAGAACTCGGCGGAATGGGCAACAAGAAAGCGGATAAATTCCTTGCCGATTATTTGGCGGCTTCGGAGTTCGGAAAGTCCTCCAATCCCGCGTTTATGGAGACCGTCACCGAGGAAGGTTTGATCGTGACCGCGGCGGGGACCGGAAAGGACGAACTTGCGCCCGTATACCTTGCCATCGACGAATTGATCTATTACGCCGAAAACAACCTGCTCCTCGACGTGTTCGACGTGGATTTTGCGCGCCGAGAGATCGCCAATATTCTCGGTATGGATTCGTATGCCGCGCAAATCATCGACGACGAAAAAATAGATATGCTTGACCGTCCCGACGTGCTCGTCGCCGCGCTCAAATCGACGGCGGTGGAAGCGGGACTTATCAAGGAAGAGGACGCGCAAATCGCGGCGGATTCGGTTATGTCCGCGCTTTCTCTCAAACCCTCGGAAATAAACGACCTTTTCAACGGGCTCAACGGCAAAAAAGCGACCGAATTCCTTTACGACTATTCGGTTAAGAATTATTATATCAAGAAAACCGCGCTGGAAAGCAATATCCGTTTCAAGTCCGACTACACCAAAGGCGGTCTCGAACTCACTATCAACAAAGCGCGCCCCGAATATGCGGACGCAGCGGCGGCGGCACACGGCAACACTCCGTCGGGCGGCTATCCGCAATGCTCGATATGCGCGGAAAACGAGGGCTTCGTCGGCACGGGCAAGGCGGCTCTTCGCACGGTCACGCTCGAACTCGACGGGGAGGAATGGTTCTGGCAATACTCGCCTTACGGTTATCTCGGAAAGCACGGAATAGCCGTTTCCAAGCAGCATACGCCCATGCACGTCGACGCTCGCACCGTCCGCCGTCTTATGGACTTCGTAGACAGGTTCCCGCACTTCTTTATCGGTTGCAACGCCGCGCTTCCCGGAGCGGGCGGCAGCGTCCTCTCCCATGACCACTATCAGGGCGGAGAGGAGACTTTGCCCATGCATAAGGCAAACGGCGCGGTCGGGCTGGTTTATCCCAAATATCCGCTTGCGGAAGTGGAAGTACTCGATTGGTACGACTCCGTTATCCGTGTAACTTCGCAATCCCGTCAGGTGCTTACCGAAATAGAAGAGGATATACGAAAGGGCTGGGAGTCTTATACGAATCGTTCCCTCGGCATTGTCGCAAAGGACGAAAACGGTCAGCACAACGCCGTATCTCTCACCGTGCGCAAACTCGGCAACGGCCGCTATTGTCTTGATATCATTCTCCGCTCCAACATTACGAGCAAGGAATATCCCGATGGCGTGTTCCACACTCACCCCGAGTTTCAGGCGCTCAAAAAAGAGGCGAACGGACTGCTCGAAGCGCAGGGATTGTTCATACTGCCCGGCCGTCTCGAATATCAGATGAGCGTACTCAACGATTGTCTCGTGAACAAAACCGAACTTCCCGACGAATTGAAAGACTTCAAACAGATGTATAAGGAAATCATAAAAGAAAACGGCAAGGAAATGTCCAAGGTGGAAGCGAGCATTTATATCAAAGCCGAGTTCGGCTCGGTATGCGAGCGTATTCTCGAAAATATCGCCGTATTCAAAACTCCCGAAGAAACGGCCGATTTCCTCACTCAACTCGGTTCTTTCGAGAGAAGATAAAATTTTAAGAGGGGCGCGTCATTATGAAAAAATTTTTGACATTGATTTTGTTGGCGTTGACCGCGTTCGGACTTGTGTTTTGTTTCACCGCTTGCGGTGGACACGAGCACCAAGTTTCGAATTGGACGGTAACGGTTCAGCCGACTTGTACGCAGGAGGGTTCTCGTACGGGAATTTGCGACGTTTGCGGCGAAGAGGTCGTCGAGACGCTGGAAATGATCCCGCACTCTTTGGACGATTGGACAATTACCAAGACCGCCACTTGCACAGAGGAAGGTTCTCGCGAGCGCTCCTGTGAGTTTTGCGAATATAAAGAGACCGAAGTGTTGCAAATGGTCCCGCATACCGAAGTCGTCTTGCAGGTAGAAGTCCCCGCGTCCTGCAATCACGTGGGTTATACCGCCGAAATTATTTGCGAAGTATGCAATGAGACTTTGCAGGAGCGCGTGGAAATAGAGGCGCTTCCTCATACTTTCGGAGAGTGGGAGGAAATTCTTGCGCCGACTTGTCAACTCGAAGGCAGAAAAGAGCGCGTTTGCGAAGTTTGCTCTCACGTGGAAATGCAGGACATAAGCCGTCTTGACCATGAGTTCAGCGCGTGGGCGCCCGACCCCGATAATCCCGGGCAACACGTTCGCAAATGCAATAATTGCACGACAACGCGGACGGAGGCATGTCATTACGGCGACGAGGTAACTATAAACGCTACATGCAACAACGAGGGCAAAAAATATCAGACTTGTCTCGATTGCGGCAATGAAATCATTATCGAGAAATACGATCAGCTCAAACACAAACTCGAATACAGACAGGTGATCGAGAACGAAAACGGCAGTCACACCAAGGACGAACACAAGCATTATCAGGTTTGCGTCAATAACGGCTGTACTTATCAGGAAGAGCCCGTGGCTTGCGAATTTACAACGACAAGCACCGAGGCAGCGACTTGCACGACTCCCGAATATACGGTAGAAACGTGTACGTATTGCAAAGCCGTGCATGAAACCGTAACAAGCCCTGCAACAGGGCACAGCTGGGATACATATGAACCGATTTCGTTCTATCCGCTGACCTCGAAGCACAGAAAGGTATGTTCGAAGTGTCATGCTTCCGAAGAAGAGTATTGCAGCGTAATGATGCATGAATCGCAACCGACCTGCGAAAAAGAAGGGTTGTATACATACAGATGCGAGAAATGCGAAAATACGCGCAGTTTCAGCGTCAGTCCGAAGTTGGGACATATTTTGGCTTATAAATTCTCGGGAACGACGAAAGACGACGCGAAACATACCGTCTATTGTTCCAGACCGGGTTGTACGGAGTTTGTCGAGTATGACGAGGGCTGTCATTTCAGCACGACTTCGACTCCGCAGACCTGTACCGCGGACGAACAGATATCCTCGGTATGCGACGTTTGCAGCAAGCAATTTACCGAATCGGGCACTCCCGCAGGCGGTCACGAATGGATCGACAGCTATAAACCGAAAGATTCCGAAAGTCATTCCCGAAAATGCAGGATATGCGGTTATGAGGACGTTCAGCAACATAATTGCCGCACGGAAACGTTATCCGCAACCTGCGAAACCGACAAAGTTATCAAAGAGATTTGCGACGATTGCGGAAGCGTGATCGGAGTCGAAGAAGAGCCGGATACAAAACTCGGTCACTCCTGGAACATTGTATCGATAAGTAAAGACAATCATGTCGCCGAATGCAGCACTTGTAAAAGACGGGTGGAAGGAAATCATAATTGGGAAGAATCCAACCTCTGCTCGGTCTGCAACGTTGACGGTCTGGAATACAGGATCGAAGGGAAACATGCCATAGTCACGGGCGGCAAGCACTTAAATACCGCGAAAACCAAAAAAATAATAATCAATCCGTATTATAAAGAGCTGAAAGACGACGGGCAATATGACGTTACCGAATATTCGGTTACTTCGATCGGAAACACCGCGTTTTATAATTTCGACCACATCGTCGAAGTGACGCTTCCTTACACCTTGGAGACGATATCCAGAATGGCGTTCGACGAATGTTCGAACTTGAAAAACGTTACGCTCATAAGCGACGCCGAGCATCCGGCAAGCCTGACGCGAATCGAGGGGTATGCTTTCTACTATGACGTATCGCTTCAAACTTTCCTGCCGCCCGAAACGCTGAAATATATCGGCGAGTACGCTTTCTCGAATTGCCGATCGTTGCACGATATACGCATACCCGACAGCGTTGAGGATATCGAGCCGAGCGCGTTCCTGAACACTCAATTTACCAACGACAGCGTGAATTGGGAAGACGACATGCTTTATCTCGGAAAGCACTTGATAAAAGTCAGAAACACCGAGACGGCCGACGGCTATACCAACACGACTGTGACGGTGGAAGAGGGCACTTTGACGATTGCCGCGCGCGCTTTTGCCGAATGTACTCACGTCGAAAAGGTCATTCTTCCCAAAACTCTTACCCATATAGATCGGGACGCTTTCCTGAATTGCACCAATCTTCACGAAGTGGAATTTACGGGCGACATCTACGAGTGGCTTTCGATTACGTACGTCAACGACTATTCGAGTCCGCTTTGCTATGGCGGAACGGGCTTGCATATCGACCATGCCGACGGCGTAGTCGACTTAACGGATCCCGAAAAGGTTACTCGCGAGATAACGCACATTCCTGCGGGAACGTTTATGGGTACGGAGATTACGAGCATAATTTTACCCAAGACGTTGAAATCCATCGGAGAAAAGGCGTTTGCAAATTGCGCAAGCCTTAATTCGATATCCTTCCAAGACGATGAATGCAACGTAAGTTACGTCGGAAAGGACGTGCTTATGAATACGGCGTATTACGACGACCCGAAGAATTGGGACGGCGGTAATGTTTTGTATCTGGCGGATAAAATCGTGATCAAAGCAACACAGAAGTTAAGCGGGGCTTATACCGTAAAAGAAGGCACGACGGTTATCGTTGCCGGGGCATTCAAGAATTGTCCCTTGCTCACAAGCGTGACTATCGCCGGATCCATGCTGTACGTCGGAGCGGATACGTTCGACTTCACCAAACTCTCGAATCTCACGTTTAGCGGCGAGAGCGCAGAGTACGTTTGGATCTGTTATAACCCGACGCTGAAAATCTCACGCGGTTTCACGGGTTCATCCCTCAACGCAACAAGCCTTGCGTCGTATTGCGGCGAATGGAAGAGATCGTATAAAGACGCATAAAATCCGAATATGTAAATCAAAAAAGAGCGATTGAGCGGTTGCCGATCGCTCTTTTTGTTTGTCCCCAACCCGAGCGTCGGGGCGAAGCGCGCTTTTTTCGCAGAAAAAACGTTCTTGCCCGAAAATCACTTGCAAAAAGCGTACCGTAATGATAAAATATTACCGTAACAAACATTTACAAGGAGAAAGTAAAATGAAAAATCTTAAAGGCGCATTGTTGTTCGCACAGTCGGGCGGTCCGACTTCGGTTATCAACTCGTCGGCATGCGGCGTTTTCGAAGAGGCTTTCAAGCACGGCGAGATCACCCGGGTACTCGGCGCGGCGCACGGCGTAGTCGGAATTTTGAAGGACGAACTCTATGACATGGGTAAAGAGGACCCTGCGGAAATTCACCGTCTCCTCGGCACTCCTTCGTCCGCACTCGGCTCCTGCCGTTACAAGCTCAAAGACTACAAGGACGACGAGACCGACTATCTCAAAATACTCGAAATTTTCAAGAAGCACAACGTCAAATACTTCTTCTATAACGGCGGCAACGACTCCATGGACACCTGCAACAAGATCGGCGAGTTCGTCAACGCGCACGGTTACGAGTGCAACGTCGTGGGCGTGCCCAAGACCATCGACAACGACCTTTACGGTATCGACCATTGCCCCGGCTACGCTTCCGCGGCAAAATATATCGCCACCACCTGCATGGAGATCGACCTCGACGCGCGCGTGTTCGATAAGGGCATGATCACGGTTATCGAAATAATGGGCCGTCACGCAGGCTGGCTTACCGCTGCTTCCGCAGTCGCTACATACGCAGGCCACGGTCCCGACCTTATCTATGTTCCCGAGACCGACTTCGACCTCGATAAGTTCACCGCCGACGTCAAGAACATTTTCGAAAAGAACGGCAAGTGCATAGTCGCCGTCAGCGAGGGTATTCACGATAAGAACGGCAAGTTCATCGCCGAATACGCCGCCGCAGACGCGAAAAAAGACGCGTTCGGGCACGTTCAGCTCGGCGGAACGGCTTCTTACCTCGTGTCTTATCTCCGCAGCAAGATCGATACCAAGTACAGGGCGATCGAGTTCTCGCTCATGCAAAGATGCGCTTCTCACATTGCGTCCAAGGTGGACGTCGAAGAGGCGTATGCCGAGGGTTGCGCCGCAGTCAAGGCTGCCGTCGCAGGCAAGTCCAACATTATGGTGGGCGTTGTGAGAAAGCCGGGTAAGAAATACTCCACGACTATCGAGGAATTCCCGCTCTCCGAGTGCGCGAACACCGAGAAAAAACTTCCCGCGGAGTATATCAACGCCGAGGGCAACATGATAACGAAAGACTTCCTCGACTATATCACCCCGATCATCGAGGGTGAGCACGCTCCCGAGTTCGTGGACGGCGTTCCTCGTTTCGCCGAACTCAAAAAAGTTCTCGCGAAATAAATCAAACCGCAAATAACTTTCGAATCGGTCGGCAATTTGTCGGCCGATTTTTTTCGCCGATTTCGGAACGAATTTCAGCCGATTTTCCGAAAAAGATTGCATTTTCCGAGCGCGGCGTAAAATTCTTGTTGTTTTTTCATTTTTTAACAAAAAAATATTTGACAAATCGCTTTACAATGTGATAATATAACCTTTACTGAGATAAACTGATAATTTGCCCTTTTCGGTTTTATGTTAGCATGAAGGGAGCATTTGCAGAGACATTGACAGGTAAAATTCGTAGGAATTGATAAATTGTTAAAGCAAACCGAAAAGACAGTTAAATAAATAGGATAACCCATAGAACGCTCGAAAGGAGCGACCTTTGGGCTATTTTTGTGTTTATATAAAAATAACTTCCGCCCGAAAGGGCAAAAAAGGAGAGATATGGCTGAAAGAAGAATACGTACCGTGAAGTACGGTACTACCGAACGCCGCAGTTTCGCGCAGGTTGACGAAATCATCGATATGCCCAACCTGATCGAAGTACAGAAGAAGTCGTACAACGATTTTTTGGAAACGGGTATCGACGAAGTTTTCAGAGACTTTTCGCCCATAACCGACTTTGCCGGCAGGATCGAATTGCACTTCCTCGACCACCGTATCGACGAGCACTCGAAGTACAGCGAGAAGGAATGCAAAGACCGTGACGCGACTTACGCAACGCCGTTGAAGGTCAAGGTGCGACTCATCTACAAAGAGAGCGGACAGGTGATGGATCAGGAAGTCTTTATGGGCGACATGCCCAAAATGACTCCCAACGGGTCGTTTATCATAAACGGTGCGGAGCGCGTTATCGTTTCCCAACTCGTGCGCAGCCCCGGCGTTTATTTCTCGGACGAGACCAAGGATCAGAAAACGGGCAAGATTTATTATAAAGGTCAGTCTATCCCCACGCGCGGCGCTTGGATCGAGTATGAAATGGAGCCGTCGGGAACTCTTGCCGTGCACGTCGACCGCCAGAGAAAGGTGCTCGTCACCACGCTCATTCGCGCGCTTTCCGCGGTTACGACGGGCGATTTCGGCGAGGACGAACAGATCATAAAACTCTTCCACAACGAGCCGATCATCGTCGCGACGTGCGAAAAGGACACGGCGAAGAGCAACGAGGACGGTCTCCTCGAATTGCACAAAAAACTTCGCCCGGGCGAAATTCCCAACCCCGAGGCTATAAATTCGTATATTCGTTCGCTTTTCTTCGACAGAAAGAAATACGATCTCTCGCGCGTAGGCAGATATAAGCTCAACAAGAAATTATCGCTTGCGGCGCGTATCACGGGATTTACGGCGGCGAACGACGTCGTGGACGGGGACGGAGTTTTATACGTTGCCGCAGGTAACGTTATCGACGAAGAGACCGCGTTCAGAATTCAAGACGCGGGTATCAACGAGGTAGCGGTGAACGTAAGCGGCAGAGATCCTTTCTACGTCATGGGCAACGGACACGTGAACCTCGAAGGCTATCTCGACGTAAGTCCGCGCGAACTCGGCATTACCGAGTGGGTCAATTATGACGTGCTTAAAGGTCTCGTTGAGAAAGCGGGCGGAGACAAAGCCGCGCTTGCCGAGCTTTGCAAGGAAAACAAAGATCTTCTTGCCGAAAAACATATCACGGTTGCGGACATACTTTCTTCCGTCAACTATATCATAGGTTTGCATTACGGTATCGGCTTTACCGACAATATCGACCACCTCGGCAACCGCCGCGTGCGTTGCGTGGGAGAACTGCTCCAAAACCAATTCAGAGTGGGTATTTCCCGTCTCGAACGCGTCGTGCGCGAGAGAATGCAGATCCAGTCGGACGCCGAACTCACGCCGCAAACGCTTATCAATATCCGTCCCGTGACGGCGGCTCTTAAAGAGTTCTTCGGTTCGTCGCAGCTGTCGCAGTTCATGGACGAGACCAACCCCATATCCGAGCTTACTCACAAGCGTAAACTCTCCGCGCTCGGCCCCGGTGGCTTGAACAGAGAACGCGCCACCTTCGAAGTGCGCGACGTACACTATTCGCACTATGGCAGAATGTGCCCGATAGAGACGCCCGAAGGACAGAATATCGGACTTATTTCCTCGCTTTCGGGATATGCGAAGATAAACGAATACGGTTTTATCGAAGCGCCTTACCGCAAAGTCATAAAGAAATACGACGAAAACGGCAAGGTGATCGGCGGTTTCGTCTCCGACGAAGTGGAATATCTCTCCGCCGACCGCGAGGACAGATATATCGTTGCGCAGGCGAAAGAGCCGCTCGGCGCAGACGGCTGGTTCTCCAACCAACGTGTGCTTGCGCGTTACCGCGACGATATCAGAGAGTATGACAGAGAGGAAATCGACTACGTCGACGTATCTCCCCGTCAGCTCGTTTCGGTCGCGACTTCGCTTATTCCTTTCCTCGAAAACGACGATACCAACCGCGCGCTCATGGGCTCGAACATGCAACGTCAGGCAGTGCCTCTTCTCAAACCCGAAGCGCCCATTATCGGTACGGGGATCGAGCATAAGATCGCTTACGACTCCGGCGTAATGGTAATCGCGAGAAAGAGCGGCGTGGTCACTTATGTGGACGCGGACACCGTTTGCGTTGCCGAAGAAGGCGGTACGGTAGGCGAGTATCATCTTAAAAAATTCCGCGGTTCGAACCAAGGCACATGCGTAAATCAGCGCCCCATCGTCTCCAAAGGACAGGCAGTGAAAGCCGGCGATATTCTCGCGGACGGACACTCCACCGATAACGGCGAACTTGCGCTCGGCCGCAACATTCTCGTCGGCTTCATGACCTGGGAAGGTTATAACTACGAGGACGCAATCCTCATTTCCGAAAGAATAGTTAAGGACGACGTATTCACGTCCATACACATTGCGGAATACGAAATGGAGGCGCGCGATACCAAACTCGGCGAAGAGGAGATCACTCGCGATATTCCCAACGTCGGCGAGGACGCGCTTAAAAATCTCGACGAAAACGGTATCGTCGGTAAAGTAACGCCGAAGGGCGAGACCGACCTCACCCCCGAAGAACGCCTCATGCGCGCAATATTCGGCGAAAAGTCGCACGAAGTCCGCGACACCTCCCTCAAAGTGCCTCACGGCGAGGGCGGTATAGTCGTGGACGTAAAAGTGTTCACGAGAGCGAACAAGGATGAGATGAGCCCGGGCGTAAACAAGGTTGTGCGCGTTTATATCGCTCAGAAGCGTAAGATAGGCGTGGGAGACAAGATGGCGGGACGTCACGGAAACAAGGGCGTCATATCCCGCGTGCTCCCCGAAGAGGATATGCCTTTCATGGCGGACGGTACGCGCCTGCAAATCGTGCTTAACCCCCTCGGCGTGCCTTCGCGTATGAACATAGGTCAGGTGCTCGAAGTGCATCTCGGTCTCGTCGCGAAAGCGTTGGGCTGGAAGGTTGCGACCCCCGTATTCGACTCCGCGCTCGAAAGCGACATACACGACCTGCTGAAAAACAACGGCTACGTCAATGCCGACGGCGAAGTGGACGGCAAAATTCAGATGTACGACGGCAGAACGGGCGAGCCTTTCGAAAACCGCACCACCGTCGGATATATGTATATGCTCAAACTTATCCACCTTGTCGACGACAAAATGCACGCGCGTTCGATCGGACCTTACAGCCTCGTAACGCAGCAGCCTCTCGGCGGTAAGGCGCAGTTCGGCGGACAGCGTTTCGGCGAAATGGAAGTCTGGGCGCTCTATGCTTACGGCGCTGCCAACATTTTGCAGGAGATAATGACGGTCAAGTCCGACGACATAGTCGGCAGAGTAAAGACTTACGAATCCATTGTCAAGGGCGTAAATCTCTCCGAGCCCGGCGTTCCCGAATCGTTCAAAGTTCTCATCAAAGAGTTGCAGGCTCTCGGTTTGGATATAAAAGTCCTCAACGAGGAGCAGAAAGAGATCTCTATCAAAGACATTACCGAGGACGAGGCGGACGGTTACGAAGCGCCTACCAAGAAAACCAAGCATTTCGAGGGCGGCAAACTCATTATGGAAGAGGAAATCGACCTCGACGCTTTGGACGACATAAAACTCGACGAGGACGAATCGGATATGGATTTGTCGGAGAACAACGAATCGAATATGGATCTCGACTCGCTCTTCGATGACGACGAAGTGGAAATCGAGGATAAATTTGCCGACAGAGCATTGGACGACGACGATCTTTCGGATCTCGACGATCTACTTATAGACGACGACAAGGAGGACGAATAATGTTCGAACTTAACAGTTGCGATTCAATGGAAATAGCCATTGCAGGCCCCAATAAAATACGCGAGTGGTCGAAAGGCGAGGTAACAAAACCCGAAACCATAAATTATCGTACTCAAAAGCCCGAGCGCGACGGCTTGTTCTGCGAGCGCATTTTCGGACCGTACAGAGACTACGAGTGCCACTGCGGAAAGTATAAGAGAATAAGATACAAGGGTATCGTGTGCGACAAATGCGGCGTCGAAGTCACGAAGTCGAAGGTGCGCCGCGAAAGAATGGGACACATAGAACTTGCGGCTCCCGTCACGCATATCTGGTATTTCAAGGGCGTGCCCGGCCGTATCGGTCTCATGCTCGATATGACCCCCAAGGCGCTCGAACAGGTCGTATATTTCGTCAATTTCGTAGTAACCGATCCCGGCGACACACCGCTGGAATACAAGCAGATTTTGACGGACGCCCAACTTGCGGAAGCTCAGGAACAGTACGGCGAAAAGTCTTTCAAAGTCGGCATGGGCGCGGAAGCGATCAAAAAACTCCTCTCGGACATAAACGTAGAGGAAGAATATAAGAAATTGAAAGAAATCGTGGATAACTCCACCGGGCAGAAAAAGCTCAAAGCGATAAAGAGGCTGGACATTCTCGACTCTTTCCGCAAGAGCGGTAACGATCCGACCTGGATGGTTATGGACGTACTCCCCGTTATACCCCCCGATTTGCGCCCCATGGTGCAACTCGACGGCGGACGTTTTGCGGTCAGCGACCTCAACGACCTTTACAGAAGGGTGATCAACCGCAATAACAGACTTAAAAAACTCATGGAACTCAACGCTCCGGACATCATCGTCCGCAACGAAAAGCGTATGCTCCAAGAGGCGGTGGACGCGCTCATCGACAACGGTCGCCGCGGCAAAGCCGTTTCGGGCGCGGGCAACAGAGAACTCAAAAGTCTTTCGGGAC
>CANQCB010000007.1 GCA_947589145.1 uncultured Clostridia bacterium | reverse complement strand
CAAGCAGAGGGTCACAGGTTCGAGCCCTGTAGCTTCCACCAAAGCGTTTGTCCGAGCGGCAAGCGCTTTTATTTTGTTAAGGGGGTATGTCGGCGTTTCTATGAGCATAATCGCACGTCATGATTGATCTTTAGCTATTTATTGTAATTTTAAGTCCCGAGATAGTACTATTTTTATTTTCCTTATGTTATACGTTTGAAAAAAATCGTTAGTTGTGCTATAATATAAATGCACAATTTGTAAAGGAGAAAAAATTTGAAAGTCATAAGCTTATTTAGTGGTTGCGGCGGACTTGACTTAGGCTTTGAAAAAGCAGGTTTTGAAATTCCTATCGCGAACGAATATGACCCTACTATCTGGGAAACGTTTATTACTAATCACCCTGATACAAAATTGATTAAGGAGGATATTCGCGATATAAATGAAACTGACTTTCCTGACGGTATTGACGGCATTATAGGCGGACCACCTTGCCAATCTTGGTCAGAAGCGGGGGCGTTGCGCGGTATAAATGATGCTCGCGGCAAATTATTTTATGAATACATACGAATATTAAAAAGCAAACTACCCAAATTTTTTCTCGCCGAAAATGTTAGCGGCATGCTTGCTAATCGTCATAAACAAGCAGTTCACAATATTGTCAAGACATTTGAAAACTGTGGGTACAATGTTTCAATTACATTGGTAAATGCAAAAGACTATGGAATGGCACAAGAAAGGAAGCGTGTATTTTACATAGGGTTCAGAAATGATTTGAATATTGATTTTGAATTTCCGCAAGGATCTACTTTTTATAAAAACAAACTGACTCTTCGGGACGTTATTTGGGACTTGCAATATTCAGCGGTACCCGCATTAAAAGGCAATTATCATAATCCCAAAGCCATTAATAACAATGAATATTTTATCGGTGCATATTCTCCGATTTTTATGAGCAGAAATCGTGTTAAATCATGGGATGAACAAGCGTTTACGGTGCAAGCTTCGGGACGTCAATGCCAAATACATCCTCAAGCCCCTAAAATGGTCTTTATAGAAAACAATAAGCGCGAATTTGTAAAAGGAAAGGAAAGCTTATATCGCAGAATGACTATTCGAGAAATAGCAAGAATACAAGGGTTCCCTGATACTTTCAAATTTATTTATACCAATGTCGATGATGCTTATAAAATGATTGGCAATGCAGTACCTGTAAATTTAGCATATGAAATAGCGATAGCAATCAGGCAAACATTGGAAAGCACAGGAAAAATCAAATGAGCAAACAAAGTAATAATCAAGGAAGAGCATACGAATATATTTGCCTGACAACCTTGTTTGACGAGATAAGCAAGTTGCGTAGTGCTGAAATTGAAAAGAACAGTGCATATAATGCAGCTCTTCATGCGTGGTCGTTAGTTAGTCCGATGTTTCAAAATGTGTTGGTTGAAAGCGCAAGGGCTGCTGTTGCTACGATTTTTGATATGGAACCTATGATCATAGAGCCATATGATGATTTGCTTAAATTAAAAATACAAACGGACAACCAAGGTATAGATGGCGATGTGCGAGATATCGTTATAAGTCGCAAAGATATACAATGGGAAATAGGATTGAGTATTAAGCATAATCATTTCGCCGTTAAGCATAGCAGATTAGGTAAATCCTTGGACTTCGGGGCAAACTGGTTTAATATTCCTTGTTCTGAAAAGTATTGGAGCGATATTAAACCTGTCTTTGATTACTTAAAAATTCAAAAAGACAGTAAGAAAAAATGGAGTGATTTACTTCACAAAGATAAAGAAGTTTATGTCCCGCTTTTACAAGCATTTATAGATGAAATTAAACGCAGTAACTATGCGAATTCCGAAGTGCCTCAAAGAATGGTTGAGTATCTGCTCGGCGAATTTGATTTTTATAAAGTAATTAGCATAGATAGTCGGCGAATAACACAAATTCAAACATATAACTTGCATGGCAAATTAAATCAAGCGAGTAAAAAGCGAAAACCAAAAATACAGGTGCCGATTGCATGTTTGCCTACTCGCATTGTAAGTTTAGATTTTAAGCGGAACAGCACAAACACGGTTGAACTTTACATGGATGGCGGTTGGCAATTCAGTTTTAGAATACATAATGCTTCTACAAAAGTTGAAACGAGCCTAAAATTCGATATACAAATTGTCGGCATGCCTACCGCAATCATTTCAATAGACTGCAAGTGGAATTAAATTATTAAAATTCAAGGGAGAGGGGATTATGTCGTTAATTATATCTGTATATGTTAATGAGGGTATTGTAATGGCAAGCGATAGCAGATTAACATTGACTGTATCAAATCCTGTTATTGGTCCGATAGCTGTTTCAAATTCTATTCCTTTTTCAGATTTTACTTATAAAACGTTTTTATGCCCTAATGGCAGCGGAATATCTACTTGTGGCAATGCTGCTTATAATAATAAGCCTATTGCTGGATATATTGAGCAGTTTATTAATAAATTATCAAAGAAAACTTTGGTTTCTGAAATACCACAAATGTTGATTGACTTTTTTAACGCAATTGATAACACGGTAGTTACTATTTTTCAAGTATGTGGTTATGAAGTAAGCGGGAACGCCACTATTCAAAAAGCCTATCGATTGTTCACAGGTAGAAATGCTAGAATTGAAGAACAGCTAACTAACACTGCACAGGGTGCAATGTGGGATGGTGAAACTTTAGTTTTATCAAAACTTATAAAACAACAGATTATTGCACCTCGAGTTATAGAGGCTACAAATATTAATCTAAATAATCCTGACGGAACTACAACTATAATTGAAAAAGCGGCAATTTTAGACGCAAAAAGCTTAAATGTTCTTCCCGAAGCGCCTATTGCGTGGCAGTTTATGTCATTGCAAGACGCAGTGGATTTTGCAAAATTTGCGATTGAAACAACAATAAATGCTATGCGTTTTCAATCTATAAACAAGACAGTAGGTGGACCGATTGATATTTTAATTATTAAGCCAAATAAAAGCAAATGGTTACAACATAAATCATTAAAGTAATTATTTGTTTTAGGTTATCAGATTCCACCAAAGCGTTTGTCCGAGCGGCAAGCGCTTTTATTTTGTGCTTTTATTTGCCGCCGTGGCGGTCGATTGTCGGTTATTTGCTTGCGGCGGGGGGGCGGTCGGCGCGTATGTCCTCGGCGATTGATTTATCATATAGGAGGGCGCGACTGTGCCCAAAGGAAAAAATTGCGCCGATTTTGTCCTAACGTATTGAAAAACGCCGACGTTCGTGTTATAATCATACCGTAAAAATGCGGCGTTTTGCCGACTAAGGAGACGTTATGTTTCTCGCAAATTCGACGGAAATAATCGCCATGCGCGAATTTAACCTGCTGTACATAATTCTCGACAGCGTTTTTCTGTTATTCTTCTCGGCGATATTGCTGATTAAAAAGCGATATTCCACCTTGCTCTTCGCGCTTGCGGGCGGCGTACTGTATATGATCGTGGACTACGGCATATTCCACCTCGCGCTTCACACCCGCTCGATAACGGGCGGCAGCATGTTCTGGGTACTACTCTGGATGTCAATGAGCTACGGCATGACCAACTTTGCTTTGATATGGATATGGCTGCGCAAAGACGAGCACTTTGTCGCGTACACGGCGGCGGTATGGATCTGGTGGATATGCTGCCCGCTCCTCTCGTCCATGGGCGGAGAGCCTACCATACACATACAGCGCACGACGGGCGCTTATCACGGCGCAATGGCTATCATAATGGTAGTATCCTACTTCGCGCTCATAGTATATAACCTCTTGCAAAAGGACAAAGACAAGCGGTTCAGGATAGCCTGGCTGTTCACCCTCGGCGTGCTCGTACAACTCGGTTGGGAAGTCGGTCTGCTCATCGGCGGCATACGCTCCGCAGATCTCGACGTATATAACAAGATAATGACCCTCGTGGTCAATTCTCTCGTGGAAACAAACCTCGGTTTGCCCGCGCTTTATTGCATTTATCTGCTTATATCCGCCAGACGGCGCGAGGATCTCGGCAAGCCCGAGCGGAAACTTGGCTTTACGGAGGCGCTGAAAGCAAATAATGCCGAAAGATATAGGAAGATAGTAGGGACGGCGCAATAGCGGCGCTCCCGCAGGGAAGGCACATAGCACCGCTGATACGCGCGCACCGACGAGCGTTATTGCTCAGTCATTTACGTTTTAAGTAAACTCCTTCGCATAACAACCTCTCTCGCACGTCTGAGCGGCACTCTGTGCCTTCCTGTTGCTGGTTCATTAAGGGGCTTGTATAATAAGGATTTATTTAATAAAACCTTTGAAAGAACACAAAGAAGCGCACGCCCGTGGCGAGCGTTAGCGGTGCGCAAGGAAAAGCTCTGACCGCACGTCGCCGTCCATTATTTCCGACTTGTAAGAAGAATTATTTTATGACATAACGCACTCTATAAACACAGAGTGCGTTATTCCTTCGATAGGATCGTTTTGTCATTCGAAAAAATAGGCTGTTAGAGTTGACAGAAGTTTTGCACGGTGATATCATTGTGATTATGAAAGACGAAAGAAAATCGATAATAGTCAGAATGAAACCCGAACTTTTGGAGAAATTGGGCAGGTTGGCGGAGAGCGAGTACCGTTCGATCAACGGACAGATAGAGTATTTAGTCTCTCAGGCGGTGAGCGAGAGCGGCGGCGTATACGACGCGGAGTTTTTTCTGGCGGCGCGCGCTTTTATTTGGGACGGCGGTTCGAGGGAACTCATTCCCATGCGTTCCACAGATCCCGTCACTCTGTCGGATCTTAAAAAATACGAACAGGAAAAAAAGACGGTCGTGGACAATACTCGGGCGTTTTTGAAGGGGCTTCCCGCGCAGAACGTGTTGCTTTACGGCGACAGGGGCACGGGCAAGTCGTCCACCGTCCACGCGCTCATAAACGAGTTCGGAAAGGACGGGCTTCGGCTTATAGAGGTCAAAAAACAGGATATAATCACTCTGCCGCGGTTGATGAACGCCATATCTTTTGCGGGAGAAAAGCTGAAATTCATTATTTTTATCGATGACCTTTCGTTTGTGGAAGGGCAGGAAAATTACAGCGAGCTGAAAGCCGTTCTCGAAGGAAGTGCGCTTCACCTCGGGAACGTGCTGATCTATGCGACTACCAACCGCAGACACCTCATTCGGGAGAATTTTTCCGATCGTACCAACGATATGCACGAAAACGATATGCGGCAGGAGCAAATGAGTCTGTCAGACCGCTTCGGTATCGTCGTGACTTTCGTCAATCCCGATAAGCGCGAATTTTTCGATATCCTCAAAGCCCTGCTTGCCGACCGCGGCATAAAGATGTCCAACAACGATCTCGCGCTTCGCGCGGAGCAGTTCTGTCTCGAAAAGGGAGGCAGAAGTCCGAGAGGGGCAAAACAGCTTGCGGGAATTATAGAGGCGGAAAAGAAATTGAAATAATTTTTTCTCGGTTTTTTATCCAAAAGGTTTGCGCCGAGGAGGCAATATTCGTCGATATTTTGAAACGAAAGATTCGCACGGTCCGCGCGCAATATCGATTTTCGAATATTTACTCGTGTTTTTATTTAAGGAAATATGGAAAAATTCAGACATTCGCATTCTTTGGGGCAGAACTTTTTGACAGACGGCAATCTGCTTTCCGCCATTGTCTCGGACGCCGAAGTCGGAGCGGACGATACGGTTGTCGAGGTGGGCGCAGGCATGGGCGCGCTCACGCTGCCGCTGGTAAAAAGCGGAGCGAGAGTGTTCGCGTTCGAGATCGATAACAGGCTGGAAGAATATCTCCGTCCGCTCGAAAAGGAATATCCGAACCTTACCGTCGTTATGGGCGACTTTATGAAAGCGGACATAAGCGGACTCTTCGCAGGCGAGTATAAGGCGGTTGCCAATCTTCCTTATTATATCACGACGCCCGTGCTGTTCCGCTTGCTTGACGACGTGCGTTGTAAGAGCGTGACGGTCATGGTGCAAAAGGAAGTCGCCGAGCGTATTGCGGCGACACCGGGCGGCAAAGATTACGGTGTGCTTTCGGTCTCGGCGCAACTGTCGGGCAGAGCGCAGGTCGTCAGGAGCGTAGGACGGCAAATGTTCACTCCGCCGCCGAACGTGGACAGCGCGGTGGTAAAAATCGACAAGAACCGCGAGATCGAGGGAAAGGCGCAGATCATGGAAGTCGTGCGTGCGGCGTTCGGAATGCGGCGCAAAACGCTTATGAATTGTCTTTCGTCGGCGGGTTACGATAAAATCAAAGTTACAAACGCGTTGCAAACTCTCGGACTCTGTCCCGACGTGAGAGGAGAACGTCTTTCGCCGAATGAGTTTTCGGCGCTTGCCAAATTATTGAAATAATGGTAATATATAAAGGTCAATGAAGTTTCTCGAAAAATTAAAAGCAAATAAGGTCATATCCGCGCTCGTCGGTTGGCAGAATTCCATGTGGTATCCCGTCGTTTTTGCCGCGCTCGGCGCCGTGAGTGCGCTGTTCGGCATATACGCGTATGTTCCCGTCTTTTATCTGCACATGGCAGGCGTGCTTTTTGCCGTCCTTTTCAACGACGACCTCAAAGTGTACTTTACGCCGCTGCTCCTCATTTTCCCTTCTTTCGGGATGGACGGGTTGTCGAACTTCAACGAAGGGCACGATAAAGGAATGCCGTTTATCGAACCTGTCGGCTTTGCGCAAATACTCGTTTGCACAAGCGTCATGATAATCGCGTTTATTATAAAATTGATAGTCACCGGCGCATTTAAGGATATATTCCGCAAGCGCAGTACTTTCGGTTTCGGACTGCTCGTTTTTGCGGGGGCGTGCCTTCTCAACGGCATATTTTCGCCGTCCTGGGAGCCGATCGACCTTGCTTTCGGCGCGCTCGAAGCCATGAGCGTCACGATATTCTATTTCCTTTTCTCCGTCGTAGCCATGCGAAGCGAGGACGTTGCCGCTTACGTTTGCAAGGTGATGCTCGTTCTCGGCTTTATGATTGCGGCGGAAGTGGGCGGACTTTCGGGCATACTCGCGGCGCATAACGCGCTGTTTGACGAAAGCGGCATGCTCCTGCGCGACAATATCGTACTCGGTTGGGGCAACGACACCGTTATTGCCTGTATGACGGCGCTGACCATTCCCGCCTCGATGTATGTCGCATATTCGCGAAAAAGAGGTACGTTGGCATACTTTGCCGCCGTGCTGTTCTTCCTTCTTACCGTTTATCTTCAAGCGCGCAACGCCGCATTGTTCGGCGGCATATTGCTCCTCGGCGGCGCGATTATTTGTTGCATATCGGGCAAAAACAAAATTCCGAACAGATATTTTTCCGCCATACTCGTCGGCTTGGGAATAGTCGCGTTGGCGTTCGTTATCAATCACTTCGGCGGCTTTGACGGGTTGTTCGAAAAATTACGGAATATGGGCTTTATGCACACCGACTCGGGCGATAACGGTCGTTTCGACAGGTGGGCAAACGGGCTTGCCGACTTTTGCCGTTCGCCGGTGTTCGGCGTGGGTTTCGTCGACGGCGGTGTTCCGCACGACTCTCCCGCGTTCAGCCCGAATTTCTATTATAATATGTACCACAACATTTTCATTCAGCTTATCGGCTCTATGGGTATTGTGGGATTTATCGCCTTCCTCGTACATTTCAAAAAGGTCGTCGAGGTGATTTTCACTGATTTTTCGGCGGAAAAATTGCTTCTCTTCCTGTTCCCCCTCGGAATGATCCTCATGTCTTTCCTCGATATTTATTTCTTCCTCGTCAATATGCAGATATATTACGGCGTTTTCCTCACGGTCATCGAGAAGAGAAGTATCGAACTGCGCGCGGAGTCCGCGGAAAAGATCGCAAGCGTGCCTTACGGCAAAACGCCGAAAGTCGCGGTTTTGTCGGCTTGCGGCGGCGATATTGCCGAAACGTTGAAGTCGGCTTGCGGCGATATGTTCGACGTCGTCAACGTGAACCTTTCGGATAGGAAATTGCTTGCGAAAGCGGGTACGGACAAAGCGGTCGGGTTCAAAAAATTCATGCTTGCCGTTTTGCGCTTTATTGTGGGCGACAGGCTCGCCGCAAAGTGGGGCGTTTGCGGCGTTGCAAAACGTGAAAGAGAAATCTTGACCGAGTCGGAGTTTGACGCGGTGGTGGCTACGGATTGGGCGGCGGCTCAAATCGCGTCGTCTTTGCGCGGCAAAAATCGAGTCTACGTCGCCACGGTCGGCGGCTTCGATCGCCGAATGGACGCCAACGTCAACGACGCGTTCGTTATCGGCGACGATTATGCCAAAGCGGAGCGCGTCAGCGGTTACGCCTGCGGACATATCGTGAAAGCGGAAAGTCTCGATTCGGCGTGCGAAATGATTTGCGAGAAAATCAAAGAAATCCCCGTGTGCGAAAAAAGCGAACAACTTTTTTGATTAAATATCCGCATGCGTTTCTCATGCGTTAAGATCAAATCGGGAGAGGGGGAGCGCCCCGGCTCGGTCGGATATTTTCCGTTAAAATATGATAAATTTCGCTTGACAAAAATTTTGTAAAAATATATTATAATTGAGAAAGACAAAGGCGTCGGAACGGGAGATTGCTGCCCTCCGACGTTTTTTGTTTCAGAGGGAACAAAAAAGAGGTTTTTATGGACGAAATCGAAAGAATGGTAAACGAAGTGGACGAGAAGTACAGAGAGGGAAACGTCAGAATACCTTCGGGCTGTGCTATCTGCGGTTATTTCTCCAAAAAAGGCAGAGCGCTCCCCGCTATCGACGCGGTGGACGCCATGGCGTATATGCACGATCGCTCGAACGGACTCGGCGGCGGATTTGCGGGGTATGGGATATATCCCGATTTCCCTGATCATTACGCCTTTCATATTTTCTATGACAACGAGCACGCGCGCGAGGAGACCGAGAGTTTCCTCAAAATCCGTTTCGACATATCGAACATGGAGCGTATACCTACGAAAAAGGTATACGGCATTTCGGGCGCGCCTCTCATCTGGCGGTATTTCGGACGGTTGGAACCCGAAGTCAAAGCGCACACCGAATTGGACGAAGAGGAATACGTTTGCCAAACCGTTATACATATAAACACGAAAATCAAGGGCGCTTACGTGTTCTCGTCCGGCAAAAATATGGGCGTGTTCAAGGGCGTGGGATTTCCCGAGGACGTCGGCGAATATTACAGGCTGGGCGACTATAAGGGGTATTGCTGGACGGCGCACGGTCGTTACCCGACCAACACTCCCGGTTGGTGGGGCGGCGCGCACCCGTTCAATATCCTCAATTATACGATAGTGCATAACGGCGAGATCTCGTCTTATGACGCAAACCGCCGCTTTATGGAAATTTACGGCTATAAGTGCACGCTTCTCACGGATACCGAGGTAATAACTTATATTATCGACTATCTCAATCGCAAGCGCAAACTCAAATTGGAGGACGTTGCCAAGGTTATCGCGCCCCCGTTCTGGTCGCAGATAGAAAAAATGGAGGAAAAGGAGCGCGAAAAACTCACCACGCTCCGCAACATGTATGCGTCGCTGCTCATAACGGGACCGTTTTCCATTATTCTCGGCTATACGGGCGGCATGATGGCGCTTAACGACAGGCTAAAACTCCGCAGTATGGTTGCGGCGGAAAAGGACGACGTGACTTACGTCGCGAGCGAGGAATGCGCGATTCGTTCCATTTGTCCGAATCCCGACAGGACTTGGAGTCCCGCGGGCGGCGAACCCGTTATCGTCGAACTCGAAAAGGAGGGCAGATAATTATGATAGACTACATTCAGCCCGATTACGAGGTCGTTCGCAACAAGGATCTTTGCATTAAATGCAAGGTGTGCGTGCGTCAATGTGCCAACGAGGTTCACCAATACGACGAGAAGCGCGATGTGCTTTACGCGGACAATTCCAAGTGCGTAAACTGTCACCGTTGCGTAACGCTTTGCCCCGCAAAGGCGCTTAAAATCGTCAAAACCGACCACTGTTTCAAACCCAGCGCAAACTATACGACCGAGATCATCAAGGACATTTACCGTCAGGCGGATACCGGCGGCGTTCTGCTCTCGTCCATGGGCACGCCGAAAGATTATCCCGTTTATTGGGATAAAATGCTCATCAACGCCTCGCAGGTTACCAACCCGTCCATAGACCCTCTCCGCGAACCCATGGAGATAAAGACCTTCCTCGGCCGCAAGCCGGAGACGGTTAAATATAGAGAGGACGGGAGCATAGAGGTGGAGAAATTCCCCAATCTCGAACTCAAAACGCCGATAATGTTCTCGGCGATGAGTTACGGCTCGATATCCAAAAACGCGCACCTTTCCCTTGCGCGCGCCGCGGAGCAACTCGGTATTTTCTACAACACCGGCGAGGGCGGACTTCACGAGGATCTTTATAAGTACAGCCTCAACACCATAGTGCAGGTGGCGAGCGGCAGGTTCGGCGTACACGAGGACTATCTGAACGCGGGGCAGGCTATCGAAATCAAAATCGGGCAGGGCGCAAAGCCGGGTATCGGCGGACACCTTCCCGGGAAGAAGATCGGACCCGAAGTTTCGCGCACGCGTATGATCCCCATGGGAACGGACGCCATTTCTCCCGCGCCGCACCATGATATTTATTCGATAGAGGACCTGCGCCAACTCGTATTCAGCCTTAAAGAGGCGACGAACTACAAAAAGCCGATCATCGTCAAAATCGCGGCGGTGCATAATATTGCGGCTATCGCCAGCGGTATCGCGAGAAGCGGCGCGGACATAATCGCCATCGACGGTATTCGCGGCGGTACGGGCGCGGCTCCTTCGCGCATTCGCGACAACGTGGGCATGCCTATCGAACTTGCGCTTGCCGCCGTCGACACGAGACTGCGCGACGAGGGTATTCGTAACAACGTCGGGCTCGTCGTCGCGGGTTCTATTCGTTCGAGCGCAGACGTGGTAAAGGCCATTGCGCTCGGCGCGGACGCCGTCTATATCGGAACTCCCGCGCTCCTTGCGCTCGGGTGTCACCTTTGCCGCAGCTGTCATGCCGGTAAATGTAATTGGGGGATCGCGACGCAAAACCCCGAACTCGTTCGCCGTCTCAACCCCGACATAGGCTATAAGCGGTTGGTAAATCTCGTCAACGCTTGGTCGCATGAGATCATGGAAATGATGGGCGGCATGGGTATCAACTCAATCGAAGCGCTTCGCGGAAACCGCCTCATGCTCCGAGGGATAGGGCTGAGCGAAAAAGAACTCGAAATACTCGGGATCAAGCATGCCGGCGAATAAGAGAGAGGAGAATATAAGGAGACTGTAATGAAAAGAGTATACGTAAACGAGGAATGGTGCCTCGGGTGTCATCTTTGCGAATATTGGTGCGTGTTTTCCGCCTCTAAAGAGACGCACTTTCCCTTTGCCTTCGACGGAGGGGCAAAGCCTCCCGCCGGGATAAGAGTTGAGGATTATAAGGGCATAAATTTCGCGGTAAATTGCAGGCATTGCGAAGATCCGCTTTGTTTGAAAGGTTGCATATCCGGTGCGCTTTCCCGCGACGAAAGCGGCGCGGTGTGCGTGGATAAAACCAAATGCGTGGGGTGTCATACCTGCATAGCGATGTGCCCTTACGGCGCGATCGTGAGCGGCGGCGACAATATGCCCATAAAGAAGTGTCAACTTTGCGCGAGCAGAGACCATGTGCCGCAATGCGTGGCGCATTGTCCGAATAACGCCATTGTGTTCGAGGAGGAGTGATGAAATACGTAATCATAGGCAACGGCGTCGCTTCCGTCGGCGCAATCGAAGCTATCAGAAAGAACGACAAAGAAGGGAGCATTACGGTATTTACCGACGAGACTTATTCTTGCTACGGCCGTCCGCTCATTTCCTATTATCTCGAAGGCAAGACGACTTTGGACAAAATGGGATATCGCGGCGAGAATTTCTATAAGGAAAACAACGTCTCTCTCATGCTCGGCCGTCCCGTAACCAAACTCGACGCGGAAAACAAAAAAGTGACGGCGGGAGGCAAGAAATACGATTACGACAAACTCCTCGTCGCAACGGGTTCTTCCCCGTTCGTGCCGCCTACGCCGGGATACGAAAAGGTCAAAAACAAGTTTACGTTTATCCGCCTCTCCGACGCCCTCGCGATCGAAAAGAAAGTGACGAAAAAGTCGAAGGTTCTCATCGTCGGCGCGGGACTTACGGGATTGAAAGCGGCGGAGGGATTGTATCCGAGAGCGGGAAAAATAACCGTCGTGGATATGGCGGATCGCGTTCTCCCCGCGGTCATGGACGCGGAGTCGTCGGCGATCATTCAAAAGCACCTCGAAGGGAAGGGAATAAAATTTTGTCTTAACGACTCGGTCAGAGAATATTCGGAAACCGCCGCCACGCTCGCCGGCGGCGCGAAAATCGACTTTGACGTGCTCATAACTTCGGTCGGCGTGCGCCCCAACGTCGCGCTTGTTCAGGACGCGGGCGGCGTATGCGAGAGAATGACGGAGAGCGGCAGACCCTTCCGCGGCATTGTGACCGACGATAATCAAAAAACGTCGCTTGACGACGTTTATGCGGCAGGCGACTGTACTTTGTCTTACGACGTAACGATAGGGAATACCCGTCCGCTCGCAATTCAGCCGAACGCATATTTGCAGGGCGAAATGGCGGGCAACGCCATGAGCGGCGGAATTACTTTCAAGCGGAACTATCTCCCCGTAAACGCAGGCGGCTTTATCGGGCTTCATATTATCACGGCAGGCTCTTACGTCGGCGAGGCGACAACCGTCAGGACCGAGAACTCTTTTCACAGATTTTTCGTCAAGGACAATCGCCTTATGGGATTTATTCAAATCGGCGAATATTCGCGCGTGGGGATTCTTACGGATATGATAAGAAAATGTACGCCGATCGGCAGCGTGGACTTCCAAGAACTTATCCGCGAACCCAAACTCGCCGCGCTCGGAATGGACTATGTAAAAGCAGTCCTCAACAAATAATTCAAACAGAGGGAATTATTATGGAAATAGACGCAAAAGGTATGCACTTTTCCGAACTCGACAGGTTGGTAAAAGGCAACGAAAACGATATAATAATCAACAACGTTATGGGACAGCGCTACATTGCCGCAGGGGCAAAAGGTAAGCGTATCGTCATCAACGGCATTCCCGGCAACGCGCTCGGCGCCTATCTCAACGATTGCTTCATCGAGGTGAACGGCAACGGGCAGGACGCGTTGGGCGACACCATGAATGCGGGCACGATCGTCATTCACGGCAACTGCGGCGACACTACGGGTTACGGCATGCGCGACGGCAAGATTTTCATCGAAGGCTACGCCGGCTATCGCGTGGGCATACACATGAAACAGTACGGTTCGCATATTCCCAAAATCGTGGTCGGCGGGAGCGCAGGCGCGTATCTCGGAGAATATCAGGCAGGCGGCATTATCGTCGTTCTCGGGATAGGCTCGGAGGACCGTAAGTGTCTTGGCGATTTCACCGCGACGGGCATGCACGGCGGAAAAATTTACGTCCGTTCGCGCTTCGTCCCCGAGGATCTTCCTCCGCAAGTGGACGTGCACAAGGTGACGGATAAGAGCGAACTCGCGCCCCTCGTCAGGGAATTCTGCACATATTTCCCTTATGACGCGGACATTCTCCTTTCCCACGACTATTTCGTTCTGTCCCCGTCGGACGCGTGCATTTACAAGACCATGTACTGCAACAGATCCATTTGATTTTCCGAGCGTCATTCGGGATCATCGTCAAACGAGAATGAATCGGCACGAGAGTAAAAACTCCCGTGCCGATATTTTTTTCGGATTCCGTTCCGCCCTAAGAATCATATAAATCAATATGAGAATTATATATACCTTTTCAAGTCGTCCACGTTGCGCTGCTCTATGGCAAGCAATCTGTAAGCGAGGTTTATAAAGTCGGCGTTTGCCTCGGCATAGTCGCGAATGTGGCGCGTTATGGCGATAATGCCGCGCATTGATCCGATTATAACCATTTCCGCGATATGCGACGCCGATTTATCCGTGACGGACTGTATGTTCAACATGGCGGTTGCGGCAAATTTCGCGAAAGGGTTGACGTTTTTCGCGTCCTCTCCCGCGGCAATAAGTTTGCTTCCCGCCGCGTCGTAAACGAACGTATATTCGTCTATTTGGCGCAAAATCGTCTTTTTAAGCGCGCTGCTTTCCAGCATATCCGCAAGCGCCGTGAGCGTAACCGTGCCCATTTGCGCGTTCTGTCTTATAAATTGCAAAAGTTCGATATCTTTTTTCTCCATATCGGTATTATGCGCAAAGCGAGATAAATTCATTCTCTTGCGCCGCGTTTTACCGACGATTCGATGGGATCCGTCCCGTCGTTCGCTTATATGAGGGAAAGAATTTTTTCCGTAACCCCGTCGTCGTTGTTCGACTTTATGACGGGAAAGAGTTTGCGCATGCCCTCCGAAGCGTTGGCGGTCACGAAGGAGAGTCCGCAGAGTTCGAGCATCTCGCGATCGTTGAATTGATCGCCGAAAGCGAGGCAATCGGACGGGGCGACGCGCAGCTCCGCAAGCAGTGCGGCGAGAGCCGTGCCTTTGCTGACGTCCGTGCGCGCAAAATCCACCCAATCCGCGCCCGAAACGAAGTGTTTCAAGCCGTCTATGTTCGGCATTTTTTCATTTATCTCGTTTGCCTTGCCGTTGCAAAAGACCGCGATCTTGCTCGCCGATTTTCCGATGAGATCCTCGCGTTCCGCCCTTATGCGCAGGGCGGTCAGGGGCTCGACGTTCTTGTCTCCCACATTGGCGACTTTGACGTAATAGCGGTGCATTTCGCGTATGAAAACGGGGTCGTCGTTTGTGTAATATCCGCACTCCGCGGTGCAGATAAGGGGAAGCGCGCCGTCGACGCCTTCCAACCCGACGAGTATTTCGTCCACTTTATCGGGCGGCATCAGATAGGACGACGTGACGGTCTTGCCCTTGCCGTTGATCGAACCGTTGTCCGAAATTATATAAAAGTCCTCGGAGTAGGGCAAAAGGGTGTTGTAAACGTTGGCGTATTGGCGTCCGCTTGCCGCCACAAAGATAATGCCGCGCTTTTTCAGCTCGTTCGCAAGCGCGGGAAAGCCGCTCGGCAGACTTTTGTCGTCGTGCAACAGCGTTCCGTCCAAATCGGTGGCTATCAACTTGATCATATCGACATTATACTATGTTCGGGCGAGAGATTCAAGTAATTTTGAGCGTGCTCCGCTCGGTAAATTGTCTCCGAGCGAAAATCCGTTCCGTCTCTCAATCGTCGTTCGGTTTTCGTTGAGCAAAACGAGGGACGGCGAACGCATACTCTTTTGTCGTTAAAAAGGAATAAATCGTTTTACATTTTCGCCGCGATATGGTATTATTGCACATAATGGGAGTAGGCGGCATTTGTCGAAAATGCTCCGCGGACAGTCCGACGAGGGGAATTGTATGACGGGACGGAATATGCTCAGAAAAATCACGACGTTATCGCTTTTCACGGCGCTGTCTCTCGTCATGTTCATTGTGGAAAGTCAACTCCCTCCGCTCTTTGTTCCCGGCGCAAAACTCGGGCTGTCGAATATTTTTTCGCTTGCGGCGCTCGTTTTTTACGGACCGATAGAGGCAATGGCCGTGGTGCTTGCGCGTACGCTTCTCGGTTCGCTGGTAACGGGCACCGTGTCCGCGCTGATATACAGCCTTACGGCGGGACTGTCGGCAATACTCGTCGCCTCGCTGCTCATGCTCGCGTATCCGAAAATAAGCCTTATAGCCGTAAGCGTTACGAGCGCGGTTGTGCATAATCTCACGCAAGGCTTGATTTTCGCGCTTGTAAGCGGCTCGGCGCAGGCGTGGTCGTATTTGCCGTACCTCGCGCTTATCGGGCTGCCGAGCGGCGCGCTCGTGGGCGCGGTCGTGTTTTTACTCGTAAAACATTTGCCGAGGTCGGTGATTTACGCCGCTCTCGACGGAGGTAAAACTATTGAAAAAGATTAAAGGATTCAGATTCAGCCGAGGGGTGCATTTGCCGGACAGAAAAGTGGCGGCAGGCAAGCCGATAGAGGTTATGTCCGCTCCCGACGTTGCCTCGCTTTCTACGTCAATGGGACTCGGCAAGCCGTCCGAACCCGTGGTCTCTGTGGGAGATAGGGTGAAAATGGGTCAACTTATTTCCCGAGCGAGCGGACTTATAAGCGTAAACGTGCACGCGAGCGTGAGCGGCGAAGTCGTTGCGATTTCTCCCAAACAAAACGCGACGGGCGGCACGGAGACTTATATAGATATCAAAAACGACGGGCTTTACGAGACCGATTATCTCGACCCCTTGGGCGAGGACGCGTCCGCGGAAGATTACCGCAACCGCGCAGCCGAGGCGGGACTCGTGGGCATGGGCGGCGCAGGCTTCCCGACGGCGGTAAAACTCGCTCCCCGTTCTCCCGTGGATACCCTCGTGATCAACGGCGCGGAGTGCGAGCCCTATCTCACTTGCGATCACCGTCTCATGATCGAGCATACCGACGAACTCGTACGCGGCATGAGGTATTTCGCAAAAGCGCTCGGCGTCGACAATATTATTATAGGAATAGAGGCGAACAAGCCCGATTGCATAGCTAAATTCGAAACGTACGACGACATTAAAGTGGTCGAACTCAAAAAGCAATATCCGATGGGCGGTGAAAAGCAGTTGATCTATTGCACGACAAAGCGCAAGGTGCCCGTCGGCAAACTGCCCTCGGACGTGGGCGTAAACGTGCAAAACGTCGCCACCTGTCTCGCGATGTGCGAGGCGGTGGAACTCGGCAAGCCGCTCATCGAGCGCGTTATAACCGTCGCCGGAGACGGCGTTAAAGAGGCGAAGAACGTCCTTGTCAAAATGGGAACGCCGCTCTCCTCGATAGTCGATTTTTGCGGCGGCGCAAACGACAACGTGGTAAAACTCGTAAGCGGCGGTCCTATGATGGGCTTTGCCATCGTCGGACTTAACAGCGCGACGAAAAAGACGAGCGGCGGACTGTTGCTTCTCACCGCGAAAGAGACGGCGGAAAGTTCGGATACTCACTGCTTGTCATGCGGTAAGTGCGCCGACGTATGTCCCATGCGCCTCATGCCCATGAACACCGTGTTTTATACGAAAGCGGGGGACTATGAGGGCGCGGCTAAAATGGGCGGCGTGCTTAACTGTATCGAGTGCGGCGCGTGCGCCTACGTTTGTCCCGCAAAACAGCCGATTTTGCAGAATATCCGCCTTGCAAAAGCGGAATTACGGAAGAAGAGGTGAAAATGTCCGAATTACTTGTATCCACATCCCCGCATATCAGAAAGAAAACGAGCACAAGGCGCATTATGATAGACGTTCTTATCGCGCTCTTGCCCTGCGTGGTCGCTTCCGTAATATTCTTCGGTTGGTACTCCCTTGCGATAGAGGCGATTTCCGTTGCGACTGCGGCGGCGACCGAGATTATCTACGCCATGATTTCCAAAAAATGTTGGAAGGATTTTCGCGGCACGCTGAAATACGTTCTGTTCCATAACTTCGATTTCTCGTCGGTGGTGAGCGGTCTCATACTCGCGCTCATTCTTCCCGTCGGTTACGCGGCGACGGAGGGCGGTATAACGAGCTATCATTATTTGCCTTGGTATATCCCGTTTATCGGGAGCATATTTGCGATCGCTCTTTGCAAAATGCTGTTCGGCGGCACGGGCCGCAACCTTGTCAACCCCGCGGATACGGCGCGCGTTTTTCTACTCCTCTCCTTTACCGCCTTGGTCGGATCGTGCTGGGGCACGGTCGCGACGTTCGGGCTCGTTAAAGGTACGGTTTTCAACGTGCAGGATATCGACAACGTGCTTTCGGGCGCGACTCCGCTTACCGCAATGCTCGGAAACGGCAAAATGCTTTTGAGTCCGCTCGATCTTTTCCTCGGCTCGGGCGTGGACGGAATGATAGGAGAGACCTGCAAGGTAGCGATACTTCTCGGCTTTGCTTATCTTGCGATCAGAAAGGTGATCAAGTGGTATTTCCCGCTTATTTACATAGCGACCGCCGGGCTTTTCGCCGTCGCGCTCGAAGGGTTCGATTTTACTTTTTTTCTTCCCTCCGTGCTTTCGGGCGGACTGCTCTTCGGCGCGGTGTTCATGGCGACGGACTACTCGACGTCTCCGAAATCCACCCTCGCAAATATCATATATTACGTCTGCCTCGGGCTGCTCAATGCCGGGCTGAGAAAAGCGACGGGGTTGGAAGTCACGTCGTTCTGCATATTGCTTATGAACTGCCTCACGCCGCTGCTCGACAGATACATTCCTCGCCGTCCGTTCGGATACGTCCGTCCCGTTAAGGACAAGCCGAAAAAAGAAAAGGCGAGCGCCGCACAGGAGGGGAAGGCATGAAAACAAAAGATTTCTTCAAATCAAACTCCTTTAAGTGTATATTGGTTCTGCTCATAATAACGCTTGTTTGCGGCGCGGTAATAGCGGCTTGTGCGGTGCTGTTCAGGGTTTCCGACGAGGAAAGACTCAATCGCAGCCTCGCCAAAATATACGGCAGCGTCGAGGATATCCCGAAATACTCGGAAATAACCGTGCGAAAATCGGACGGCGGCGAGTTGGAAGGCGACGCCAAGTCGCGGAGCATAACGCTTTTTCACGACAGTCAGGGCTTTTATCCCGACGACCCCGCCGAACTCGCTAAGCCCGAGCAGGAGAGAATGAGTTCTTACACCGCGGTCATTCAACAGGTGATCATGGACGAGACGGGCAAATGCCTCGTTAAATCGCGCGGAAAAGGTTGCGGTTTCACGGGAGGTTCGGTCACCGTTTGGGTCATGTTCGCGATCGGTGACGGCGTGGAGAAGATAGAAAAAGCGGTTTACGTCAACAACGAAACGGATTCCAGCCAGACGTTGATAGGACAATTCGGCGACGCATTCTTTGCCGAATACACGACGGACGAGGCGACTGCGGTCGTGACGGGCGGCGGATACTTCGTGACGGGCAAGATGTCGGTCGGCGGGGATAATATAGAAGTGATTTCCTCGGGCGCGACTTACACTTCCACCGCGATGGACGTTGCGGTCAACGGGGCGCTATATTACGTTCGCGAACAACTGCCCAACGGTTCATTGACATTTATCGAGGAGGACGGAAATGAGTAAAAACAAATACGGCACAATAATGATGAACGGCATGATTTTCAACAACCCGACATTCATGCTCGTACTCGGCACCTGCCCCACGCTCGCAATGACCACGTCGGCGATTTCGGCGTTCGGCATGGGCGTCTCCGTTCTGATCGTCCTCACTCTCAGCAATATCATAATTTCCGCGCTTCGAAAGGTCATTCCCAACGCGGTGCGCATACCTTCTTATATCGTGGTAATAGCGACTTTGGTCACCGTGCTTAAACTTTTCCTCGATAAAATGATCCCGTCGCTGTACGACATGATGGGCACGTTCCTGCCGCTGATCGTCGTCAACTGTCTCATTCTCGGCAGGGCGGAAGCGTTCGCGAGCAAAAACGGCGTGATCGAATCGGCTTTGGACGGAATTGCCAACGGCGCGGGTTTCACGGTTGCGCTGGTATTCATGGGTATTATAAGGGAGTTCCTCGGCGCGGGCTCGTTCTTCGGGATCGAAATTCTCGGCGGCTTCGAAATCTCATTTTTCACCACTCCCATGGGCGCGTTCATAGTATACGGGCTTTGCATAGCGGGCTTCGTCGCGGTCATGGAGAGCGTCAGGAGACGTAGCCGCATAAAGAAAACCAAATTGCTGAACGATCAACCAGATCTGCTCGAAGAAAAGGAGGCGGCGTAATATGAGTTTTCTTGCTATAATGGTAACGGCGGCTTTTTCGAGTAACTTCGTATTCTCGCAAACTTACGGCATTTGCCCCTTCCTCGGCGTTTCGAAACAGACGAAAAGCGCGGTGGGTATGGGCGCGGCGGTCACCGTCGTCATGGTGATCGCGACGATGATAACTTATCCGATTTATCAACTGCTGCTTGCCGCGGACGTGGCGTTCCTCGAAATACTCGTGTTCATTTTCGTCATTGCCGCGCTTGTGCAAATGTTGGAAAAATTTATCAAAAGATTCTCGCCGCCGCTTTACAATGCGATGGGCATATATCTGCCTCTCATAACGACTAACTGCGCCGTGCTTGCCGTGTGCGAAATCACTTCCAACGCGCTTGCGACGGGATTGTGGGAGATGAATATTGTCGGCGGCGTGTCGCTTAATTTCGGTTGGTCGATAGTATACGCGCTTTTCGGCGGACTCGGTTTCTTGATGGCAATGGTTATTATGAGCGGGATGCGCGAAAACATTAACCACCTCAACCTTCCCAAATCGCTTCAAGGCTTCCCGATCACCATGGTGACGGCGGCGTTTATCGCCATGGCGTTCTATGTGTTTACGTTTATCAACTTCGGCGGCTGATCGCCGCGCGTTTCGCTCAGGAGATAGAATATGAATTACCCTATATTGCAAATGCTTGCGCTTGCCGCGGAAGAGGCGCAAGAGGAGAACTTGGCTTCCGACTTGTTTACGAAAATCGGCATATCCGCGGCTATATTCTGCGGAATTGCGCTCGTTTTGACCGTGCTTATCCTCGTCGTCAGCAAAGTTTGCAAGATAAATTCGGACGAAAAACTCGAACAGGTCATAGAAAACCTCGCGGGCGCAAATTGCGGCGGCTGCGGCTGTTCGGGTTGCGCCGGCTTTGCCGAAAAACTTTGCAAGGGAGAGGCAACTCTTTCCGACTGCCATGTCACCGACGCGGAGAACAAACAGAAAATAGCAAAAATCCTCGGTCTGGAAATAAAAGACGAGGAGCGTACCGTCGCGTGCGTTATGTGCAGCGGCGGATCAAACGCGAATAACCTTTATAAGTATAACGGTATCGACACCTGTGTGTACGAGGCGCAACTTTTCAAGGGCGCGAAAATGTGCAACGACGGCTGTCTCGGTAACGGCAGTTGCCTGAGATCCTGCCCCGAACGCGCCATTACCATGGATGATCACGTTTCCGTGATCGATCCCGATATATGTATTTCTTGCGGCATGTGCATAAACGCCTGCCCCAAACACCTTATCGAGCGCATACCCGCGTCCGCACCCGTTTACGTCGCATGCTCCTCGCATTGCAAGGGGAAAGAGGTTACGGGCGTATGTAAGTCGGGCTGTATCGCTTGCGGGCTGTGCGCCAAGAATTGCCCGAGCGACGCAATAGTCATGGAGAACAACCTGCCGAAAATAGATTATTCCAAGTGCAACGGCTGTTATACTTGCGTAGCGAAATGTCCTCGCAAAGTCATTCGCCGCCGCCATAGCGAAGATAAGTAACGCGTTGTGACAAGTTTAACTACCAAAATACCCCGAGGCAACTCTCGGGGTATAGTTATATATAAGGGGTTAGGGGGGGGTCAGGCGAGCGAACTTTTTACTTCTTTATAAATGCTACTTTGTATATTAAGTTTTATAATTGCTTTTGCTGTGCCGAGACCAATCGCGCCGAGTAACGGAATACACGGCATTACGATCATGCCACTCACCCCGCTTAAAAATGAAAAGTAGGTTAAAGGCACCCCCGTTGCGCCGTCGGGATGATGAAAGAAAATGATAGTTGTAATGAAAAACACTAATGCCATAATAAGCCATTCCTCGGAAGCCGAATCAAACCAAAAAGAAAATTTCATCTTCTTTCCTATAGTTTTTTCGGCGTCGCCTTTGAGTTTATTGTACTTGCGTAAGCTATATCCGTCGATATCCTCAAGGTTTTTCATGTTAAATTTCGCCTCTACAAGCGCCATAATCATTCCTACAAGCGCAAGTAAAATCGTCAAAACTTCCCACACGCCTGTACCTTGCTGTAAAGAAGATACCATCTCTTCAAAATACGAAAAGTCTCCAAGCCCGGTTGCATTAAAGTACTCCCCCAAAAAAATAAATATCACCGCAAAGACAACGCACAAGGCATATGCCATACCGATTTTATTTATCGCTTTGTACCGCGGTACATACACTTTGTAACGCGTGTCGGGCGGCGTTACGGGTTCAGACGGCGGGGTAAATTGCTCCATGTTCATCGATTGATTTTGTTCTTCCATTGTAATTCTCCTCTTTGTTTTAATAGTTGCGCCTGCAACAACTTAATTATAACTAAGAAAATATTCATTTGTCAACAAAATCACCACTATAACACAGATATTTTAGTGGTGATTTTTGCTATAAATATAGTATGTTGTTGAATGAATTGATTTCGGAAAAGTTGGAAGCTCTGCGCAAAGAGAGAAAACTCGGGGTATATACGTTGTGCAACCGCGCCGCCATGTCGTACGAGACCTACCGCAGTATCCGCAAAAACAGGAACAAAGACATTTATCTTCGCACCTTGCTCATACTTCTTCGCGTGTTAGGCGTAACCCCCGTCGAATTCTTTTCCGACCCCATGTTTAACAGCGACGAGCTGGAAATTGACTTCAAATAAAATCGTAATAACGCATAACGCCATAAAGCAAAACCCCGCCGAGAGTAGTTTCGGCGGGGTTTCTTATATGTAAGAGGATATACTTTTGCAGGGGCGTGGAAAAGATTTCGATAGATATTCGTAATAATATATCACGCGTTGCGCATAACCGTTTTTCGTTATGGACGGAATCGCCTCGGGCAGTCTTAGCGCGCCCCTTTTACGGCAGGCGCGGCGCAGGCTCAACCGACGACGGGGTTGTCTATATTTTCCGCCTCTCCGTAGATTTTGAGGTTGTGCGGGACGCAAACGATTATGCCTTTCGAGGAGGTGATTGCGGGGGAGTAGACGCAATCTTTGTGCGCGCTGCAATTCGCGTCGGTGACGGATACGGAATGCTCGTCGGTCAAGATTTCTATTACGTTATATCCTTTGTCGTCGGTGCGGACGGTTAGCGTTATTTTACCGTCGGTTTCAACCGTCTCGATTTTGGCTTCCTCGTCGGTGACGGTCAATTCGTTTTCGTCAAAGTCGTATTCGGCTATACGTTTACCGCCGAGGTCGATAAAAATTTTGCCGATATCATCGCGCGGAATAAAGAAAACGAACGCCATAAAAAGCGCGATAACGGCAAGCGCGATACTCCCGTATACTGCGAGGTCGAGCAGGTGAAAGGGCTTATCCTTTCTTACTTTGTCCACCGTCTTACGCGACATACGTTATTTTACCGTCCTTTGCCGAGGAGTGAAGTTCGAAATCGGCGAGTTCGTAGCCGCTTTCCATATTGGTTATAAATTCGAATGAGCCGGTGCTATCGTTTTGCCACACAAAGCTCACGCGGCAGTCGGTGAGGTTGGCGTTAATAAAGTCTATCGCCGCGTCTTTGCCCATAACGCACAATGCCGTGGAAAGCGCGTCGTCCTCTGCGGCGCTCCTGCCGAAAACCGAAACGGTTGTCATTCCGTTATTGATGGGATTGCCCGTGGACGCGTCTATTATGTGGCAATATCTCTTGTCGCCCTGCACGAAATAACGTTCATAGTCTCCGCTTGTCGAGACGGCGGTGTTTTCCGCATACACCGTTGCGTAACTTGCGGAGTTGTCGCGAGGGTGACGGAGCGAAACCGCCCAACCGTCGTTTTTGCTTTCGAGTAGGGAAAGAGAACTCGACCCCACGCTTACGTAGGATTGCGTAATGCCGCGCGATTCGAGAATGTATGCGGCAACGTCCGCGGCGTAACCCTTGGCAATTCCGCCGAGGTCTATCTCCATATAATACGTCACGCCGTCCACGGTTGCGCCCGAACTCGGCTTTGTTACATAGTACCTGCCGCCGTTTTCGCTCGTTTCGACTTCTCCGAAATCCGTCAGACTCTTAAACGCAGTCACATACTTTTCGTCGGGCACGGTCTGCACGGGTTGGCCTTTGTCGTCCTTTGCGTCGCGGTCGTAGGGAAGAGCGGGGGACGCGTCCTCGCCCGAGTTTAAGCGCGGCGAAAAGCCCCAAAGATCCACCAGCCTTCCGACCGCCGGATTGTACGCGCCGTTCGTATATTCGTACAGGCGTTTTGCTTCATTCAATAAGTTATACGTTATCTCGGAGATCTCCAACGGAGCGCCGTCATAGTCGTTATCGTTGAATTTCGCAATATCGGAGTTTAAGGAAAGACCGATAGCGTTGTCGATTTTTGCGAACTCCGCCCCGATTTCTTCCGCGGCCGCATTAAGTTCGTTTTCGCTGGCATACGCGGCGACAAAGGAGACCGTGTTGAAGCAATTCGGAGTAATGAACGCGGTCCTTCCGCGCGGCGAACAAGCCGTAAACAACACAACGGCCGCAACAAAAGGCAAAATAACGCACAAAATTTTCGACAGTCTTTTCACACGTGCATTATACCACGTCTTTCGGATCAAAGTCAATTTTCCTTGCGCGCTTTGCGCGGTTTGGGATAGATGAAGCAAGCAACAGGGCGGCGGAGAGGCGCGCCCGTATTACCGCGCCTATTGCGCCGCTCCTGCCGAAACGGCTCGTGGCGTTCGCCGCTACGCGGCTCGGCTGAGGAGCTCCAACGAGCACCGGCTGCTACCACCCCGCGTCAAAGTTGATTATTAAGTTGTGATTATTCCCCTTTGGGTTATACTCGCCTGCGGAGTCGACGAAAAAAACGCCGCTGATTGCGACGGTTTTTCAATGGTTG
>CANQCB010000006.1 GCA_947589145.1 uncultured Clostridia bacterium | reverse complement strand
TCTATATACGCGCGCCTTATCTCATCAACCTTTTGGGAAGATAAACCCTCTATCGGTTTTTGCGGGTCGGAAGTACAAGCAGTGGACAAGAAGGCAAAAGCACAAACAAGCGCAACTGTAAGAATAACGGTAATTACTTTAATCTTTTTCATATTCACCTCACAAATCATGTCACATTAAACATAAGACGTCATCATGTTCAATGTACCGTTTGCGTTCAGCTTGTTTGCATAAGTTATCAACCTGTAATTACCATTTACATAACCGAACACAACGCTTGTCGCCGTTCCGTTACCCTTTATAGTAACGGTTGTCGACGTTTTCGCACCAAGAGTGATCGATACAAGATCTTTTAACCCTGTCCATTTTTGCGCGTCACCCAAGAAACACATTTTGGAGTTATATTGAACTGTTATCGATCTGTTCAACGGGTTAGTCACTTTAATACTCCATCCGCCGCTAACCTTACCGCTATTGGATATGGTCAAGTAATTTGCGGGGTTGTCGTATACATATACATCTATTGAGTATGAATAATATGACATAGACGTATTGGCATTAAGATTATTTGCGTATTTCGTTATCACCGTTGTTTCATTGACTAACCTTATAAGGGTGTTACACCTCTCCGTATATACATAATACAATAGCATTGGTAATCTGTCAATACCCATTATTGTCAAATGGTCTATTGTTATGCGGAATTGACACGAATGCAAGCAAAAAGCCGAGGCTGTGGCGCTTCGGCTTTAAGTGTCAGGTCGCAAGCGGCGAATTAACCGAGAATTTTCTTTATGCGGTCGATTGCCTCTGCGGTTTTTTCGTAGGTATTGAACGCGGTGAGACGGAAGAAACCTTCGCCGTTTTTGCCGAAGCCCGAGCCCGGCGTACCGACGACGTTCGCCTCTGTAAGCAATTTGTCGAAGAAATCCCAACTGTCCATTCCGCATTTAAGCCAAATGTACGGGGAGTTCGTGCCGCCCGTATGATAAACTCCCATTTCAGTGAGCGCGTCCGATATGAGCTTGGCGTTTTTTTGATAAGCCGCAATATTTTCGCGGCATTGCGCTATTCCCTCATCCGAATATGCCGCTTCCGCCATGCGCTGCTGAATGTAACTCGTGCCGTTGAATTTGGTGGACTGACGGCGCGCCCACATTTTTGCGAGTTTGCCGCCGAGGAGTTCGTCGGGTACTACCGTATAACCGCAACGCGTTCCCGTAAAGCCCGCCGTTTTGGAGAACGAGCAAAGTTCGATTGCGCAATTTCGTGCGCCCTCCACGGCGAAAATGCTTCTCGGTATTCCGCTCTCGGTTATGAAAGCCTCGTAAGCCGCGTCGAAAATTATCACCGCGCCGAGGTCGTTCGCATAGTCCACCCATGCTTTAAGTTCGTCGTAAGTGAATACCGAGCCTGTGGGATTGTTGGGCGCGCAAAGATAAATTATGTCCGCTTTGACTTTTTTGTCGGGCGCGGGCGCAAAGTCGTTCCCCTCGTTGGCGTCGCAGAATATGATTTTTCTGCCGCTCATTACGTTGGAATCGAGGTATACGGGATATACCGGGTCGGGAATGAGCACCGTGTTGTCGCTGTCGAACATATCGACAATGTTTCCGCAATCACTCTTCGCTCCGTCCGACACGTGTATTTCGTGCGACGCGACCTTTACGCCGAACAGAGAATAATATCTCGATATGGCGTCGCGCAAAAAGTCGTAGCCCTGAGAGTCGGGGCTGTATCCGCGGAAAGTTTCCTTCTTGCCCATTTCTTCCACTGCGTTCAAGCCTGCTTTGATGACGCAGGGCGCAAGCGGACGGGTTACGTCGCCTATGCCGAGTTTGATTATGTCGGCGGAGGGGTTTGCCGCCGTATATTTCTTCACTCTGTTCGCAATTTCCACGAAAAGATAGCTGTTTTGAATTTTGTCGTAATTTGCATTGAGTTTCATTTTATTTCCTTCTTGACTTTTTTGTTTTATGAGCGAGCGCCGCGCCTACAAACGCCTTGAAAATGGGTTGCGGCTTATGAGGTCTCGACTTGAATTCGGGGTGATATTGCACGCCTATATAGAAAGGATGATTGGGCAATTCCACCGACTCTACGAGATCGTTTTGCGGATTTCTGCCGCCGAACACCATTCCCATTTCGCGGAACTTATCGCGATATGCGTTGTTGAATTCAAAACGGTGGCGATGACGTTCGAATACCGTCGTTGCGCCGTCGTAGCACTTCGAAAGCAGCGTGCCCTGCGCTATTTCGCATTCGTACGCGCCGAGACGCATTGTGCCGCCGGTGTTTTCCAAGCCCATTTGACCTTCCATGAAGTCGATGACTTTGTCGGGAGAGGCGTGGTCGAATTCCCTGCTGTTCGCGTTTTTCAAGCCTGCGACGTTCCGCGCGAACTCGATTACCGCGATTTGCATTCCGAGGCATATACCGAAGTAAGGCACTTTATGCTCTCTCGCGTAGCGCGCGCCGAGGATCATACCCTCTATGCCTCTGTCGCCGAAGCCGCCCGGTACGAGAATGCCGTCGACGTTCGCAAGACGGGCTTCGTAGTTCTCTTCGGTGAGTTTCTCGCTGTCCACCCAATCGATATTGACTTTCGCGCCGTTGTGTATGCCGCCGTGCGTAAGCGCTTCTATTATCGACAGATACGTGTCGTACATGTGCGTGTATTTGCCGCAAATGGCGATCGTCACTTCCTTGTCGCGCGCCTTTGCCATATCCAGCATTCTCTGCCACTCGGTAAGGTCGGGCTTGTTGTCGGGAAGGTTGAGCCTACGCGACACCACCTCGCAAATCTTACTCTCTTCGAGCATCAGAGGCGCTTCGTAAAGCAGGCTTACGTTGCGGTTTTCTATTACGCACTCGGGATATACGTTGCAAGTCAGCGCGATTTTTCTCTTTATATTCTCGTCGAGCGAGCCGTCGCAACGGCAGACGATCAAATCGGGGCGAATTCCCAAAGATTGCAATTCCTTTACCGAGTGCTGAGTGGGTTTTGACTTCAATTCGCCGCTCGACTTAATAACGGGAACGAGCGTAACGTGTATGTAAAGGCAGTTTCCCCTGCCGACTTCGTTGCCCACCTGTCTGATCGCTTCGAGAAAGGGCAGGCTTTCTATGTCGCCGATCGTGCCGCCTATCTCCGTTATTACCACGTCCGCTCCATCCGTCTTGGCAACCGAATATACGAAGCGTTTTATCTCGTTGGTTATGTGCGGAATGACCTGCACGGTCTCGCCGTTATACATGCCGTTTCTTTCGTTATTGAGGACGTTCCAATATACTTTGCCCGTTGTGAGGTTGGAAAACTTATTCAGATTTTCGTCGATAAAACGCTCGTAGTGACCGAGGTCGAGGTCGGTTTCCGCTCCGTCCTCGGTTACGAAAACCTCGCCGTGCTGATAAGGGCTCATCGTGCCCGGGTCTATGTTTATGTAAGGGTCGAGCTTTTGAGACGCGACTTTCAATCCTTTGGCTTTTAAGAGCATTCCGAGGCTTGCCGCGGTTATTCCCTTGCCGAGACCGCTGACGACGCCGCCCGTTACGAAGATATATTTTGTCATAATTCAACCGTTCCTTTGTAAACTTCCACCGCGTCTCCCGTGAGATATACCGTGTCGCCCGTATATTGTACGGTGAGTTCGCCGCCCTTGACTTTTACAGTGATATTATCGCCGAGCTTGAATTTGCCGAGTTTGGTAAGCGCCGCAACCGCCGCGCACACGCCCGTGCCGCAGGCGTACGTCTCGCCCGTGCCGCGCTCCCAAACGCGCATCTTTACGGTGTACTCGTCGATAACCTGCACGAATTCCACGTTTACTCTGTCGGGGAAAAGCGGATCGGTTTCTATCTCCGCGCCTATTCCCTTCACGTCCGTATTGTCCACGTCGTCCACGACGATCACGCAATGGGGATTTCCCATGGATACGCAGGATATTCTGCGCTCCGCGCCCGCAAGCGCGACCGTTCTGTCCACGACTTCGCCGTCGAGTTTTACGGGAACTTTTTTCGCGTTGAATTCGGGCGCGCCCATATCGACTTTTGCCGAGGTCACCTTGTTGTTTCTTACGTACAGAGTGAGTTTTTTAATGCCGCTGAGCGTTTCTACCGTGATCTCCTTGCCATCTACGAGGCCGTTGTCATAGACGTATTTTCCCACGCAACGGATCGCGTTACCGCACATCATTCCCTCGCTACCGTCCGAGTTGAACATACGCATTTTGACGTCAGCTACGGAAGAAGGACATATAAATACCACGCCGTCGCCGCCTACTCCGAAGTGTCTGTCCGAGAGATTGACAGCTATGCTCTCCATATTGGTTATGTCATGCGTGTGACAGTCGATGTAAATATAGTCGTTGCCGCAACCCTGCATTTTTACAAATCTGAGCCGCTGTTTTTCCGTGCGCATACGGTTTATGTCCACAAGTTCGATGTTGCCCTGAGAATATTTCGATCTGAGCGAGTTGGCAAGCGCGTTCGCCGTGTCGAGAGACGTCAGTCCCGGTATGGAAAGAGTTACCGCAAGACGACGGAGTTTTACGTCGTCCTCCGACGGTATTCTGCCCCTCGACGACGTGCATATCATAAAGCTGACCTTTCCGCCTTGGAGCAGGTCGAAAGTCGTTTCTCCGCCGCCTTCGCTTATTTTCTGCACCGTCGTAACGGGAATGCCCGCGCGCGAGAGTACGTCGGCGGTGCCTGCCGTCGCATAAATTTTGAATCCCAATTCGCTGTATTTCTTCGCTATGAGCGCGATCTCGGGCTTGTCTGCGTCGCGCACCGTTATAAGCACGCCTTTTCTGTTCTTCCTGTCGAGATTGTACCCTGCCGCGCAAAGACCTTTGTAAAGCGCTTCGTCCAAACTCTTTCCTATGCCGAGCACTTCGCCCGTCGATTTCATTTCGGGACCGAGGTGCGTATCGAGATCGGCGAGTTTTTCGAAGGAGAAAATGGGGACTTTTACAGCCACATACGGGCTGCGCTTATAAAGTCCGACTCCGTAGCCGAGTTTTTTAAGCGACTTGCCGAGCATGCATTCCGTCGCAAGTTGGATCATGGGCACGCCCGTCACCTTGCTTATGTACGGCACGGTGCGGCTGGACCGAGGATTGACCTCTATTACGTAGATCTGGTTGTTCTTTACTATGTATTGAATATTGATAAGACCCTTCGTGCTGAGACCGAGCGCAAGCTCGCGCGTGTTCTCGATGAGTTTTTCGGTGATCTCGTCCGTGAGGTTCTGGGCGGGATATATCGCTATGGAGTCTCCGCTGTGTATGCCCGTTCTCTCGACGTGTTCCATTATGCCCGGAATGAGAATGTCTTTGCCGTCGCAAATGGCGTCGACCTCCACCTCGGTGCCCATGACGTATTTGTCTATCAATATGATGTTATTCGGGTTTTCGGTGAGTATGACGCGCATATATTCCTTTATGTCCGCGTCGCTCCATGCGATTATCATATTCTGACCGCCGAGCACGTAACTCGGGCGCATGAGCACGGGATAACCCAGCGTTTCGCCCGCTTTAAGCGCGTCCTCGGTGTTCGTTACCGTGAGACCGGCGGGACGTTTTATGTCCAACTTTTCGAGGAGCTCGTCAAACCTTTCTCTGTCCTCGGCGGCGTCTATCATATCCGCCGAAGTGCCGAGTATTCTCACGCCCGTTTCCGAAAGGTGCTTGGTGAGTTTTATTGCCGTCTGTCCGCCGAACGCAACCACCACGCCGTACGGCTTTTCCGTCGCTATGACGTTATCCACGTCCTCGTCGGTGAGCGGTTCGAAATAAAGTCTGTCCGCCGTGTCGAAGTCGGTGGATACCGTCTCGGGGTTGTTGTTCACTATCGCCACGTCGCAGCCCGCTTCTTTAAGCGCCCACACGCAGTGAACGGAAGCATAGTCGAATTCTATGCCCTGTCCTATTCTGATCGGACCCGAGCCGAAAACTATTACGCGGCGTTTCCCGTCGGTATGCTCTTTCATAAACTCCGCCGCTTCGTTTTCCTCGTCGTAAGTCGAATAGAAATAAGGCGTCTCTGCGGAAAATTCCGCGCCGCAGGTGTCGACCATTTTATATACCGCTTTTCTGTGACGAGGGAGCGGGTTGCCGCTGATTTCTTTGAGCACTCTGTCGGGATAGCCGAGCTTTTTGCCGCAAAGATATTCGTCGGCGGTTATCTTTCTGCCGCGAATGCCGTCCTCGTAGTTCACGAGGTTTTGTATTTTGGAGATAAACCATTTGTCTATTTTGGTCTCCTCGCAAATTTCGTCCACCGTGCGGAGCTTGCGTTTGAGTGCTTCATATATCATGAAAAGACGGAAGTCGGTCGCAGGCATGAGAGACGAGACGACTTTTTCATCCGAATAGCAATTATACTTGGAGTTGTCGAGGCTGTATCCCTCGCTTCCCCTCACCGCTTTCATAAGCGCCTGCTCGAAAGTCGGCGCTATCGCCATGACTTCGCCCGTCGCTTTCATCTGCGTGCCGAGCATACGCTTCGCATAAACGAATTTATCGAAGGGCCACCTCGGGAGTTTGACGACGACATAGTCGATCGTCGGCTCGAAGCACGCCTTGGTCTTGCCCGTTACGGCGTTGGGGATCTCGTCGAGATTGTAGCCGAGCGCAATGAGCGTCGCCACCTTGGCTATCGGATATCCCGTCGCCTTGGAAGCAAGCGCAGACGAACGCGATACTCTCGGATTTACTTCTATGACCGCGTATTCCATGCTGTCGGGCTTTAACGCGAATTGGCAGTTACAGCCGCCCTCTATTCCGAGCGCTGTGATTATGTTGAGCGCGGCGCTTCTGAGCATCTGATATTCTTTATCCGCAAGCGTTACGCAGGGCGCAATGACTATGCTGTCACCCGTATGTACGCCGACGGGGTCGAAGTTTTCCATGGAGCAGACCGCAATTACGTTCCCTGCGTGGTCTCTCATTACCTCGAACTCGATCTCTTTCCAACCCGATATGCACTTTTCGATAAGCACCTGCGTTATGGGAGAGAGATAAAGTCCGCCCGCCGCTATTTCGCGAAGTTCCTTTTCGTCGTTCGCTATGCCGCCACCTGCGCCGCCGAGCGTGAACGCGGGGCGCACTATTACCGGATAGCCTATCGTAGCGGCGAAATCCACCGCGCTCTGCACGTCGTTGACGACGAGCGAGGGTATGACGGGCTGCCCTATCGCTTCCATAGTGTCCTTGAAAAGTTGCCTGTCCTCCGCCTTGTCTATCGTTTCGGGGTTCATTCCGAGGAGTTTTACGTTATTCTCATCCAAAAAACCGCTCTTGTTGAGCTGCATGGAAAGCGTGAGCCCCGTCTGTCCGCCAAGCGAAGGCAGTATGCCGTCCGGCTTTTCCTGCAATATTATCCTTTTGAGCACGGGCAAAGTGAGCGGTTCGATATATATCTGATCCGCCATCGCCTTATCCGTCATTATCGTAGCGGGGTTGGAGTTGACAAGCACGACCTCTATTTTTTCGTTTTTGAGGGTGTGGCAAGCCTGCGTTCCCGCGTAGTCGAATTCCGCCGCCTGTCCTATCGTTATCGGGCCGGATCCGATTACAAGCACTTTTCGTATATCTTTGTTTTTAGGCATTTTTACTCTCCTCAATCATCTTTATAAATCTGTCGAACAAAAATTCCGTGTCGAGCGGACCGCCGTGCGCTTCGGGGTGAAATTGCACCGTGAAGCAAGGTCTGTCCGTATAGTCCACTCCCTCGCAGGTTTTGTCGTTCGCGTTGGTAAACCGCACTTTGGCAGTTTGAGGAAGAGTGTTTCCCTTGACCGCATAGCCGTGGTTCTGACTCGTTATGTATACCCTGCCCGTTTCCAGATCCTTGACGGGCTGGTTCGCGCCGCGGTGCCCGTATTTGAGTTTCGCCGTTTTCGCACCGCTCGCAAGCGCCATAAGTTGATGTCCGAGGCATATGCCGAAAGTCGGGATCTTCGCTTCCGCCAATTTTTTGATCTGCTCGATTTCGTACGTCGCGTCCGCAGGGTCTCCGCCGCCGTTGGAAAGCATTATTCCGTCGGGTTTGAGCGCGAGAATTTCCTCCGCGCTCGCCGTGCACGGCATTACGTATACCGTGCAACCGCGTGCCGCAAGCTCCCTTGCGATATTATATTTTGCGCCGTAGTCGATGAGAACGACTTTTAAGCCGCCATCTCCCACTTTGACGACTTCGGGCGAAGTGGTGTTTTTCGGAGCGTCCTTTATCACAAAGGACCTTATCTCTTTCAGCTTCTCTTCGGTATTTTTAAGGGAGTCGGTTATCATTCCGTTCATGACGCCGTATTCTCTTATGGTCTTGGTGAGCCGGCGAGTGTCGATACCCTCTATTCCCACGATATTTTGTTTTATGAGCCATTCGTTGAGTTCGCCTTCCTTGCGGAAATTGCTGCCCGTGCGACAAAGTTCGCGCACTATGTAACCCTTGCAATACGGTTTTCGGCTCTCCGCATCCTTTTCTATCGTACCGTAATTACCTATGAGCGGGAAAGTCTGTGTTATGATCTGTCCGTAATAGGACGGATCGGTAAGGGTCTCCATATACGAGCCCATGCCCGTGGTGAACACGACTTCGCCGACCGTCTGTCCGCTTTTGCCGATAGACGAGCCTTCGTATACGTCGCCGTTTGCCAAAATCAAATACGCTTTTTTCATATAGTCAATCTTCTCCGAAAGAGTTTTTTTAGTCGAATTTGTCTTTTTTGCCTGCGCCCGATACGTTAATCGGGTATTTATCCGTAAAGCAACCCGTGCAATACTTCACGTCCGTGCCCTGAGTTATCTTTACGAGTTCGTCGATGTCGAGATATACCAGACTGTCCGCGCCGATTTGTTTGCAAATCTCCTCCACGCTGTATTTATTCGCTATGAGGTTGTCCTTACTGTCTATGTCCACGCCGAAGTAACACGGCGCAATAAACGGCGGCGCGCTTATGCGAAGGTGTATTTCTTTCGCGCCCGCGTCGCGAAGGGACTTTATTATCCTCGCGCTCGTCGTGCCTCTCACTATCGAGTCGTCCACGAGCACGACGCGCTTGCCCGCTATCGACGCTTTGAGCGCATTGAGTTTGAGCCCTACCGCTCTCGCCCTGCCGCCCTGCGACGGGAGTATGAAACTCCTGCCGACGTATCTGTTCCTGACGAACGCCATTCCGTAAGGCAAACCCGACTCCATGCTGTAACCGTAAGCCGCGTCGAAACCGCTCTCGGGTACGCCGCAAACTATGTCCGCGTCCGTCGGACATTGACGCGCAAGCGCCCTGCCCATTTCCAATCGCGCTTTATAAACGCTCATGCCGTCGACGTAACTGTCCGGGCGCGCGAAATATATCATTTCGAATACGCAAAGCGCGCGCGGTCCGGGTTTGTGATATATACTCTCGGACGTGCCGTCCGATTTGAAACAGCATATTTCGCCCGGCAAAATGTCGCGCACGTACTCCGCGCCTATGGAATCGAACGCGCACGTTTCGCTGGCTATTACCGTCGCGTCGCCGTATTTTCCTACGCACAGAGGGCGGAAACCCTGAGGGTCGCGCGCGGCTATGAGTTTATCCTTCGTCATTATTACGAGCGAGAACGCGCCCTCGACGATATCCATCAACGCGAGCACGGACTTTTCCACGCTTCCCGTTTCCAGCATATTGTCTATTATTATCTTGCTTATTATCTCGCTGTCGTTGGTCGTATAGAACACCGCGCCGCGCTCGTTTACCATTTTTCCGCGCAATGTGTCCGCGTTGGTTATGTTTCCGTTATGGCATACGGCGAAAGTGAGGCGGGAGTGGTGAGTGACTATCGGCTGAGTGTTTTCCACCGTATTGCTTCCCGTCGTCGAGTATCTCACATGCCCGCAGGCTATCTTCGTATCCGGCGCGTTTTGCAGAAAATTGCCGTCGAAAATTTCGGTTACGAGCCCGACGTCTTTTTTGCAAGTTATGCTCTCGTTGTCGTCGCTGAAATACGCTATGCCTGCGCCTTCCTGTCCGCGGTGTTGGAGTGCGAGCAATGCGGTCGCGGATAAATGCACGCAGGGCTGAGGTGTTTGGGCTATTATTCCGAATACGCCGCATTCTTCGTTTAGTTTTCTCATTGTTTCCTCTCTATGATTTCGCAGGCAATTTCAAACCGCGTTTTACGCTGTTCCATCGCGCTTCTTTCGATTTCTTTATGCGCTTCTTCTTCGGTCATTCCGCTTTCTATCAGTATGCATTTGGCTTTGCTTACCGCTTTGAGCGTTTCCAATTTCTTCTTTAACTCGACGTTTTCCGCGGTAAGCATGAGTAGCTTTTCCGTTATTCCCTTCGCCGTCTTGATCGCGCCGAAAAGGGACAAAGTGGTGATCGGCGGAGAGACGATCTGCACGCCGTAATCGTACAGCATGAGTAAATCGCCGTCTACCGCGCCGCTCGTCACGAGAACGGTTCCGCAACCCTCGTTCGACAGCGCCTCCGCTATCTGCGTATACGCAGGGTCGCGCGAGTCGGCGCAAATAATTGCCATGCCGAACCGCCGTTCGCTCACGAGCACGCGTGCCTGAGATATGTTATCCGTTCTCACAAGTCCGTAGTTGCCGCACATTTTAAGCACACGCACGACATTCATAAACGCCTTGTCGGATTTCGCTACAATCAGCGCGTTCACTTATTCCCTCTATCCCTTTTTTATCTTATAAACCGTCCCTGATTATGTCGTCCGGGCTGAAATCGTTCGCGTCGCTCGCCTTTTTGTCGAGATAACGTTGGAGAAATTCCTCGGGGAGACTTTCTTTTACAAAGTCCGACTGCTTCGCCGCGTCCACAGCCTCGGCAAGCGAGGGCGGAAGTATCGCGCCGTCCTTTAACTTCGCGCACTCTCCGCGAAGAGCCGCGCCGCCCGCTTTGAGTATGAGCGTCAGAACGATGAAAGGGTTGCACGCCGTATCCGCGGATACTATTTCGATTTTATTCTTGTCTATTATCCTTATCGCCGCTTTTTCGCCGCCGAGTTTGAGGCGGTTGGGCGTGCTTTTGTATATCAGGCGCAGGTACGAATTACGCACGGGATTGGTGAATACCGCGATTTCCGGAAGCCTCGCCAGCACTCCCTCCGCGAATTTTTCCGCGTCCTCCCTGCTTGCCGGACTGCCGTTTTTGCGCAATTCGATGACGACGCGAAAGTTGCTTCCCACCGAATCCACTATCGGGCTGGGCGCGAAAGTCGCATATCTGCCGTTTTGGTGGGCTATGTTTTTCACCGCGTTTCTGAATTCTATGGTATTGACCGCGCTCTTATATGCGGTGTTCGCCGCGAAGATCACCGCGTTCTGTCCGTGACCGCTCTCGTGGTGAGAAGAAAGCGGCTTCATGTCCATGCTTTCCAACGTCAGTACGATTTCACGGCGGAGATTTTCGCAACCGTCGAGAGGCGCGGCGTCGAGATATCCCGCGGAGTCCGCCGGAATGAGCGTAGGTTCGCCGTTCTCCGAAAGTTTGGTTATATAAAACTCGCTCTCGGTCATAATCGAGGCGGTGTAACCCGTTTTTTCAAACTCCTCTTCCGCTATTTTGAGCACTTTCATTCCGTCGAATGCGGAAGGCTTGCCGTCGGACTGACGAATGTGGCACATTACGCCTATTACCGCGCCCGTTGACGGTCGCCACGGCATGGAAGTTACCGTGTCTATGTCCGGGACGAGAAGCATATCCTCACCTATGGGCAAACCCAATGCGGAAGAGTCGATCGTTACGCCGTTTGCGCAGGCTTCGGCAAAATGCGAAGCGTTAAGCGAGACGTTCTTCAATCTGCCGAATATGTCGCAAAACGACATCTTGATAAATTTGATATCGTTATCTTCGATTAACTCGATTATGTCATCAACGGTTTTCATAATGTTCTCCGATTTTAAGAAAAAATCACCCTGAGGTGACTTTTCCGTTATGCAAATATCTTATCTATATCGGAAATGGCGGAAGCGAAGAGCGCCGCGTTTTCCTGTTCGTTCTTCGATGCCGTAATATAGAATTTTATGAGAGGTTCTGTGCCCGACGGTCTGACGATTACCGTTAAGCCGTTGTCCGTTTCGTAAAGCATTACGTTGGCTTTCGGTACGTCGTATTCGGTTTGGTCGAGGAAGTCCACCGACTTCACTATCTTTCCGCCCCCGAGACTTTCCAAAGGTTTGGTACGGAGCGAGGACATCAGGCTCTTCATCTTCGCGTTGCCCGAAGCGCCCTCGAATTTCTTGGATATGTTCTTGTGTTCGTATTTGCCGTATTCGGCATAGATATAACCCAACTGATCGATTAGAGTTTTGCCGTCCGCCTTGTAATTGCTCGTCATCTCCGCAATGAGCATGGACGCCACGACGGCGTCTTTGTCGCGGCAATGCGTGCCTGCAAGATATCCGTAACTCTCTTCGAAACCGAGAACGTATTTATCCGCTCTGCCCTCCGCATTGAATTTGTTTATAACGTTGCCTATCCATTTGAAACCGGTGAGAACGGGAATGGTTCGAACGCCGAATTTCGCCGCTATCTTATCCACGAGCGAAGTCGTGACTATCGTGCGAACTATCGTCGCGCCCTCGGGAAGCGCCCAACGACCGTATTTGGTTCCGAGGATATAATCCGTAAGAAGCACGCCCACTTCGTTACCCGTCAAAAGGACGAACTTGCCGTCGTGCTTGACGGCGATACCCACGCGGTCGCAGTCGGGATCGGTCGCGAGTACGAGGTCGGCGTCGATCTCCTCCGCCTTTTGAAGCGCAAGTCTGAGCGCCTCGGGCTTTTCGGGATTGGGGAACGGACAGGTCGTGAATCTGCCGTTGGGAGTCGCCTGCTTTTCCACCAAAGTTATATCGTTAAATCCTCTTTCGTAGAGTACGTCGGGCACGAGGTGGAAACCTGCGCCGTTGAGCGGCGTGTAAACTATTTTGAGAGGCTTTGCGGGGTTGAGCGCCTGCTCTTCCACGGCATTGATAAACCTGCCGTATACCCACCTTTCAACGTAAGTTACAAGTCCGTGCTTGACATAATATTTGAACGTGCGAGGCTTTACCTCAAACGGGTCGACTTTTTCCACATAGGATATGATCTCCTCCGCCTCGTCGTCGAGTACCTGACAGCCTGTGGAGTTGAAAAGTTTATATCCGTTATATTGCTTGGGATTGTGGCTTGCCGTTACCATTACGCCCATGTCGCACCCGAGCTGACGAACGGCGAAAGACAGGAAAGGCGTCGGCGATTCCTCGGGAACGAGGTATACTTTGAAACCGTGAGAGGCAAAAACCGCCGCCGCGGTCTCGGCAAACACCTTGGACTTGATACGGCTGTCGCGGCTGATCACCACCGACTTCATACCGTTTTTGTCCATTGCGCGAGAAACGCCTTCGGTTACCTTTCTTATGTTGTAAATGTTGAGACAGTTGGTGCCGACGCCGAGTATGCCGCGCATTCCACCCGTTCCGAATTCGAGGTCTTTGTAAAAAGCGTTCTCTATCGCTTCGGGATCGTCCGCCATTTTTTCGAGTTGGCGTGAAAGCGCCCTGTCGGTCACTTTCTCTTTCCACAATTCATATCTTTCTTTTGAAGTCATATTCTCATCCCCCTGTCGGATGTAAGTTCTTTTTGATTATACAATATACGCTGTCGCTTGTCAAATTTTATCCGCGGTATTTTGAGAAATTTAGTTGCATAAAAAATGGACGGCGGCTCTTTCGAACCGCCGCCCCATTTGCGTTAAAGCATTTTATTTATCGTCTTTCGAAGCGTCCGAAGCGCTGTTTTTCATTTTTTTATTGCGCACAATGCTGCGAACAATGAAGAACCCGAGCACGCACATTCCGGCAAATATTACGAGCTCTACGGGGAATATCAGATACCATACCCAAGCAAACGAATACTCTGTCGTTTTGTTCGTGTCTATATCGTTGGACGGGTCGTAAGTGTTTGCCGCGTGCATCGTGTCAACGAATGTGTAAAGCACGTTATGAGTAGCGTTCTGCGCGCAACTTATGAATGCGGCATTGTTTCTGAATTCATTGTCGCCGAAGAATGCGCCGCCGCTTGTAAGCCAGAGGTCGGTACCTGCCCAAACTCCCTTGAATGCGGGATACAACGTCTTATCTCCGGAGTTGACCCAGTCGGTGACAACGGAACCTTGGAAGTCCCATTCGCCTCTTACTATGTCGGTCATAAGTCCCCTCGTTGCGCCCGACCAAGTTCTGCCGAGACGGTTCATTGCCGCCATAAGCGCGTTGCCGCCGCCGTCCTTGATAATGATCTCGAAGGGTTTGAGATAAATTTCACGAAGAGCCTGCTCGGTTACGAAGGTGAAAAGACCTTCGCGGTTTGCCTCGGTGTCGTTGAGAACGAAGTGTTTAACGTAGGAATATACGCCCATGTTCTTTGCTCCGCGAACGGTCTCGGCGCAAATCTTGCCCGAAAGCACGCCGTCCTCGCTGTAATATTCGCCGTTACGTCCGCCGAAAGGATTGCGGTGAATGTTGGCGCCGGGAGCGTACCAACCGTGCAAGCCGTTCATGGACGCCGACTCTGCGCCGACGCTGAGACCGTATGCGTAACCCATCGATACGTTCCAGGTCTGCGCCATAAGCGTTGCGCTGGGATATGCCACGAATTGAGTTGTGTGGCTGCTGTCGGTAACGCGGGTGTTGAATCCGAGAGGACCGTCGAGGTCGGTATATTGAGGCTTTCCGATACTCTCAATCGCCGCGGTCTTGAAATATCCGTCTTTTACGACGTTGAAGATCTCGGCTATCGAACACTGCGTCACGACAGCTTCCCACATCGTATCGTCATATTTCGTGAGCGCCATCCAATCGTCCATTACGATTCCGTTGTCCACGGAGGTTTCGGGAATTTCGATATCCGCCAAGCCGGTAGCTTCCAACTGCTCCGCCGAAGGCGCGGTCTGCTGAGACATGGTAAGCGCGTCGGGGTTGATCGCTCTTCTCGTGGTGTTCGTCGGGAATACGAAGTTTTCTCTCGTCATGTATACGACGGGAGTGGTTTCTTGGCTGCCGTCGAGGTCGTTTTGATCGAGCGCCTCGTCGTTGCCGTCGCCGTCCGCGTTGGTGAAACGGTTCTTGACGGCGTTACCCGTCTTTTCGTCGTTGTCGTATTTATAGCCGGCGGCGGGAATTGTGTAATTGTAACTGCTTACTTCCTCGTGAGCGTTCTTCATTATGCGAAGCGCATAATCGCCGCCGTCGAGTTCGTAACCGGTGTGACCGTTGTTGTTCGCGTCATAGCAGTCGTAAGACGCCATGCTCTGAACGGTGGTATTGAGGACTACCGTTGCGCTTTCGCCCGGTTCTATTACCGGAGTCTTTGCAAAGTCGGCAAGGTTAACATGCGCCTTTTCTATCTCCCCGTCCTTATACGGCGGAGTGTAATAAAGTTCGACAACGTCTTTGCCGGGATAGTCGCCCACGTTCTTTACGTTGACCTTGACTTCGATTGCTCCGCTGACGGGAAGTTCGCCGCTTTCCTGAGATTTCTCATTGACGGTAACGCTTTCCACCGTCCACTCGAAATCGGTATACGATAAGCCGTATCCGAAAGGATATTGGACTACCCCGTCGTATCCTTTGCCGTATTCGTTGTCTACGTCATCCCAATAGCCTTCGACGTTCGCCGTCTCGTACCATTTATATCCGACGTATATGCCTTCGGAATAATCGATGTAAGATCCGTTACCGCCCGAATACTGCCGACCCGTGTTGCTTGTGAAGCCCGAGTTGACAAAGGAAGGAGCCGTGGAAATGTCGTATGCGTACGTATCGGCGGTTCTGCCCGAAGGATTGACTTTTACCGTCTGCGTCTCGGTTATGACTTTACCGTCCTCGTCCGTTTTATAGACCGTGTTTCCGTCAGAATCGGTGACGGGATTGCCGCCCGCGTCCGTTTCCGGAACGGGAACTTCCACCTCTTTTTCACCGCGCAGAACGTCTATTACGGCGTTCACGCCCGTAAGTCCGGTTATGCCGACAAGAAGAGCCGCGTCGATCTCCGGATCGTCGATAAATCCGACTTCCATGGTATTTGCGGTGTTGAGCAGAACGATAACCTTGTCGCAGGTCTCCTTTGCGACCTCGATCATTTCTTCCTCTTCCGTGGAGAGTTGGAGATAATGACGGTCGGTCGTCGTGGTGTTGCTCGTGTTGTTTTGGTTCTGCTTGACCTGTTGAAGTTGTTGGTCTTTACTCTCGCTGCCCGTTCTGCCTATTACGACGAGCGCGACGGACGAAGTGGCTCTTATGCTGCTCTTTATGTCCTCGGTATACTTCGCGCTGCCCGGTTCGTGCAGATTGAAGATCGCTTCGCTGCCGAAGCTGACGCCGCCGCGGTATTCCTCCAAGTCGCCGTCGCCGTATACTTTCGACGGGTTGGAATAGAAGTCCTCATACAGGTTGTAGAGATCCTCGTTATACTCTATTCCCGCTTCTTTGAGCGCAGGGAAAAGTTTCATTCTTTGAAGTCCTGTGTTGGAATAACCCGAGCCGAACGCCATACACATCCAGTCGTATGCCGCCCAACCGAAAACGTTAACCGCCTTTGCCTCGTTCTTTGTGAGGGGCAACGCGTCGTTTTCGTTTTTAAGCAGGACGATACCCTCTTCCGTGATATCCTCGCAAAGAGCGGTGCCTTCGCTCAATACGAGGGAGTCAGCCGTCATATCGCGACCGCCGAACCACAATGCGAGGTTTTCCCAATATACGCATGATAAAACGATTAATGCGATAAAGAGAGCCATCAACACTGCGATTATCGGTACGAAAATCGCGAGGGACTTTTTTACCGACATTGTTTTTTTCATATTATTTCCTCCTTTTAATTTTTCTTTTTTACGATAAAACAACGATTTTGCTTTATCACCGTAAAAAATATAAAATAAAAACGGAACTCTGTGGGAAAATTTTCCCATTCTGTCGTTCTATTACTCAAATTGACCACGGTCGCGCCGTCCGCATGCTCGCGCTCTCTCCGACGCGGGAATCCGACGTCGTCCGAAATTTTCCGAAACGCGAAAAAACGCTCGGACAGTCCGGACTGTCCGAGCGTTTCTACTCTCCGTTCATATTATGTTATCCTATTTTTTATCGATGCGCTCGGCGATGGCTATTGCGCGCTTTGCCGATACGGTCGCCGCTTGACGCGCCTTTTCTATCGTCGTTATCGCCGCTTTTGCCTGCTCGATATAACCTTTGAGCGCGGCGGTTTCCGTCCGCAAGTCCGCTATTTCCTTTCGGAGAAGCGCGAGTTCGTTCAAAGCTTCGTTTCGCGTTTTTGCGACTTCGTCGCCGACAATCGGAGCGATCGGTTGGGCGATCGGCTGAGCAGTCGGGGCGGGCTGTTCGACAGTCGGCGCGGGTGGCGAAAACGTGCCTTTGAGCACCCGCGAAACCGCTCCGCTACCCGAAACGTATTCCACTTCGGAGGGCTTTAACGGAAGGCGTTTGAGGCGTTTTCTGCACTCCTCATAGTTCGCTTCCGCGTTTTTCAGGCTTTGCGCGCTTGTTTTAAGGGCTTCGGGGAGCGCGTTCGCGTCCGATTTGCCGACGCGTTTATACTCTCTTTTCGCCGAAAGATATTCCGAATAAAGTTTGTTGAAAGTTTCGATATGCTTGATGCGATCCTCTTTCGTCATGTGCGCGGACTCCGACTGGAAATCGTCCATTCGGGCCTTGGCGTCGAGATATTTGAGCTGGGCGCCGCCCATTCCCGAGTTCACGCCGCGCGCCAAAAAGTCGGTTTCCTTTTGAAGCCGCTCGTATTCGCTTTTTGCGCGTTCGGTTTCCTGCCGTATGCTTTCCTCTTTTTCCTTTAATAGGAGATCGCGGACAAGTCTGTCCTCTATCGTTATCACGGTATCGACGGGCACGTTGTTCTCGGAGATGAACTTCAACGCGCTCGACAAAGAGTCGTTAAATTTCTCGGTGAGTGTAACTCTCTCTTCTTCCGTTGCGTTCAGCATTTTCCGCACCAGAATATTAACTTCGATTATGTATTCGTTTAACATATCGCGCTCACTATTGCAAAACTTTCAAATTTTTCTGCCGTTTTTATTTTTTGTCGTCGAACAGTATTCCGAGTTCCTTCAATATATCTTCCAAATTTTCATCGGGATGTATTGCTGCGTCATAGTCGAATTGTTCTTCCTTCGCCTCTTCGCCCGCAAGATGCTTTTCCATCATTTCTATGGGGTTGAAAGCGTCCGACTTCATCGAGGTCGGCGGAGTGGAATCCGCCTCTCCGAGAAGCTCCGCCATGGCTTTATCCACTTCGTTCGTCCTTTCGAGGTCTTCGTCAAGCGGATATTTACGAAGGATCTCGGCGAAATGTTCTACCCACAGTTTGTGAAATTTGCGGAGAGACGCTATTTCGTTGGCTATCTTTCGTCGCGTCAATTTTTCGATTTCGTCCGCCTTGGACAGCGCGGACTCTATCGCTTTGCTTATCCGTTCCTTTTGCGCCTCGTATTCGGCAAGTTTCAGCTCGGTTTGATTTAATTGCTCCTTTAACGTAAAAATGCGGTCGCGCTGTTCGACGAGGGTCTCGTCGTATACGGTGCGAATACGCTTTAAGTATTCTTCTACCTCGCTCGGAGAATATCCGTTTTTTACGTTGCTGAATTTCATCTATACCTTCCCCTGCCTATTACTTTTTATGATAACGGGCTATCAGTTCCTGTTTGAGTTCGTAAAGTTCGTCGGACAGATCCACCTTGTAAATTTCGGGGTTGTCGTTTCGCATATACTCGTCCCAGAACATCGCCTTTTCTTGCTCGCAATATTTCGCGCTCTCGGCAAGAGTGGGAATACCGAAAACGAGCTTGCCGCTTTCGTACACGGGCACAAGCAATTTGCGCACGGTGTATTTTTCCAGAGTGGTCGACTTGTATCTCATCGTCGGGTGCGTCAGCGTTATGGGCTTGGTCTCGTCGATCTTTTCCCGTTCGAGCGCGATCAGGTCGGCAAACGCCATGCCGTATTCGTCGTATATTCTGTATAACGTCTTGAAACCCGGATTCGTTATCTTATCCTGCGTGTCGGATATTTTGATCTTCGGAACCGCCGCTCCGTCCTCGATCAACTCCGCCATTTTGTATACGCCGCCGAGAGAGGGCATTCCGTCGCTCGTTATGAGGCGCGTGCCCACGCCGTATGCGTCCAACTTTGCGCCCTGCGAATTGAGCGACGAAATGACGTTTTCGTCCAAGTCGCAGGAAGCGAAAATTATCGCGTCGGTATGACCTGCCGCGTCTAACATTTTACGCGCGCGCTTGGAAAGATATGCCAAGTCGCCGCTGTCGAGACGAATTCCCACCGGCTTGTGCCCTTGCGCTTTGAGTTTGTCGAACACCTTTATGGCGTTCGGCACTCCGCTTCGGAGCGTGTCGTAGGTGTCGACCAATAACAAAGTATTGTCGGGATATATTTCGGCGAACTTTTCGAAGGCTTCGAGTTCGGTATCGAAACTCATTATCCAACTGTGCGCCATCGTACCTTTTATCGGAACGTCGAACATTTGCCCCGAAAGTACGTTGCTGGTTGAGTTGCAACCGCCGATTATGCTCGCCCTCGCGCCGTATATCGCCGCGTCCGGCCCTTGCGCGCGGCGCAAGCCGAACTCGGACACGAGCGCGTTGCCCGCCGCCTTTCTCACTTTCGACGCCTTGGTGGCTATGAGCGTCTGGTGATTTATTATATTGAGGAGCGCGGGCTCGATAAGCTGCGCCTCGCTGAGCGGCGCGCGTATGACCATTATGGGTTCGTTCGGGAAAACGATCGTACCTTCGGGTACGGCGTATATGTCTCCGCTGAAACGGAAATTTTTCAACTGAGTTAAAAATTCTTCGCAAAAATCGGTCTCGCGACGGAGATATTCTATGTCATCGTCGTCGAAATGCAGGTTGTTTATGTATTCGATCACCTGTTCCAAACCTGCCGCAACGGCGTATGAGATCTGACCTTGTTGGCGGAAAAACACGTCGAACACCGCTATCTTATCCGTAACGTTCAACTTCGTGTATCCGTTCATCATTGTGAGTTCGTAGAGGTCGGTCATCAATGACAAGTTTCGTTTCATAACTTATTCCTCCGCGACGGAATTTACCGCAAGCGCCGCATACAGCGCGAGAAAACCCGCATACATTATGAGCGCGGGAACGAGCACGGCCACTGTCCACAATTCTGCCGCGAAAAATGCAAAAAATATTGCCGGCACGGCGAATACGACGATTATTTTCAAGTGGAAGTTATAGTCCTTACTCATTATCATGGTTATCGCCGAGGCGATCGCCGGAGAAGATATGTATAACGGATATAACATTCCGTAAGTGACTTCGGTCAAATTGGCGACGAAAGAAACAACCGCGCAGACGAGGAGAATTACCGCAAGATACAGCGTTACGGAGTTGCCCTGAATCAGCGAGGTCGTCAGAAATATCAGCCCGAGCGACGAGAGTATTACCGGCGCGATGAGAGACGCTACGGATACTCCGACGCGCTCCCCCGTCAACCCGAACACAAGCAAAACCGCGCCGCAAATAAATATGCCGATCGCCGCTACGAGATTGGACGCCAACCGTTTTCCACGGCTGATTTCAACGTATTCTTCTTCTTTTTTCATAAAAAGTCCTTTTTGAAAATCGAAAGTTTTTGCGCGTCGGTTACGGGTTTCCGCTCTTTCCCGACGCATTATAGTCTATCAAGCGCCCCTCGTCGTCAACGTGAGGTCGATAGTAGATCGTGTGAGTATAGTCCAGATAATCCTCGCTCAATTTTTCCTTCGGAACGAGTATCATAACTTTCTTTTTCAATGCCGCGGCGCGTATAACGTGAATGGCTATCCACGCTATGCCGAAAGCGATCATTATTATGCTCATTACCTGTGAAATACCGAAGCCGCTGCCCATGTCCCCGCTCGCCTGCAATTTCTGCGCGGGGTCGCGGAAGAACTCGAGAATAAGCCGCTCGGTGCCGTACCATATGCAATAGAGCGAGGTGTAAAAGCCGTTGAAACTCTTGCGCTTGCCCATATACATGGCGTACATTGCAATAAATCCTATCAGACACCAGATGGACTCGATAAACGGATTGCCGAGGTGGATAACACCGTCGATCTTGACCGTATACGAGAACGGGAAAACCTCAACGGGCACCGGAATGCCGTAACAGCATTGAGGATCTGCCATATAACAGCCAACGCGACCTATCGCCTGACCGAGAAGCACGAATACCACCGCCACGTCGATCATTTGCAAAAGAGACACTTTGGGCTTTTTCTTCGCCACCGTCCGATAGATAAGCATACCGAGGAGAAGTCCCGCAAGCGCGCCGATAAGTCCGCCGATTACCGCTATGCCGAACGTCCAATGATTGAAAATCGCGTAATACAGCACTCCGCCGCCGAACGCAAGAGGTACGGCGAAAATCACGTAATCGAACACCATATCGAAATAATAGCCCTGACGAAGCGTGGCGTAATTTCCCCATACCACGCAAATGACGATGGCTATGCCTATCAGAAATCCGTACCAATTCGGACGAGGAACGCTGTCGGGCGAGGCGGCGTTTTCAGCCGTCATGACTATCATAACGATAAGCGCAAGCATAATTACCAACAACACGCCGCTGAAAATCATATAGAACTTGGCTTTGAGAGGCAACGCGGCAAATCTTTCCGCAATACTTTTCTTGCCGCTCCCCTTATTTTCGTTTTGATTATCCAACTCGATACCTCTGCTTATAAAGATACGGATATATTATATTACATTCTAACGGTAATTGTCAATACCTAAAATGCTTTCGAGGCGCTTTATTCTCAAATTTTGCGATCAAGGAGCGACGGCGACCAAGCCTTTTGCCGATTGATATTCGTCGGTGCGGAATATACTCTCCTCGGTTTTGCCGTCGGGATATTTTTTTATTATATAACCGCGGCTTTTGAGCTGAGGCGCGCCGCCGCTCACTTTGACTTTTTCGCCGCTTTGCATTCCCGCGGTATATTTGCGCTCGATATCTATAAACTCCTCGGGCTCGGGCACTTCCCCGACGCCGAGCGTTTCCGACCGACATTCTATTTTATACGGCAAAGCCGAAGAATATATCTCCGCCGTCACTTTCGTCGAGTCGCATAACGTGCGGATAAAGACGGGTCCGTCGGTATCGTTTTTGAAGCAAAGGTCGCTCCCGCCGCCGTTTACCATGGCGTCGAAGGACGGTTCGACATAGGTAGGAACGAGAGAATGGCGGCTGACCGCGGTTATTTTCAGCCCCGCGCGAAGGGCGGCGTTATATACCGTTGTGGACGCTTGACACACTCCGCCGCCCGTACCTTCGGTATACCTGCCGTTTACTATTATCTTTGCCGTTTTGAAACCGTTCGCTTCGGTGCGCTTACCCACGATTTTATTGAAAGAAAAGGTTTCGCCGCTGTTTAATACGGTGCCGTTTATTTTCGAAAGCGCGAGCGCGACGTTATGCTTGCGCTCCTCGCTGCTGCTTGCATAGGACGTGGAAAAGGACGAGCGGCGTTTGGTATATTTCGCCAACGTTTCCGCGGTCACTTTCGGTTTTAACACGTCCACGGAGAGGGCGACGCGTTTCAGCCCGCTCGAAAGCGCAAAATATATGTCGTCGTATATCCGTTGCTCGTTCACTTTGTATCCCGGAGAGGAGCGTTTTATTTCAAACATCGGTCTGCGGTCGGGGTAAAAACGAATTTCCGCGTCCTCGGGCTCGCACGTCACCTTTCGCGCCGCTTCTTCCACCACCCGACCGAGCAATGGAAAACAGTATAAAACGGCGTCCTTCCTTTCGGAACCGCCGCTTACAAGGCTGTCTATGAGTTTGACGCGCTCCGCTATCGGCGCGCCGAGTTTGCGCTTTTGAAAATCCTCGCTCACCGTAAAATCGGGTGCGGCAAGCGGCTCGTCGAAATAATCGAAGCGCATATTTCCGTATATCAACGTGAGCGTCGGAGCAGGCTCGCTCGCCTGTGCGCTTGTAAGCGTCGCGCTTATGCATATCGCCGCGACGAGCGCGATCATCAGGACAAGCGACGTTTGTTTGAATTTCAAGCCCATATATTTAATATGGAGCGAGGGCTTCGCCGTTATACTATTCCGACCGTTTTTCCGCCATTTTCATAAGTTTTTTATGCCGATTGAGCGACGGATCGAGAACGCACGCCGTGAAAAGTTCTTCCAATTTTCGGGAAATTTGCTCGTCCTCATACCCGAGTTCGCGCATATCCGCGCCGTTTACGCGCAAATCTCTCAGACCGAGCGGCGCGCCGCTTTGCACGAGCTGATCGTAAAATTCTTTTATGCGGTTGGGTTCCGCTTCGCCCATGCCCTTACCTGCCGAATCGGCGGTCATAAGCGCGGAAAGTTCTTCGGTTATGTCGGAATTGCGAGCGACGAAAAGCAGCATTTTACCGCGACGCGTTTGTCTGTCTTTGTCGTACATGTGCCAACGCACGAGTCGTTGTACCTTTTCCACCTCTTTTTTGGGAAATTTCAAACCTTTCTCGCCGAGAATATCCGGTATCATTTCCGCGCCGATCCGCTCGTGATCGTGCATTTTGCCCGTTCTCCTCACAGCCTCGGCTTTGCCTATGTCGTGAAAGAGCGCGGCAAGGCGTATCTCGGGCGGAGCGTTGCGCACTACGCGAAAGGTGTGTTCGAGCGCGTCGTATTTGTGATAAGCCGACGGTTGTACCAGCCCGTCGAGGTCGGCGAGTTCGGGCACGACGTAAGGCAAAAAGCCGTAATCGCGCAAAAGCGTGAGCCCGCGATAATGCGCGTCCTCTATTCCGTACGCCTCGTCCGCATAAAGTATTTTCACGAGTTCGTCGCGCTTGCGATTGGGCGTGATGTCTCGGAGCAGGTGCGCCTTGGATTTCGCGACTCTCGCCGTTTCCTCGTCTATGCCGAAACCCGTCTCTGCGGCGATACGAACGAGCCGCATAAGGCGCAATCCGTCCGACGAGAATACTCTTTCGGGGTCATACGCGCGCATTATCCTGCGGTTTATGTCGCCTATCCCGTCGAAATAGTCGATTATGCGGTCGTTTTTTATGTCGTAGTAGATACTGTTCACCGTGAAGTCGCGGCGTTTTGCGTCCTCGGAAATATCCGCGTCAAACGATACATCGATCGGAGTGTGCGCCCCGCCCTCTTCGTAAACTTCCGTGCGAAACGGAGTGTATTCCACCTCAACGTCGGGCATATATCTGCATTTTATGAGCGCGGTTCCCATGCGTTTGTACGTCGTTGCCGCAAAAAAGCCGCGCGGCAACACGAGATCCGACGACATTTTGCGCCCCGCTATGTCGATATCCGACGGCGGAAGTCCGCCGAGAGCGTTGCGGACATAACCGCCTACGAGATAAAGCGGTTCGTCGTTTGCTTCGGCAAACTTTTTCAGCCATTTCGGTACGTTTATTTGCACGCGTAAAGTATATCATATCGCAAAGAGTTTTTCAATCGTTTTCGGCGTTTGTCTTTCTTTCGGCGCAAAAAATAACATTATCGCGGTTAATGCGGATCATATGTTGTTTGCATAAGTTGACATATTTTTTAATATTGATATTGATATGAACAAACTCGCAAAAGCGGTATTGACTTTGACCTCGTTCACGGTTTTGGACAGGTTTTTGGGATTCCTGTTCAAAATCTATCTTTCGCGCGAAATGGGGGCGACCGACCTCGGAATTTATCAGGTCGCTTTATCCTTTTTCTTCGTCCTCATGACTTTGACAACGAGCGGACTTCCGCTCGTTTCGGGCAAGATGACGGCGGCGTATGAAGCGAAAGGCGAGGTGAAAAAATCGCACGCTTTGATTTCCGCGGGGTTGCTTGTAAATATTCTCATATCCGCGCTTTTGATCGGGCTGGTTTTTGCCTTCCAAGCGCCGCTTACTCGGGTTACGTCCGCCGAAAGCA
>CANQCB010000005.1 GCA_947589145.1 uncultured Clostridia bacterium | reverse complement strand
GGTTATTGGAAAACAAACAGCATCAAGTTTAATTTCCTCCTGCTCGCGCATGAGTATCTGTTTGTGTTTAAGAAATAAAAAAATTTAGTCATACAGTAATGAAAAACACGAGATTTGTTCTCGTGTTTTGTCTTATCTCATTGCGTGGGGGGGGTTATTAAATATCCTTGCCGGTTGGGTTATTCTCCGCGGGCGGCTTTGAGCATTTCGCTGTAAAGACCGCCGAGACGGACGAGCTCGTCGTGAGTGCCTTGTTCGATAATGCGGCCGTTATCCATAACGAGGATCAGATCGCTGTCGCGAACGGTGGAGAGGCGGTGCGCGACGACGAAAGTCGTTTTATTTCCCATGAGGTTATGGAAAGCCGCCTGCACGGCGCATTCGGTAATGGCGTCGACGGAAGCGGTAGCCTCGTCGAGAATGAGCATTTCGGGCGACGCGAGGAACACGCGCGCAACGGTGATGAGCTGTTTTTGCCCCTCGGACAACTCCTCGCCGTCGCCGGATATCACGGTGTCATAGCCGTTTTCGAGCGTGGAAATGAAGTTGTCGAGATGGGCGATCTCCGCGGCGCGGCGGATCTCCTCCTCGGTGGCGTCGGGCTTGCCGTACGCGATATTTTCGCGGATAGTGCCGCCGAACAGCCAGGTGTCCTGCAACACCATACCGAAAGAGTTTCGCACGTCCGAGCGGGAGAAATCGCGGATATCTTCGCCGTCATAGATGAGAATGCCGCCGCTCGGGTCGTAGAAACGCATAAGCAGGTTGATAACGGTGGTTTTTCCGCTGCCCGTCGTGCCTACGAGCGCGATTTTCTTGCCGCCGTCTGCGCGGAAGGACAGCCCCTCGATAAACGGTTTGTCGGGAGAGTACGAGAAAGAAACGTCTTTGAATTCGATATAATCGACGGGCAGGTCGATAGGCGCGTCGCCGCCCTTGTCCTCGTCCCCAAGCGAGAGGATCTCGAAAATTTTGCGCCCCGAAGCCGACGCGGTTTGAAGTTCGTTGGTCACGCTTGTAAGGTCGTTGAACGGCCGTGCGAATTGGTTAGCGTAAGTCAGGAACGCTGAGAGCGCTCCGACGGTGAGCGGCGCGCCGATCGCGCCTGTCCAACCCAAAACGGTGCCGAATACGAAAACTCCGCCGACGATGGCGATTACGGCATAAGTTATATTGTTGACAAAGCGGCTGACGGGGTTCACCAAAGCCCCTGCGAACTGCGAAGACAGGCCGCTTTTGAACAGGTCGGCGTTGACAGCGGCGAACTCTTCTTCACTGCTTTCCACCCGTCCGTAAGCGCGGAGCAGCCGCGAGCCGAAGATAAACTCCTCGCCCAAGCCGCTCATGCGCCCCATATTCTCGCCTTGCGTGCGGAACGCGGCTCGGTTGCGCCGCGCGATTTTGACGGAGACGAGAGCGGAGATCGGGGTAAGGAGCAAGATAACCGTCGCCACGACCCAATTAAGCAAATACATACAGACGAGGGTCACGATAAGAGTAACCGCGCCCGAAGATATTTGCAGAACGCATTGATAAATCCCGTCGGAAACGTTTTCCCCGAACGTAGTCATACGGCTCATGAGATCGCCGCGGCTGTATCCCTCGATTTTGACGAGGGGCAGGGAGAGCAGTTTGCCGAAAAGATCCACCCGAATGTCGCGCACGGTATTGAACGAAAGTTTGTATAAAAATACGTTGCCCGTCCACGTAAACACACCCGACCCGCACACGCATGCAAGCGTAACGATACAATAGGTCGGAATGCTGTCCGCCTCGCCCGCGCCGATAAAGTCTATGACTTTGCCGACGAGCAGAGGCGCGATCATAGAAAGCGCCGTGCCGATTACAATGCAGAATATGCCGATAAGAAGCAGTCGGCGGTGACGGAGCGCGTAACGGAGAATATTACTCATGGGAGATTTTTTATTCATGTCTTTCATCCGTTGTTGTTCAACCTCCCGTATAACTCGCACGACTTCAAAAGCTCTTCATGCTTGCCGAATCCGACGACCTTGCCGCCGTCGAGAACGAGTATTTTATCTGCACCGACGATCGAGCCCACGCGCTGAGTTATATTGATAACCGCACTGTTTTTCGCGTCGCCGAGCACGTTTTTCATAACCCGATATTCCGTCACGTAGTCGAGCGCGGACGCCGCGTCGTCGAGAATGAGAATAGGCGCGTCTTTAAGCAGTGCGCGGGCGAGGGAAAGCCGTTGCTTTTCGCCGCCCGAAAAGTTTGAGCCCTTTTGATTGACGACTGCGTCAACTCCGCCTTTTGCCGAGACGAAGCCCCAGGCTTCCGTCTTTTTGAGCGCGTCCGTCATTCGCGGCAGGTCGCTTTCGCCGCCGAGTTCGAGATTGCTCCGCACCGTGCCCGAGAAAAGCATAGGCTTTTGCGGCGCATAGGTAACCAGCTCGCACAACTGTTTGTCGGTATAGTCGAGCACGTTTCGCCCCGCGATAAGCACTTCGCCTTCCGTCGCGCGGCAAAACCGCGTGATGAGCCCCGCGAGCGTGGATTTACCGCTGCCCGTAGTGCCGATTACGCCGAGCACCTCTCCCGCGTTGAGCGTGAAATTAAGCCCCTCGACGGCGTTTTCCTCACCGCCGAAAGAGAAAGCGGCGTTGCGGAACTCCACGAGCGGCGCGGACATATCGGGAATTGCTCCCGCGCCCTGTTCGACCTCGGGCAGTTCGAGAATTTCGTTGATACGCGCTCCCGACGCCATGGCTTTGGAGACGAGTATGAGGAGGGTGGAAACGGCGATAAGCGCAAGCAGGATCTGCGTCATATAATTGACGAGAGCGACGAGGTCGCCTTGCGTCATACCCCCGTCGGACGTCACGAAACCGCCGCCTAGCCACACGATAAGGACGATCGCAAGGTTGACGATAACGCTTGCGAGCGGACTGAGCAGTCCCGACATCATAGCCGCTTTTGAGGAAGCTTTGCTTTGAACGGTCGCCGCCTTGGAAAATTTACGCTTGCTTTCTTCCTCGTTGGCAAAGGCGCGGATAACGCGCTCTCCGCGAATGGTCTCGTTGGTGATTTGCGACGCTTTGTCCAGAAGTTTTTCCGCCTTGGTATACTTCGGAACGGAAACGAGCATGACGACGATAAGCGTTATCATCGTGAGAACGGTGGCGGACACGCTGATATACCAAATTTCGGGCGCGACGATGACGGACATTACGACCGCGCCTATGGCTATGAACGGCGCGCGGAGTATGAGACGGATAAACATAGCGAACCCCTGTTGCGCTTGCGCAACGTCGGTGGAAAGTCTGCCGACGAGTGTGCCCGTGCCGAGGCGGTCGATAATCGCGGGCGAGAGCCGCTGAATGTGAGCGTAAAGCGCGGTGCGGATATTGCAGCCCAGCCCGACCGCGGCTTTGGACGCGAGATATTGACAGGAGAGGGAAAAACCCAGCCCGACCGCGCCGAGAGCGACGAGGATAACCCCCGTCCAAATGACCGTGGCAATATTGCCGTCTCCGCTCAGCCCGTTGTCGATCATATAAGATACGAGCAAAGGGACGGAAAGTTCGATAATCGCTTCGATTATTTTGAATAACGGAGCGATAACGGCTGCGGCAGTATAGCCTTTCAGATACTTCAAAAGTTTTATCATAAAATTACCGCTTAAAGAATATCACTATATGGGGCAAAAGTCAATTCGGTACAAGGCAATAAAGAGATCGTCGGTTGCCGCGGCGAGCGTTATATAAATTAAGAAACCTTATTATTCTATAATGGTAATGAGGGTTGTGTTTGAAAGTCTTATGTATAAAAAAAACAACGGCAAATACTTTATAAAAGTCGGTAATAAAATTTTCCCCAAAACAATAAAATAATGTTGCAAAATCGAAAAAATTGTGCTATAATTCGGTTATAAAAAAAGGAGGGCAGTAAAAATGGCAGAAAACAAAGATTATTTCGGTTTGGATTATGTGGTTAGCCTTATTTTGGTTATTATTCCGGTCACTGCATGGATTCTCGGAGCTGTTACCAGATTTCAGGAAAAGCAGTATGTTGCCGGAATCGTTCGTATTTTCCTCGGTTGGATAATTTGGATTCTCGACATTGTCTTTATGATCAAAGATAAAGCAATTTGCCGTCTTATTAATCTCAGCTGACGACAGGGGATTGCAAGCCCAAAGTAAAAACGTTGTTTTTTGCCGCTTGATTGGAAAATCGGGCGGTTTTTTTATTAAAAAAATTATGTTATTTTTAACATAAATATTGAAATAAAAATCAAAAAGTGATATCATGATACGGCTTAGGGGAGAACCCCGACAAGAAGATCGCAGAAAAGGGTACCCTTTTCTTATACGTTACAAATAACGTATAAGAAAAGGGTACCCTTTTCTTATACGTTACAAATAACGTATAAAAGAACACTCGCCAAAAAATTGAAGAAGACATTGTAAAAAGGCATCGAAACATGAAAGGATCCGGAAAAAATAAGTTATGGAAAGTGTTGTGTCTGCTTTTTGCCACGACTCTTGTGCTTTTCACGGGCTGCGACTTTTTTGGGTCACCGAAAGAGGACGTCGTGACAATAAGTCGATCGTCAGCGGAAATAGCGATCGGCGAGACGTTGACTCTCACCGCGACTTCGTCCGAGGGAAGAAGTATATCCTGGTACGTAGAGGACGAAAACGTCGCCGTTGTCGACGATAGCGGCGTTGTAAGAGGTATCGGCGCGGGCACTACCGAAGTATATGCCGACGACGGAAAAGCGTGGGATTCGTGCACGGTCAACGTGACTTTCCCCGAACCCGACGAACCGCCCGAGTCCGACCCTCTGACGATAACCCTTTCCAGCACGTCGATTTCCATGGTGGAAGGCGGAACGTTCAATTTGATCGCAAAAATGTCGGACGGCTCGGCAGTCTCCGCGATATCGTGGACGACGGGCGATAGCGGCGTTGCGACGGTGACGGGCACGTCTACGGGTTGCACGGTAACCGCTGTCGGCGCAGGCGAAACGGCAATAACGGCAACGCTCGGAGACGCAAAAGCGACGTGCAACGTAACGGTAGCGGCAAAGCCGCCCGAGGGTAAGGATAAATATCCCATTCTCTTATGGGGCGACGAGTTCAACGGCAATTCGCTCGACAAGAGTAAGTGGGGATATCAGATAGGCACGAAAGACAGCGAATACGGCGGCGGTCCCGACAGGTGGGGCAATAACGAGTTGCAATATTACACGAACTCCAACGACAAGGTATCGGACGGCATACTCACCATTACCGCGCGGCGCGAGCACGTCGGCGATTGCGATTTCACATCGACTCGAATAACCACGAGAGATAAATTCTCGTTCACATACGGCTATATCGAGGCTCGCATGAAGTTGCCGACGGGGAAAGGCATGTGGCCCGCGTTCTGGCTTTTGCCTCAACCTTCGCAAGTCGGCTCGAACTCCTCGGCGAACGCAAACGGCACTTGGGCTTCGAGCGGAGAGTTGGACATTCTCGAAGTAATGGGCACGCGCCCGAACATCGTTATGGGCACGGTTCACTACGGCGGAACTTGGCCCGGGAATCAGCACAGCGGGAAAGAGTACACGCTCGAAAGTTCCACGGTGGCGGAGTGGCACACTTACGGGGTCGAATGGACGGCGGATTATATAAAGTGGTACGTCGACGACTATTGTTACAGCACGATAAACAATAACATATATTGGTCGGAGGCGTCCCCCGGCAATCCGTCCGCGCCCTTCGATCAGCCGTTCTATATCTTGCTCAACCTTGCGGTGGACAGCGGCAGTTTCGACCCCGGCGCGCAGGGCGGACCGAACGCCGACTTTACTTCCGCGGACATGCAGATCGACTACGTCCGCGTATATCAATAAACACGGTTCCAAGCGAGAAATCGCCGAGAATAAATAAAGAAAAAGGAGAAAGATGATGAAAAAAAGATTGGGAATATTGCTTGCGGTAATTCTCGCGGCAACGGCGGCATTAAGCGTCCTTGTTTTTGTAGGATGCGGCGGCGTTGAATACAAAGTAACCATTCAGCCCGCTTCGGTGTCGATTTCCACGGGCGATACCCGTCAGCTTACGGCAAAAATCGATAAGGACGACGACGTAGAGTTCGAGTGGTCGAGCAGCGACGAGAGCGTGGCGACCGTTGACGCCTCTGGCGTTGTGTTCGGTAGCGGCGCGGGCAACGCCGTCATAACCGCGACCGTAAAGGGCACCGATTCGAAAGCGGAATGCCAAGTCAAGGTCAAAGAGAAGGTCGAAGTCACGTTCAAAGCGGACGGAGAGGCGGTGACCGCGATAACGCTTGACATAGCGGACGAGACCAAGCACAGCGTTCAGCTTACCGCGACCTCGTCCGACGGCAGCAATATTACGCGTTGGATGTCGGGCGACGAGCAGATCGCAAGCGTAAGCAGCAGCGGACTTGTTACCGTCGGCGTAAAAGAGGGTTCGACGACGATAACCGCATACACCGCGAACAACGATAAGGGTACGATCACCGTTACGACGGTGGACTCCGTAGAGGGCGAACACTATTCTCTCGATACGACGCCGAGAGAGGGTTGGTATTACACCATGAGAGAAGACGGCGGCAGATCGTTGAAGGTCAACGAAGCGAACTTCCGTCTCGAAACCGTCACGGTGGACGTGAGCGGAGATTGGAACTGGACGCCCGACAGCTTCTATCTTGTTAAGCAAGACTCTACCGTCGCGGTCGGTTGGCACGAACTCACCATGAATATCAAGTCGAACATAACGACTTATATAACGATCAACGATACGCGAGTGCCCCTTGTTTCGGGCGATAACGAAGTTTCCGTAGCGTACGAACAAGTTGCGGGTCAGCCTGCGATCAACATTACGTTCAGCAACGGCACAATGGCAGCCGCTCCCAACGTGTTCAAAATGGAGATCGGCAACGTCACCGTAAAGGAATGGACGGAAAAAGCCCTTGTGCTTCCCTCGTTCAGCATAGAGGGAGACACGATTACGTTTGACGATAAATCAAACTCCAAAAACGGCGTTGACCATTACGAAATGGGTCTGTTCACCGAGGGCATCGAAGAACCCGTGTTTACTCAACGCTTTAATACCACCACGGAGTTGGCACAGAGCGGAACGATTAACACTTCCGGAATGGACGGTTCGGCGAACAATAAGACGTATATCGTAAAAGTAAGAGCAATCGGTTTCCCCGGATACGCAAGCACGGATTGGACAACGGACACAGCTTCGTATGAGGTGACCAATGCCGATCAGCCTTATGACCTTACGATAGGCTCTGATCCTCAAATGAAAGGCGGCGGTCCTTCCGAGGCTATGACTTCCGGCAGATGGGAATATACGATTACCGACATTGCGGAGGGCGCAAGCTTCCAGAGCGCTCGGTATGAGAACGGCACGGTTACCTGGACGGGTTGCAAAGGATGGGCGTCAGACAGCTTACAAATGTTCCGTCACTACGCACAATACGAGGCGGGAACGGCGCTTAATCTCAAAATGAAGATCAACCTCGACATAACCGAACCTACTGTAACCGGAGGAGTAGTCCTTATTTGCGGTCAAGAGGTTATGCTTAACGAAGGCGACAATACGATCGACCTTACTATCGAGCAATCGAGTGGAGCGCCTACGATAGAGATCATTTTCGGTAAGGCAGATCCCGATAACACCGAATGGCCGGGAAAGGCAATGTCTGCCGATTCGCTTCAATATTGCAACTTGACGGTCAAGATTTCCGAAGTCAGCGTTACCCGCGCGGCATAAAATCGAGGGATCAACAACCTTTTTCAGCAACAAAAGACCCGATGAAATTCGGGTCTTTTGTTCTGTTTTTAGTCATGTATGATTATAAAACGCTACACATGTAATATTTTCCGTAGAAAAAATCAAAAAGCCTATTTACATATCGATAAAAATGTGGTATACTTCACAGGTGGAGGGTGAGAAATGGCAAAAAGGAAGTTTTTTTCGTGTGTCGCGTTTATTTTTGCGAGTTTTGCCTTCTCACTCTCTTTTTTATTTTTGACGGCGTGCGGAGGCCCGACGTTGTCTTTACCCGAGACCGCGACGGCGTACGTCGATCGCACCACGGTCATCGAGGCGGAAACCGACTCTTTGAACGTGAGGTGGAAGAGCTCGGATCGAACCGTCCTGACGGTGGAGGGCAGTACGGACGGCGGCAAAGCCCATTGTCTGGTGACGGGTATCAGCGAGGGCGAGGCGACTGTGACGGCGAGCATAGGAGACAAGGTGACGGCGACCTGCACGGTGACGGTGAAAACCGTTTCGGGCAGCGGCAAGGACGCATATCCCATTCTCTTATGGAGCGACGAGTTCGACGGCAATTCGCTTGATTCGGATAAATGGGGATATCAGATAGGCACGCGGGATACCGCATACGGCGGCGGTCCGAACAGGTGGGGCAATAACGAGCTGCAATATTACACGGACTCCAATGATACGGTATCGGACGGCATACTCACCATTACCGCGCGGCGCGAGCACGTCGGCGAGGGCGGGAGCGAATGCGATTTCACCTCGACCCGAATAACCACGAGGGACAAATTCTCGTTCACATACGGCTATATCGAGGCGCGTATGAAGCTACCGACGGGAAAGGGCATGTGGCCCGCGTTTTGGCTTCTGCCGCAACCTTCGCAAGTCGGCTCGAACTCTTCGGCAAATGCAAACGGCACTTGGGCGTCGAGCGGAGAATTGGACATCCTCGAAGTAATGGGGCGGCGCTCGAACGTCGTTATGGGCACGGTGCATTATGGCGGATATTGGGGATCTCAACCGAGCAACCAACACACCGGCGAAGAATACGAACTTCCGAATTCCACGGTGGCGGAATGGCACACTTACGGAGTCGAATGGACGGCAGACTATATAAAATGGTACGTCGACGACTATTGTTACAGCACGATAAACAATAACATATATTGGTCGGTAGAGTCACCGGACAGCCCGTCCGCGCCCTTCGATCAGCCGTTTTATATCCTGCTCAACCTTGCGGTGGACAGCGGTAGTTTCGACCCCGGCGCGCAGGGCGGACCGAACGCCGACTTTACTTCCGCGGACATGCAAGTCGACTACGTCCGCGTATATCAATAAAAGTAAATAAGAGAATAATATGGGGATATAATACGGACGCACCGTTCGTTTATATAAAAGGGAAATTCAGTCGGTTTATACGATCGGCTTAATGGAAAAGGAGAAAATGATGAAAACGAAAAAGAAAGTAAGTGTTGTGATCGCAGCGCTTCTTGCGGCGTTGCTCGTTGCAATAATAGTGCTGACGATCTTTACTTTCGTGGGGGGGGGGAAGTCCTGAGATAACGCTAAGTCTCAGCGAAAGAACCGTCCTTACGGGAGATTCCTTTGACGTAAGGGTATTGAACGCGTCGGAGTTAAAGGAAGAGGTTCAATGGATGTCCGACGACACCTCGGTTGCCACCGTTGACGGAAAAGGAAAGGTTCGCGCCGTAGGCGCCGGCGAGGCGACGATCACCGCATATACGGGCAAAGAACCGGGTGAGAATGCGGCTACTTGCGCGGTGTCGGTAGTGGGTTGGACGGTCACCGACGAGAGCGGAACGAGGATCAATACCCCGATCAAGATCGACAGAAACGCAGAGCCGCAAAAGATCAACTTGAAGTTGACGGACAACAGCACCATATCGAGCTGGGCGTCAAGCGACGCAAACAGCCTGAGCGTAACGAAAAACGGCAACAACGGCGCGGAGCTGAAAGCGAATTGGAGCGAGGGCGACGTGACGATAACCGCGACGACTTCGAGCAAACTTTCGGTTAAACTCAACGCTCAACTGACGGATACCGTCGAATACAGGCGCGTCTTGGGAACGACTTCCGGCGGCGGCATTTGGTCTTATTCCTACAATTCCGCGGGTTTCAGAGAGGGTAATACCGGCGAATTCCGCGGAGACGTTCGCGGCGTGAACAGCGCTGACGGCGAATATACCGACACCGTCACTTTCGAATATTGGGGCGGCAACTTCAACTGGGAGCCTCGCGACGTATTGCTGACTTATACCGATAAAAACAATAACGGCAGTTACGGCGGCGCTTACGTCGACGTCTATATGGACATAGAGTCATCCGTTACCGGACCCCTTACTTTGTATTCGGGCGAAAGCACTTACGGGATATGGCTCAACGAGGGCATGAACGAGGACGTTTATGCCTGCCTGCCCAACACTCACAGCTTCCAGATTTGGTTCGGCAATTCCAACCATACGGAGGAGAATTTCCAGGAAGCGAAGGTCGCAATATCCAACGTTCGTTTTGACAACGCGACCAACGTCGAAAAAACGCTCGAAGTTCCCGATTTCAAAACCGAAAAAGTTGAGAGCGGAATCGCCGTAACGATTGCGGACGGCGACAAAAGGCTTCCGAACGGCGTCGACCACTACGTAGTCGCTCTTAAAAAAGTCAACGGCGCGGACGACGAAAAAGTTCATCTTACGCAACAATTCTTCCACGAGTCGGGCGTGCTCGATACCGTCGTTATCGGACCCAAAGATAAGGGCACTTACGAAGTCGAAGTAATGGCTGTCGGCGCATACGGCTATGGCGATTCCGTTTGGAAGGAAGAAGTCGGCGTGTCGTATTCAATCGAACACAACGAAGTTAAATACGATATTGCCGAGGGAGGCGGCGCAACGGCGTTGAACAGCAACCGTTGGGTATATTATATCGTAGACGGCGGCTCGGTCATGAGCGCGACCTACGAGGAAACAGAGGATAACACCGGCACGGTTATCTTAAAGTCCGGTTATCTCGGCTGGGCGGGTTACAGCACCGAGCTCTTCCGTAACTATGACGAAATCGACGTCGGCAAAACGGTCCTGATCAAGATGAATATCAATGTCACGGCGGATAAGACCGAAGAATTTGTCGGACACATAACCGTTTCCGGTGACAAAGAGGGCGGCGTGAGAACGTTGCATAACGGCGATAACTACGTCGAGATTTACCGCACGCAGGAAGCCTCCGACCCGACGATTAGCATTATGTTCGGTTATTGGACGACCAATAACAACGGTGATGTGGACTTCCCGACGGATAATGAACTTACGTTCACGTTCAGCGACATTTCGGTCGAGGTAGTCGAAGGCGCTTTATCGAAACAACCGCTCGACAATCCGACCGCTTCGTTTGAAGAGACCGCCAACATTAAGACGCTTAAAATTGTCGACGTAAATGCGGAACAGCAGAAATATATCGGCGGATATGAGCTCGCGTACTTCCAAGGCGACATTCCTGTAAAGACGTTTACCATGCAAAACGGCGACGTTATCGACGAGAGTCGTCTCCTTACGGGTACTTACACCGTAAAGGTAAAAGCGCTCCACAACGAAAATACGCGTAGCTATACAGACTCGGATTGGACGGTTATATATAACAACGACTACACAATAACGAATAACCATATTGAGTATGCAGTGCCTTTCGGCGGAGATAATGACAGCCCCAACGCTTCGACAGACATCGGCACTTGGTACTATTGGAACGACCAAGGTTGGGTTAGCTCAACCGTCACCGTGGGTACCACAGATAACCCCGCAAAATTTACGGCGGATTATACCGGCGGTGAAGAACATTCTGCGATAACATTCCCTTACACCGTATCGGGTCAATGCGACTTCGGCTTGCAGGTATATTATAAGAACCCCGCATGCACGGACGGCACGACTTACGCAATATCCATGACGGTAAGCACCCAAAAACACGTGGATATAACGATTAACGGCAACAAGTTTTCGCTTGATGAGGGCGAAACGCAAATCGAAGTATATTACAGAGAACATATCGGTATCGGCTATTCGTTCTCTATGCAGGTTGCGGTAGACGGAACAACGGTGAGTGAAAACACGCTTGTGCTTAAAGACGTTAAGTGGAGAGAACGCAACTTCGAGCAACTCAAAGCTCCCACGATAAGTGAGATAGACGCCGACGGCAAGATTACCATCAGCGGCTCCGAGATCGAGGGCACGGATGCGGAAATAGGTTATAATGTGTATTGTTATGAAGTAATCTTCTACGATAGCGCAAACAAGATAGTTGCACGCATGGAAAACGTACACAGCGGCGATACCCTCGACTTGAAGACGGTGCCCGGCGGTGAATATACCGTAAAAGCGCGCGCCATAGCCGGCGAAAACATGGGCTTCACCGACTCCGCCGAAGGCGCGGGAATATCTTACACCGTATCGAAAACGGACTTGTATTATGAGATTACGGACGTCCAAGACGGAACGAAAGACGGATACTACGGCTTTGGCAAAGACGCCGCGTATGCGAATGTGGGACTTTGGGGAGTATGGGCAGGTCCCGGCGATTGGACGAACGGCTGGCATTCGAATTGCACAATTGAATCCGCTGAATATAATAACGGCACCATAACCGTATCGTTCACACTCGAAGGCTTTAACGGCGGCAATCAATGGGGACTTCAATTCCACTACGTCAATCCGGCAGGCGGCGCAACGTACTCTTTCGATATCATTTCGACCGCGGACATCGACGTTCAAGTGGTTGACGGTGAACAAGAGCCGACTCATCTTACCGCGAACGAGTCGAAACACTTGATCGCTACCTGTAATGGTAATGACCAAGGGCACTTCTATATGCAGGTCAATGTCGCCGACGGAGAGAAGATAGAAGCGACCATCCAAATTTCCAACGTAACTTGGAATTAACCGAAGTTACAACGAAAAGTCAACGAGAAGCGCGGAGCATGTCGCTCCGCGCTTCTCTTATACCTTCACGCTTTATATCCGAGTTCTCTTGTATCCCTTTATATCCGCGTTTTCTTATATCTTATGCATTCGCGTTATGCATTCGCGCTCTCGCATATCTCTTATATCTGCGCATGCTTGATTCTTGCCGCCCGCCGCGATCCAAACTCCGCTTGCCATAAAACGGCGTAGGCTTAAAAACCGATTATTATCCGAGTTTTTGTTCCGTATGCGCTTGCGTTCCTTGCGCAAATATGTTATCATTACACATATGAGGGCATAAGGGGCAGTATCTTACTTCAAGGAGAAAAAGCAAACATGGAAATTTCGCAAAAAGCCAAAAATATCTCGCCGTCGCTCACTTTGGCGATCACGGCAAAAGCAAAAGCGATGAAAGCGCAAGGGTTGGACGTCGTGTCCTTCGGCGCGGGCGAACCCGACTTCAACACCCCGCCCTACATAATCGAGGCGGCAAAGACCGCTCTCGACAAGGGTATGACCAAATATACCCCCGTCGCGGGAACTGCCGAACTCCGCAAGGCTATTTGCGACAAATTCGAGCGCGACAACGGGCTTAAATACACCCCCGATCAGATAGTGGTATCGGCAGGGGGCAAGCAAACCCTCCGCAACGCTTTCGAGGCGATCATCAACCCGGGCGACGAAGTCATACTCCCCGCGCCCTATTGGCTGACTTATCCCGAACTCATTCGCATGTCGGGCGGCGTTTGCGTGTATATCCAAACGATCATAGACGACGATTTCAAGATCACGCCCGAGAAACTCGAACGCGCGATTACGGACAAGACCAAGGCGTTCGTGTTCACCAACCCGTCCAACCCGACGGGCACGGTCTATACCGAGGCGGAGATCGAAGCCCTCGCCGCCGTTCTCGAAAAGCACGAGATCTACGTTATAAGCGACGAGATATACGAAAAACTCGTCTATGGCGTGGACTTTTATTCCATCGCCGCGTACAGCGAGAAAATCAAGGAGCGCACGATAATCTGTTCGGGTCTCAGCAAGACCTACGCCATGACGGGCTGGCGTATGGGATATTCCGCGGCGGCTCTCCCCGTGGCAAAAGCCATGAGTTCCATTCAAAGTCACACCACGTCAAACGCAAACTCCATCGCGCAATACGCCTCATACGCGGCGCTCACCGACGCGCGCGGGGAAGAGTTCCTCGAGAGTATGCAGGAAGTGTTCGACAAGCGGCGCAAACTCATCGTGTCGCTCGTGCGCAAACTCCCTCTCGTAACCTGTAACGAACCCAAAGGCGCGTTTTATATAATGATAAACGTATCCGGCACGTTCGGCAAAAAGTGCGACGGCAGGGTAATAAAAAATTCGTCCGATTTCTGCGCCATGCTGCTTGAAAAATCGCTTGTCGCGGTGGTGGACGGCGCGGCGTTCGGCGCTCCCGAATACGTGCGGCTGTCTTACGCGACGAGCGAGAAGGAAATTACGCGCGGTCTCGAAAGAATGGAAAAATTCCTCTCCGTTCTCGAATAAGATAAAAACATAATCATAAGGCTGCTTCCGAGAAGCAAAGAACGTCGGCCTTATAAAGGAGTATAAGATGATAAATCTGATTTGTGCCCCCAAGGGCAGCGGCAAAACCAAGGAGATGATCAAGCGCGCAAACGACGCTCTCGACGTCTGCAAAGGACACATTGTGTACATTACGGACAACAATCAATCGGCAGAGATCAAAGCCGCCATTCGCTTTATCGACATAACGCAATACGGCAAGGTGACCGAAGAGGAACTTCTCGGCTTTATCAAAGGCATAATCGCTTCCGACTCCGACGTCAAGCGCATTTACATAGACGGACTCGTTCGTATGCTCGGCGTCGCTCTCGAAGATTGCGAAGAACTTTTCATCGCGATCGAGACGGTTTCCGAACTTTTCAAAGTGGACGTAACGATCTCCGCCACCGCGGATAAAACGCCCAAATTCCTTAAAAAATATCTTTAAGCGCTCGACTCATAACATATAGCGGCGAAAACTCAATTACGGCGTGGTGATCACTGCGCAAAGGTTTATCATGAAATTCACTTCCACCCGAAACAACACATTGAAAGTCAGCGGCTCGACCGCCGTGCTGACCGGTCTCGCACCCGACGGAGGACTTTTTGTTCCCGAATTTTTTCCGACCGTGACCGAGGAAGAGATCAACGGCATGACGGATATGGACTATCCCGAGCGCAGCGCGCTCATTATGTCCAAGTTTTTCGACGAACTGTCGCTCGACGAGCTGACCGAGATCGCCCGCCGCGCATATTCGACGTTCGACGGCGACCCCGCGCCCGTGGTCAAACTCGACAGCGGACTTTTCGTTCTCGAATTGTGGCACGGCAAAACTCACGCGTTCAAGGATATGGCGCTTTCCGTGCTCCCTCTGCTCATGACCGCGCTCAAAGAAAAGGTGGGGCAGAAAGAGGTCTGCCTGATCCCCGTCGCGACGAGCGGCGACACCGGCAAAGCGGCGCTCGAAGGCTTTTCGGACGTCAATGGCACGGGCGTTATCGTGTTCTATCCCGACGGCGGCGTGAGCCATACCCAACGCAAGCAAATGGTGACCACCCTCGGCGGCAACGTCAAAGTCGTGGCGGTCAAAGGCAATTTCGACGACGCGCAAACGGCGGTGAAAAACGCGTTCGGAAGCGCGGAACTTCGCGAAAGATTGGCGAAGATCGGCTGCAAAATGACGGGCGCGAACTCTATCAACCTCGGCCGTCTTGCGCCCCAGGTGGCGTATTACTTTTCCGCTTACGTCGATCTTCTGTCGTTCGGGCAGATAAAATACGGCGACGCGATGGACTTCTGTGTGCCGACGGGCAACTTCGGCAATATCCTCGCGGCGTATTATGCAAAGCGCATGGGGCTTCCCGTGGGAAAACTCGTTTGCGCTTCCAACGAGAACAAGGTACTGACCGATTTCTTCGAAACGGGCGTATATTCGCTCGACCGCGAGTTTATAAAAACCACCTCTCCGTCCATGGATATCCTCATCTCGTCCAACCTCGAACGTTTGCTGTTCGAGTTTGCGGGGCGGGACAGCGAAGTCGTGAAACAATGGATGGCGGAGTTAAAGACAAAGGGCTGTTACGACGTGGGCGGCGAAACGCTGTTTACTCTCCGCGAAAATTTTTACGGCGGCTATGCCGACTGCGAGAAGTGCGCGGAAACGCTGGGTGAGATATACGACGAATACGGCTATCTCTGCGATCCGCACACGGCGGTTGCGTTCGACGTCTGCGCCGAGTATGAGAGCGACGTGGATACTGCCGCGCCCATAGTCGTCGTTTCCACCGCGTCCCCCGTGAAGTTCGCTTCCACGGTGTTGGAAAGCATAGGCGAAAAAGTTCCGACCGACGACGTGAAGGCGCTCAAAGCCATGGAAAATGCCACGGCATTCCCCGTGCCCGACGGCGTCTACGGACTTTTCGAAATGGAAGAGCGGTTTAATGAAGTGATAGACCCGTCCGAACTCCCCGAGGCTGTGGAAAAATTTGCGAAAACGTTGGTGTAATATGGATAACGAAAAAAGAAAGATAGCATATTCCGCGCTCAAACCGACAGGCGACCTTCAACTCGGAAACTATATCGGCGCTTTGCGCAATATGGTGGCGATGCAAGAGCAGTTTGACTGCGTTTATACGGTTGCGGACATGCATTCCATAACGGTGGACGTCGTACCGTCCGAACTTCGCCGCAGAAGTTACGACTTCATGGCGTTATTCCTCGCAATAGGGCTCGACCCGAAGAAAAGCATACTTTTCGTCCAATCCCACGTGCCTGCGCACGCCGAACTCACTTGGGTGCTGAATTGCAACACCATGATAGGCGAGGCGAACCGCATGACGCAATATAAGGACAAAAGCCGCAAGGCGGGCAAGGCGGGCATAAATGTCGGATTGTTCGACTATCCCGTGCTCATGGCGAGCGACATACTTCTGTATCAGGCGGACTACGTGCCGATCGGCAAGGACCAACAACAGCACCTCGAACTTGCGCGGACGATCGCCGAACGGTTCAACAACAGATACAGCCCCACGTTCGTCGTGCCCGAGGGTTATTACGGCACAAAATCGACGTCGAAAATTTACAGTCTGACCGACCCCACGGCGAAAATGGGCAAGACCGACGACAACTTGAACGGAGTAGTATTCCTGCTCGACGACGCGGATACCATTCGACGCAAGTTCGCGCGCGCGGTGACGGACAGCGAGCACGAAATAAAGTCGTCTCCGACCAAGCCGGGCATAACGAACCTGCTCAACATATACTCCGTAATGACGGGCAAAACCGTCAAGGCGGCGGAAAAGGAGTTTGACGGCGCGTCATACGAGAAGTTCAAGACGGTGGTCGGCGAGGCGGTTATAGAATATCTCCGTCCCATACAAGCCGAGTATAAGAGATATATCGGCGACAAAGCCGAGCTTGAAAGAATAATGAAAGAGGGGGCGGAACGAGCGTCGTACATTGCGCGCAAGACCCTTTCGAAAGTATATCGCAAGGTGGGTTTCATCGTCTGATGTTCGGGTACGTTCTCCCACAAACGGAAACGATTCAAGTCCGCGACTATATGATGTTCCAATCCGCGTATTGCGGACTTTGCATGGCGATCAAGGAGCGGCACGGCAACGTCGCGCGGCTGACGACAAATTACGACATAACATTCCTTACTCTCCTCGTAATCGAGGCGCTTCGACCGAACGTGGAATTCGCGACCTGCCGTTGCATAGGCGACCCGCGTAGAAAACCGTACGTTCGCGGCGCGTTCATGAGCCGCATAGCCGACGCAAATATTCTCCTCACCATGTATAAAATCGCCGACGACAGAGAGGACGGCGGCGGCAAACACCGCACCATGCGCTCCGCGCTCAAAAAGCCGTATGCGCGGGCGAAAGAGAACAACCCCGAAGCGGACGAAATAATCCGCGTCGGATATGAAAAATTGAGAGAAATGGAGAGGGCGAACGTCGCTTCCGTCGACCGCGTCGCCGACTGTTTCGCAAAACTGCTGGAAAACCTCATCGTTCAACTGATAAGGGATATGTCGGCGGATAAAAGCGTATACTATATGACAGGCGAGAGCGAAGAGGCGCGCGCAAGCAGGCTCGACGAAGGCTCGCCGTATATGAAAAATTTCCGCGCGTTGTGCTACAATATCGGGAAGTTCGTATATCTCGCCGACGCGTTGGACGATATAGACGAGGACTATAAAAAGAAAAATTACAACCCCTTTCTTGCGGTTTATCCGGACTTCGACAAAAGAGAGGAATACATTGCGCGGCACGCAAGCGAAATCGGGTTTGTTTTCGCCTCGACCGTCAACCGCGCGATAGAAAGTCTGAACGGCTTGCCTCTCACGCAGGTGAGCGACCTGCTTAAAAACGTGGTGTACGAGGGTTTGCGAAAAAAGACGGAGGAGTTGCTTGCGAGCCGTAAGAAACTCTCCGCGCCCGTACTTCGTTTGCCCAAAGAGCGCGTCAAAGAATTCAAGCGCGACAGAAAGCTCGAGGCGAAAGCCAATAAAAAAAAGTAAGATGATCGGAGTAATAATATGAAAAATCCTTACGACGTACTCGGTATGTCTGCGGACAGCCAACCCGAAGATTTACAAGCCAGATATGAAGAGTTAAAGAGGAGATACAGCGAAGAACGTTTCAGCGAGGGCGAAGCGGGCGCAGAGGCGGCGCGCAACCTCAGCGAACTCGAAACGGCGTGGCAACTCATTCAACAAGACCTGCGCCGTGCGGAGACGACCTCGAAATACGGGGGAGAGTACGGGCTGGTAGAGAACAAAATAAGCGGCGGAGATCTCGACGGCGCGCAAAGCGCGTTGGACGAAATCGCGACTCATGACGGGAAATGGCATTATTATCAGTCCATTATTTTCTATAAGCGCGATTGGCTCAGCGAGAGTCGGGCGCAACTCGTCATTGCGATCAAGATGGACCCGAATAACGCCAAGTATCAGGAAGCCTTGCGCAAAATGGACGGAATAATAGGTAACGCCAAAGCCGATCCGAACAATATGAATAACGGTCAGGGAGCGGCTCAGGACCCTTATTATTACAACTCTCCCGAACAGCAGGCGGCTCAGAGCGCAAACGCATGCGCCAACTGCGTGCTGTGCTATTGCTGTACCGAAACATGCTGCGCAAGCATGAGATGGTGCTGAAATAATGGACGATTTCGACCCCTACGGCAAAATACCAGACGCGGAGCCCGAGCCGAAGGCGAGTCCCAAGAAAAAGAAGGTCTCCCCGGGGCGAAAAATAGCGTATTCCGCCGTGGGGACGGCGCTTTCCCTCATAATGATTGCGCTGACCTGCTATCTTCCGCTGACCGCCGCGCCCCTCGTAATGATTTCCCTCAGCTTCAATATCGTGACGGAAAAGTGCGGTCTCGGCTACGGAATAATGTGCATGTTGGCGTCCGTCGGGTTGGGCTTCGTGATATGCATAGGCGCGATCGGCGTAATGCTCATCGTCGTGGTGGTTTTCGTCCCGTATTCGTTGCTTTGCGTATTCCTTCGCAAACTCGACTATTCGTCGGTGAAGAAAGCGCTTTTGCGTATGCCGATAATCGCCGCGTTCGCCGCGCTCGAAACTTTCTTCGTGTGGCTGCTCGGTTCGGTCGTGGTCGGCTACGTGGACATAACGGGAATTATCCAAAGGATCGGCGGAGCGTTTGCGGCGGGATATATCGTCGTTACGCTCATCGCCGTGCTGATTTTCGAGGCAATAGATTGGATGTTCGTGACCTTCGGAAAAGCGATAGTTAAAAAATTAAAATAAAAGACAAGCTGCCCATTTTTTTACATTGAATGCGGCGCTTAAAAAGGAGATTGAATGTCGGCCAAGGCTACGGTTGCAAACAAAAAAAAGAAAAAACACGGTTGCTTAAAGGCGTTTTTGATAACGCTGCTCGTCTCCGTCATAGTCCTTGCTCTCTTGATAGTGATCGGGCTCTTCGTGGGAAATTCCATAATGAAAGATCAACTCGGCGTCGGGCTTTTCGACGTTATAGGCGCGGTTCAGGACTTCGGCAATTATGACGAGAACGAATTGATCACGAACAAGTTCGATGAGAGCGACGCTGCCGCTTTCTATGACTCCCTCAATAAATCCATGTTTTTCGCCGACGGCACGGACGGCGGCGAAGCGGTGATCACGTCCGAATATATGCAGGGCATGATCGACCTCGGTTTTGAGAGTATGGACGACGCCATGCTCGACTTGCTCGATATCGATAATTTCGACAAGGACGCGCTTTCGGAATACGACGGCACGGCGGACGACTATATGTCCCAACTCTCACCCATATCCGACAAACAACTCGGCGCGTTCATAAACGAACTCGTGTTCGAGTCAAACCTCATAAACTTCGAAATAGGCACGAAACAATTCACCGATTTCATCACGACGGAACAAATCATTCTCCGCCGCGGCGCGAACATGCCGCAGCAATTCGAAGCCATCGAGACGCAGGACGAGCATGTATATCTGATCATGACCTGCTCCGTTCAAATCGAGGATCTTGTTTTCGAAATGCTCGCGGATCTGCCCGGAATAGCGAAGTGGGGTATCGGCTTGTTCCTGCCGCAAAAGACTTACATTACGCTCGTGGCGGATCTGAACGACGCCGATTACGGCTTCAATATTGAAGTGAACGCGCTCTCGAATGAGATTTCCAAACTCGAACGAACCGAGAAAAACGGCGCGATGTTCGACAAATATGCCGATGAAAACGGCAAAGTAACGAAAATGGAACGGCTCCTGATCGTTGCGCAATGCCTCGCCGGCGTGGATCTCGAATCGATGATCAACGACGCGATAGGCGGCGTTGCCGGATATCTTTGCGCTTCCGATACGGGGTTCAGCGTGGGGAATATGATTTCCCTCGATACCGTGGACGAGAACGGCAACTTCAAGACGGATATGTTCGGCATGTTCGCAAAACTCATAAACGAGAGTTCGGGCGGCGACGCGACGGCGAATGACGTTATAGTGCTCCTTCAATCGCTCGCATGCACGGACGGACAGCAGTCGATAGATACGGCGGCGGGCGCGCGGGTAACGTCTTCCGAGCAAGCCGACGAATACGGCAACGAGTTCACGGCGGCAGTCGGGGAAGCCTACGGCATACCCGAAACCGACAAGTCCTTCGACGACGTCGTATCCGAACTTCTCACCCAAGGCTCGGATAATACGGGCAACAGCATTATGGACTTTTTGACGGGCGGAAGCGAAGAGGTGCAAGAGGGCACGGGCGTCGTTGAGGTTACGGACAGAATGCTTGCCGCGATGATATACGACCTCATGAACGACAGCGCCGCTCCCGAGTTCACGGACGAAGGGGTGCAGGATTTCAACCTCACGCTCGAAGCGCTTGCCATTCGCAAGGAAGGCGAAAAGGATTTTGCGGATATGGTTTTGAGCCTCGACATTTCCAAGCTCATCGGCGACGTCGATATGTTCGCCAACATGCTCCCCGAAGTGGTGACCATTACCATGCGCGCGGACATAACGCCGAAGTCCGACGCCGAGGACGCGACGATCACGGCGTACAACAACGTTTCGAAAGAAGGCGGGACGCTTCACGGGCTGACCGTGGACGACTTATTCGGCGCGTTCTCCGCTATCATGCCCGACTTCCGAAGCAATATCGATACGATATGCGAGAAGTTCGCCGCAGGCGTGCGTTCGGTCATTAACAATCTCGAACAGTCTCTCGCTCCCGACGCCGACGGCAACGAAATCACTTTGTCGTTTGTCGCTACCGAGGACGGCGGCGCTTCCCCCGAAGTTTCCGAAACCGCTCCCGAAACGGGCAACTCCGATGGCTCTGCCGCCGAAACCGAAAAAGAGACGGTCTCCGGCGAAACTGTCGGCAAGTCCGTTGAAAAATCGGTGGCATAAAAACAGTGAAAATAGAAAAATTGACAATTTCGAATTACAGAAATTACGCTTCCGCCGAGGTTGAGCCTTGCGGAGGCGTAAACCTGTTTATCGGCGAAAACGCGCAGGGCAAAACCAACCTGCTCGAAAGCGTATACCTCGCCTCGGTGGGGAGAAGCGCGCGCACTCCGCGTTGGCAGGAACTCGTTCGGTGGGGAGAAAAGGAAGCGTTGGTTCGGGTCAAAGTACACAAAAATATCGGCACGGACGATATTGCCGTGCGACTCGGCGCGGAGAAGCACATTCAGATAAACGGGCTTGCGATTACGAAAATCGGCGAACTCATGGGCGTGCTCAAAACGGTGCTGTTTTCGCCCGACGAGCTGAAAATCGTCAAAGACGGTCCGGGCGAGCGGCGGCGGTTTATGGACATTGCGCTTTGCCAACTCTCCAAGGCGTATTTTTACACTCTCACGCGGTATAATAAAATACTGTCTCAGCGCAACAAACTTTTGAAAGGCAACCCGACCGACGACGCGCTCGAAGTGTGGGATATGCAACTCGTCAAAGAGGGCGCGAGAGTGATCAAGACCCGCCGCGGACTTATTTCGCGGCTTGACAAAATCGTCGAGGCAGTCCACCGCGATATATGCGGAGAAACGTTGAAACTCGTTTACGAAGGGGTGGACGGGGCGACTGCGGCGGAGATCGAAACGGCGTTTGACGCCGAATTAAAGAAAAATCGCGAGCGCGACAGGCAGTTTGCGATAACGCACGTCGGACCCCAGCGCGACGACATAGCGATAACAGCTGACGGCGTGGACTTGCGCTCTTTCGGCTCGCAGGGACAGCAACGGACGGCGGCGCTTTCGCTTAAACTCGCGGAAATGGAACTATTCAAAGAGGAAAGCGGGGAATATCCCGTACTGCTCCTCGACGACGTATTGAGCGAACTTGACGAAAACCGCCAAGCGAAACTGCTCGAACGCATAAAGTCGTATCAGACCATATTGACGGGCACTTCGGTTTCGGAGGAAGTGCGCGCAATGATCGGCGATTACAAGGAATTCAAAGTGGTGCGGGGCAAAGTTGCGGAATAGCCCCAAACGAGGTAATATGAAAGACGGAATATACAAAATAGCCGTCGCTACGCCCAAAATAACTTTGGGGAACACGGCGGAAAACGCGAAAGAAATCATACGCCTGATCGAGGAAGCGAACGCGAAGGGCGTCAAAGTCCTGACGCTCCCCGAACTTTGCGTGACGGGGTATACGGCAGGGGATCTCTTCCTGCTCGACAGTATGATAAGCGGCGCGACGGAAGCGCTTGACAAAATAGCCGATGCCACGGCAGGCAAGAATATGCTCGTAGTCGTGGGCGCGCCGGTTATCATGGGAGGCAAACTTTACAGCACGGCGGTATTTATTTCGCGGGGCAGGATAATAGGCATTGTCCCGAAAAGCAACATACCCAACTATTCGGAGTTCTACGAGGCGCGTATGTTCACCGCGTTCGAGGGCGACAACGTTTACGACGAGACTTTCGCGTGCCCGTTCGGCGCAAAACTGATTTTCAAACAGCGCGGCGGCAAACTCACGGTATCGAGCGAGATTTGCGAGGATCTTTGGGTGCCCGACAGCCCCTCGGTGTCCCACGCCATGAACGGGGCGTTGCTCATTTGCAATCCTTCCGCTTCCGACGAGACGATTTCGAAAGCGGAGTATCGCCGCAACCTCGTCGCCATGCAGTCGGCGAAACTGTGCTGCGCTTACGCTTATGCGGACGCGGGCAGAGGTGAGTCTACGACGGACACGGTGTACGCAGGGCATAATATCATAGCGGAGAACGGCAACGTGCTTGCCGAGGGCGCGCTTTTCGAGGACGAGTTCATCGTCGCGGATATAGACATAAACAAACTTGCGCACGACCGCCGCAGAATGACGAGTTTTCGCAGTCGTCGGAGCAAGCGTTACGAAGTCGTGGAATTTGTTTTGGACGAGGAAGAAACGCCCCTCGAAAGGAAACCGACAAAAAACCCATTCGTGCCTGCCGTCGGAAAGGATCTGACTAAACGCGCGGAGGACATTCTCCGCATTCAGACGGCAGGGCTTATCGGAAGAATGCGGAACTGCCGCATAAACAAGTGCGTGGTCGGGGTAAGCGGCGGACTTGACAGTACGCTTGCTCTCCTCGTCGCCGTGAGGGCGGCGGACGCTCTGGGCTTGCCGCGCACGTCGATCACCGCGGTAACGATGCCTTGTTTCGGCACGACCAAACGCACCAAGTCCAATGCCGAGAAAATGAGCGAAATTCTCGGGGTGGACTTCCGCACCGTGGAGATAGGAGAGAGCGTAAAACTCCACCTGCGCGATATCGGGCATAACGGCAGCGCGGACGTGACTTTCGAGAACGCTCAGGCTCGCGAGCGCACGCAGGTGCTTTTCGATATCGCGAACTCGATCGGCGGCATAGTCATCGGTACGGGCGACCTCTCCGAACTTGCGCTGGGCTGGTGTACGTATAACGGCGATCACATGAGCAGTTACGCGGTAAACGCGTCGGTGCCCAAAACTCTCGTTCGTCATCTCGTGGCGTTCGAGGCGGAATGCCTGCCCGAAATCCGCGCCGTCTTACTCGACGTGCTGGACACTCCGGTCAGTCCCGAACTTTTGCCTACCGACAGCGAAAAGGTCGTTCAGCCGACCGAGGAAATTGTCGGACCTTACGAACTTCACGACTTCTTTTTGTATCACTTCATTCGTTGGGGTTCGAGTAAGTCCAAAATACGCCGCCTTGCCGTCGCCGCCTTCGAGGGTATCTATTCGCCCGAAGTGATAGATAAGTGGCTGGGCGTCTTTTTCAAACGCTTTTTCTCCTCGGCTTTCAAGCGCTCCTGTCTCCCCGACGGGGCGAAGGTGGGGAGTGTGTCACTGTCGCCTCGCGGAGATTGGAGAATGCCATCTGATTGCGGAGGGGGGTGAGCCCGTCCGCAATCAGATGGCATAGGAAGGCACATAGCACCGTTGATGGACGACGAGAAATCGCGGCTTCTGCTCGGTTACATACGTTTTATGTATGCGCCCTCGCGAAGCCTTGATTTTCGCGCCCCTGAGCGGCACTCTGTGCCTTCCACAAATCGGTTCATTTCGTGCATTTGTAAGAAGACTTATTTTATATAATGACCTCTCGCGCCCCTGAGCCCGCTCATGCCTTCCACAGATTTGGTTCATTACAGACTTAAAAGAGGATAAATTTTAAGAACAATCTCCTCAGTCTGCCTAAGGCAGAGCGAGTAGCAATTATTTATTATCGGGATTGCTATATCAAAAAATAACCTATTCCCAGACCCAAAGCCGAGCGCGGCGGAGAGTGCCGCTCAGACGGGTGGGAGACGGAGCTTCGCGAGGGAGTTTACTTAAAACGTAAATGACCGAGCAGAAGCGAACGTCGGCGCGCCCGTATCAGCGGTGCTATGCGCCGCGCCTCACAATAAAAAGGAGGAAACATGAAAGTATTACTAATCAACGGCAGTTCGAGAAAGAACGGCAGTACGGCTGCGGCGCTTAGCGAGGTTGCCGCCGAATTGGAAAATAACGGGATCTCGACGGAAACGGTTTTCATCGGCAACGAAGGCATACGCGATTGTATGGCGTGCGGAAAGTGCGTGGAATTACATAAATGCGTAATCGACGATATCGTAAACGAGATTACGGAGAAAGCGAGGGAGTGCGACGGGTTTGTGTTCGGCTCGCCTGTGTACTACGCGCACCCGAGCGCGAGACTGCTTGCCGTTATGGACAGAGCGTTCTATTCGGGCAAGAACGCATTCATGTTCAAGCCCGCGGCGGCGGTCACCGTTGCGCGGCGTGCGGGAACGACGGCTTCCATGGACGTTATCAATAAATATTTCACGATATGTTCCATGCCCGTGGTATCCTCGACCTATTGGAATCAAGCGTATAGGGGCAGGGACGGTATCGCCGAGGACGCAGAGGGCGTGCAGACAATGCGCAATATAGGTAAAAATATGGCGTGGCTGCTTGAATGTATAGACCTTGCAAAAAAACAAGGCGTTCAGCCGCCCGTCAACGAAAAAACCACCACTAACTTCATCAGATAACGAACGCGCGAAAGGTGGAATAAGTAACCGACTCAGGTAGCGGCTAACTCCGCGCCGACTTTGTAAGCAAGGGCTTATTCGGTATAACCGACTCCGTCGGCTATTCCCGCCCTTGTATATCCGAAATTTTCTCGCCGCTGAACTTAATATCGAACGCCTCCCCTCGGGAGGTGCTTTTGTTTATGAGGAAAAAGCCGCCCGACAGGTCGGCAAAGCGGTTTTCGATAATGTCCGCATACGGCGCAAAGAAAGCGGCGAGGTCGTCGTCGCCGACGGAATCCGAGAGTTCTTTTGTCATCATCTTTCTTGCGGCGGCGAAGTCTCCCGATTTGACCGTGATAAAAAAATATTTGCGCCCTGCCTTTTTCCGGGGAGAGCGACTGAACGTGCGCAGGCGAATATACGTAATTATGCCGCTCCTTGAACCTCACGGCAAAATGCGCCGCGCCCACCTCGTAACTCACCGCAAGCTCGGCGTTGGACATTGCTTTTCCCCCGACGAGTTTGACGGTATAGGGCAGGAGCAGAGCTTTAAGCGGCAGGAGAGTGACGTAGATCGGGCTTGCGGCAGGGTATTCTACCACGTTCGGTTTTTCGTTGAACGCCCCGTTGAGCAGATAAACGCATTCGAATTCCGCGTCGAAATCATAAAAAACTTTCATATTATTCGGCGGCTATAAGCCTTTCTAAAATATATGCCGCCGCAGCGCGGAATGATTATAATTTTTGAAAAATAACGACTTTTTTCAAAAAAATGCACAAGCGGAGTAAACGACTCTTGCGGCAAACACCGCCGTAAGGCGCATAAGCGAAGCCCGACGGAAAGAGACGGCTATGACATATTCGAAAAACGGTATTGACTTTGTCGGCGTAAAATGTTATTATGATAACGAGGAAAAGGAGAAAAAAATGAATAAAAAAATCAAAAGTATATTTGGCGTAACGTTATGCGCGATTTTTCTTGCGACCGTTTTGCTTTTTACCGCTTGCGGCGCACCGAAAGTGTATTGGAACTTTTCCGCTCCCGAAGCGGAAGTGGACTTCCACACCGAAAAGCAGGCGGCGTACCTCGCAAGTTCGGAGTACGATACGCTTGAATTTGTCAGAGGCGCGGAGGAAAGCCTGCCCGAAGCCGTAACGTTCGAGTGGGCGGCAACGCCGGAAAAAGAGGGCCTGGAAGTGACGGGATACACCCTCGAAATCAGCCGAGACAGCAAATTTACCGAAGATACGACGCTGATCTACGAGACGACGAAAACCTCTTACGACGTTTATAACCTCTACGTCGCGACCGATTACTATTGGCGCGTAACGGCAAAGACGAAGGAAGGGGACGCGACTTCGCCCAACCAATTCTTCCACACGACGGACGCGGGATTCCGCAACATATACGTGGAGGGAGTCACGAATATGCGCGACCTCGGCGGCTGGAAAACCGAGAGCGGCGACAGGGTAAAGCAGGGAATGATATATCGCTGCGGCCGACTCAATATCGGCAACGCGGACGGCTACGAGCCCGATGAATATACCGAAAACATAACAGCCGAGGGTAAAAAGACCATGCTCGAACAGCTCGGCATAAAGTCGCAAATCGACTTGCGTCGAACGGACAATAACGAAGTGGGATATCTCCCGCTCGCGGGCGACCTCGGACCGCTCGGCGAGGGCGTGGATTATGTGCAAATGCCCATGCAATGGGAAATAGGATCGGAGAGCAAGAGTAATAACCTCGTTTCCGCAAACAAGGACATGGTGAAAAAATTCTTCGCTTATATGGCGGACGAATCGCATTACCCCATGATTTTCCATTGCAACATAGGCACGGACAGAACGGGCGCGCTTGCCTATCTCGTAAACGGCCTGCTCGGCGTAACCGAAGAGAGCTTGCACCGCGACTATATGCTTTCCAACCTCGGCGACATAACGGGAGCGCGCAATATTTCCAAAATAACAACGACGTACGGCAAAATGTTGGACGAGTATAACGGCGCAACGCTCAGCGAAAAGATCCAAAATTATCTGATCACCGAAGTGGGCGTAACGCAAGCGCAAATCGATACGATCAAGGGTTTGCTTATCGAGTAATTATAAAGCATTGAGAAATCGTCTTTTGAGCGCGGAGCGAATTGCTTCGCGCTCAAAATATTTGACAAGCCGCCGCATAGGGTGTAAAATACCACAGAAAGCAAAAAGAGGTGAATTATGGCATTAAAACAGTTCAAGGCGGAGAGCAAAAGGCTCCTCGACCTCATGATCAATTCCATTTACACGAACAAGGAAATTTTCCTGCGCGAACTTATTTCCAACGCGTCCGACGCGATCGACAAATTGCACTTCATATCTTTGACCGACAGCGCCGCCGCGCGCGACTTCGCCATAAGGATAGAGGCGGACAAGGCTACGCGCACTCTCACCGTGTCGGATAA
>CANQCB010000004.1 GCA_947589145.1 uncultured Clostridia bacterium | reverse complement strand
GACTTGCGCCGGGGGTGCACATGACTATTTCCTTTACTCCCGCGACGTATGCCGGAACCGCTGCCATCAAAACCGAACTCGGATATGAGGCTTTGCCTCCGGGAACATAAATGCCCGCCCGCGTTACCGGTCTGATCATATATCCAGTCTTGCCGCCCGCCGTACTTTCGCTGAGTTCTCCATCAAGCAGTTGCTTTTTGTGATATTTCTCTATGTTGCTTTTTGCGTTTCTCAGCGCGGCGAGCAATTCATTCTGTACTTTTGCGTAGGCTTCCTCGATTTCGGATTCGGTAATTTTTACCGTTTCCGCATTAAGTTCCACTCTGTCGAAACGCTTGGTAAAATCGAACAAAGCTGCGTCGCCTCTTCCGCGAACCTCGTTTATAATTTTCTGCACGCTCTCTCGTATTTCGTCGGAAAGAGTCTGCGTCCGAGAAAAAACTCTCTTCAATCCGTTTTGTCTGTCAAAAATTTTCATTTTTCAATCTATATTTTCTTTTATCGTTTCCAAAAGTTCGAGTAAGCCCTTTTTTGTTTTGAGGCTAACCCTGTTTACAACAAGCCTTGCGCTGCACGAACACACTTCTTCAAGAACGGTAAGCCCGTTCGCCTCCAAAGTTTTTCCGCTTTCCACTATGTCCACAATGACGTCCGATAGTCCCATGACGGGCGCAAGTTCCACCGAACCGTTCAGTTTGATTATATCCACGGTTTTTCCCTGCACGCCGAAATATTCGCGTGTTATTTTCTCGTACTTCGTACCGACTCGGAGTATTCCGCCTGCTTTTTTGAGAGAATCGGGATAGCCGCAAACACACATACGGCACTTTCCGAATTTAAGATCGAGCATTTCGTAAATGTCTCTGTCCGCTTCGAGTAAAGTATCTTTTCCGACAACGCCGAAATCCGCAACGCCGCGTTCTATGTATGTGGGAACGTCGCTCGGCTTGACGAAAACGAATTTATATTCGCCGCTTTCGTCGAATAACACCAATTTACGGGTTTCGACTTTCAATTCGTCGAGTTTAAGCCCGCATTTTTCCAAAAGCTCTATCGACTTTTGTGCAAGTCTGCCTTTTGCCAAGGCTACCGTAATCATGACTTACCTCCCGAGGAAAGCGTTAATTCGACCGCGTCCCCGTCAAACAGTATCGCGCGTGAAACCTTTTTTTCCTTACAATATTCGATCAGATCGTTTTCGTCTCCGAAAACCTGCACAACGCGATTTTTTTTGCGCAACTTGGTGAGCGTTGTACGCACGAGACTTTCGTCGCAATCGATAACGGCAAAAGCAATGTCTGCGTTCGGCGCATTTTTCCACACTCCGTTTTGCTTTAACGCCGTTAAAAGACGCTTAATTCCAATCGCAAATCCGACCGCTTCCGTCGACTTCCCTATTCTGTTGCAAAGTCCGTCGTACCTTCCGCCGTCGAGAATTGACGCGCCCACGCCCTCGCAAATTCCCTTGAATACAACGCCCGTATAATAATTGTTGCTCGAAACTATACCGAGGTCGATGGAAAAATAATTGCCGATCCCCATCTTTTCCAATTTGTTTGTGAGCATTTTAAGGCGATCGACCGCATTCAGGCTCTTTTCGTTATGGCATAACGCTTTCGCTTTGTCTAAAACGGAAGGCTCGCCGAAGAGTAACGGCAGAGATAAAATACTATCCTTATTTTCTTCGCTTATGCCGAGGTCGTTAAACAACAGTTCTACGCCCAACATATCTTTTTTGTTTATAAGGTTTTTTAATTTCGAAATGTTTTCGGCGCTTATTCCGAATTCCTCGGCAAGACCTTCAAAGTACCCGACATGTCCGAGTTCTATCGTGAAATTTTTCAAACCGGCGGCATTTAAGGCGTCGACCGCCATGGCAAGCAACTCCGCTTCGCCGTCCAAATCACTGTTTCCGAGGAGTTCCACTCCCATTTGAGCAAATTCCCTGTCTCGCGCCGAGTTCGCGTCGCTAAGATACTCGAATGAATCGAGGCAATAATACATACGCTGAACGCCGCTCATACTCGTAACATACATGCGGCAAACTTGAATCGTCGCGTCGGCGCGGAGCGCAAGCAAATTGCCGTCTGTGTCGGTAAGTTTGAAAAGTTTATTTTCGGGCATAGCGCCGTCGGCGGTAAACAAATCGCAATATTCCAATGCGGGCATGCTGACTTTCTTATACCCGTAAGACGAGAAAACATCGGCCATGCGCCTTTCCGACAGATTTTTATTGTAGCACTCTTCCGGCAGATAGTCCTGCATTCCGAAAGGTAATTGCACCTTGTTCATTTTAACTCCAAAAACAGCATTTCGCTTTGCTTTATTACTTTATCTTGGTAAAGTGTTAAAGCAATTATAACAAATAAATTTTTGCATGTCAAGCAAAATCGCTCAACTCAGAGTAAGAGATCTTATAAATTCGTTTTTTTCGGCGTTTAATGAAAGCAGTTTAACTATATTCTCGTCGGATAAAAGCTCGTCGCTTATAAGTTTTGCTCTCTCGATCATTTCCTTATTGACTATTATATCGGCAAATTCACTCCTCTGCCCGTGCTGTCTTGTGCCGAGGAAATCACCGGCTCCGCGATTGTCGAAGTCGTATTCGGCAAGGTCGAATCCGTCCGACGTGTTGCAAAAGAATTTCAACCGCTCGGAAGGTGTGCCGTCATAGACGATGAAACAATAGCTCTCTTTTCCGTCTCTTCCTATTCTGCCTCGCAGTTGGTGGAGTTGGCTCAAACCGAAGAACTCCGCGCCGTAAATTACCATAGTAGTCGCTTCTTTTACGTCGATACCGACTTCGATTACGGTCGTGCTTACAAGTACCATTATTTTGCCGTTTGCAAAATCGTTCATTACGGCGTTTTTTTCGCGTTCTTTTTGTCTGCCGTGCAACAAACCTATGCCTACTTTTGCGAGCGTAGTTTTGGATAATTCCTCGAAAAGCGAAATTGCGCTTACCGTATATTCGCTGTCTATACGAGGGCAGACGATATATGTCTTTTCCCCCGATTTTGCCTTATTCAGTATATATTCATACATATTTGGCACTTTATTTTGGGGTACTATGGCTGTCATAATATTGCATTTCCCACTCGGACGGGATTTAATCGTTATTGTTTTGATCTGTCCGTATAGGGAAAGCGCAAGCGTTCTGGGAATGGGAGTTGCCGACATTACTATATTGTCCGCATAGTCTGTTTTGTTCTCCAATGCCCCACGCTGGCATACTCCGAATCGGTGCTGTTCGTCGGTAACCGTCAACCCGAGATTGTGAAACTTGACTTTATCGCCTATTATAGCGTGCGTACCGACTACTATGTTTGCTATGCCGCTCTCTATCTCCGAAAGTACTTCGCCTCTGTCACTGTCAATACTTCCCGTAAGTAAGCGTACCTTTAATCCCAAACCACCGAAAAATTTTGTTGCGTTCTTATAATGCTGTGCGGCAAGAATTTCCGTAGGCGCCATCAATGCGCATTGATATCCGGAAAGCGCCGCATAGTACATTGCCAAAAATACCACTATCGTTTTGCCGCTCCCTACGTCCCCCTGCAACAAGACGTTCATTCTGCGGTCGGCGTTCATTTCGTTGATTATTTCCCCTACGGCAGAAAGTTGGTCGGGCGTGAGCGTAAATTTCAGAGAAGCGATTCCGCGGTTGATCGAGTTAATATCGCCGCCGTAAAATCTCTTACGACCGGACTGTGTATTCTCTTTCGCGATATTATATACGCTCAACGTATACGCGAGATTTTCGAGAGCGATACTTCGCCGCGCGTTCTGCGCTTCGCTGCAATATTGTGGAAAATGTATCTGCCTTATCGCATCGTCCAACGGTAAAAGTCCGTATTTATCCGCTATGTTTTCGCTTATATACCCTTTTATTTTCAGATGAGAGAGAATGTGTCTTACGGCTTCAAACATGACGGTTTGAGTAAGACCTTTCGGCAGTTTGTATATGGGTAATACGTCGACGCCAAAGTCAGTAAATATCTGCGGTCCGGATATTTCCGTATACCCGCCTGTTTTTTTAACTTTGCCGCCGATAATCAACTGTGTGCCGGGTAAAAGACGGCGAATTACATATTCCTGATTGAACCAAGTACAAGATACTTCCCTGTTTCCGACGTCAAAAATTGCTCTCACCAAGGTAAGCCCCTTCCTGACGCGTCTTAAAACGGGTTTTCCTTTCACTTTTCCGGTAAATATGATATTGTTTCCGCTTGTCAGACTATCCCAATCAATGAGCGCTCTTTTGTCATAATACGCAGACGGAAACAACATTAAAAGATCGAGCGGATCGTAAATTCCGCAGGACGCAAGTTTTTCTATTCGCTTGTTTCCAAGACCTTTTATATCCGATAATTGCATTGTCGCCTAAAATAAAAGGGCGGATAACCGCCCTTAAAAACTTTTTCGTTATTCTACGGATATTATGTAATAATACAGAGCCTGACCGCCGAAGAGAACCTCAACGTCGCACATATCATATTTTTCCGTAATTTTTTCGGCAAACGCATTTGCCTCTTCTTCCGTAGTTTTATATCCGTAAATTATGTTTATATTCGACGTATCTTTATTCGCAAGTTTATCTATCAATTCTTCCGTGACCGTTTCGACGTCCTCGCCTTTTGTCACGATATGCTTATCGTTAAGCCCAATTATATCTCCCTCTTTGAGATCAAAACCGTCAATCGACGCGTTTCTGACTGCAAAAGTCACGCTGCCGGCTTTGATAGACTTTATCGCTTCTTTCATATTATCGACGATTTCGTTCGCAGCGTCCGTCGGAGAGTAAGCCAACACCGCCGCAATGCCCTGCGGAATGTTTACCGTCGGAACGACGTGAATCGTACGCTTGCTGATCTCTTTTGCCTGTTCCGCCGCAAGTATAATGTTTTTATTGTTGGGGAAAACAAATATATCGCGAGCGGCAATTTTATCGCATGCCTTAGCAATATCCTCGGCGCTCGGATTCATTGTCTGACCGCCTTCGATTATTTCGTCTACTGCGAGGTCTTTGAAAATAGCCGCCAAGCCTTCGCCCGAGCAAACAGATACCATGCCGTATTGAGCGAGCTCCTCCTCGCCGCCGTGCGCCATCAAAGCCCTGTTTTGCTCCAACATGTTTTCGATCTTAATTCTATCCAATTCGCCGAGTTCCAACGCATAAGAAAGAGCCTGACCGGGATTGTTGGTATGTACATGGACTTTGACCATTGAAGTGTCGCCGATTACAAGGACGCAATCACCGATTTTCATAAGTCTTTCACGGAAAACGTCGACGTCGGATTCTTTGGTGGTAGGTTTCAGATTTATGACAAAAAACTCGGTGCAGTAAGCAAATTCAATCGCGTCCAATTCGGTCAAATTTACATGGAATTGCTCGTAATTGTTCGTCGGCTTCCCTTCCGCCGCTTTCATTATGCTGTCGTCGAATTCGAGGTTAACTTCTTCTTTGCCCAAAAGGCTGTTAAGGAAGCCTTGAAAAACAATTAACAACCCGCGTCCGCCGGCGTCGACAACGCCTGCCTTTTTCAGCATCGGCAACATTTCAGGCGTTTGTTTTAAGGTTTCTTCTCCGACTTTTATTACCGAATTGAAGAAATCGATAATATTTGTCATTCGCTTGGAAATTTTCGCGGAATGTTCGCTCATCACACGAATGACGGTTAAGATCGTACCTTCCTGAGGCTTGGTTACCGCTTTGTATGCAACTTCACTACCTTTCACCATTGCGCGTGAAAGATCCTTGACCGTTATTTCGTTTTCACAATTAGCGAGTTCGATCGATAAGCCTTTGAGTATTTGGCTCGTTATGACTCCGCTGTTTCCCCTTGCGCCGCGAAGCGCTCCTTTTGAGATTGCGTCGCAAAGCGTCTTAATATCGTTATTCGGACAACTCGTAACTTCCTTAGCCGCAGAGATTAATGTGAGAGACATATTTGTTCCGGTATCTCCGTCGGGGACCGGGAAAACGTTTAACGAGTCGACGTGCTGTTTATTACTGTCAAGAAGTTTTGCTCCGTTTAATATCATCTTTCTGAGCATTACTCCATTGATTGATTTCTGTGCCATTTTAATATTTATCCTCCAACCATAAGCCGAAAGGCTTTCTGGGGTGCGAGCGGGAAAAACGAATATTCGTTCGCTTATCCCGTAAGAACTTCAAAGTAACTTTTAATATTCTAACCCAAAAAATAAAAAAACGCAAGAGTTTTTCCTATTCAATACGAAAAAAATACCTTTTTGCAATAAAAATCACAACAATTTCAAAAAATTTTTGTAATTTACTTGCGTTTATTTCATTTCGGTGGTATAGTATTACGGTAAAAAAGAAAACGGAGGCAACGAGAATGAGCAAAGTATGTGCAATTTGCGGAAAAGGCAGATCTGCCGGCAAAAATGTAAGTCACTCCAACAGACACACCGTCAGATCGTTTAATGCGAACGTGCATAAAACGAAACTTGATATTGACGGAGAGGTTCAGAGTGTTTACGTTTGTACGCGCTGCAAGAGAACCTTGAATAAAGAGAATTAACTTTTCCGAGTACCGATTTCTTATCGGTACTTTTCTTTTATATATGTGTTTTGATCGATCCTCTACTCTTTTATCGATATAATTTTTCACCTTTAATCTTGACTATATTTCGACCGTTTCTCTACCCTACTATATTATCTTTTATTGAAAATAATAGCCCAAAACCACAAAAAAGCCTGTTTTTCTTTTGATAGAAAACAGGCTTTTTTGAAAAAGGTAATGTAATTATAACTAACGGTTTCGGGTGTATTTTACCGTAATTGCAAAAGTCAATCGGATTTGTTTTTATTCTTTTTACGGTTGAACAACCTAAGAAAAACTCGTATAAATGCAGGCGGTTTGATACAGATAATCTTTGACATAAACGATCCTCCCAATCTGTATTTATGATAAAATCGCCCGATTTGTCACAATAAATTATCGTTTCCCTTGAAACTTTGCAATGACGCTCTCGGGATTGGGAGAATTAAACGCACAACTGCCGGAGACGTTTATTGTCGAGCCTGCGGAAATTATTTCGCCTATATTTGATTCCGTTGCGCCTCCGTCCAACTCGATTTCCACATTCAATCCGCGTGAGTTGATTTCTTTTTTAAGCGCTGTAATACGCTCGGTAGTCCCCGATATGTACTTTTGCCCGCTGAACCCGGGATGAACGCCCATAATAACGACAAAATCGCATATTTCGAGATATTCGTACACTCGCTCGATCGGAGTTTCGGGGCAAATTGCGAGTCCGGCTTTTACTCCTGCGTTTTTTACAAAAAGCAAATTGTCTTTTGCTTTGTCGGTTGCCTCTATATGGAAAGAAAGATATTCGGCGCCGCTCTTTATAAAGTTCTCGATATAATTTTCGGGCTTAACTATCATAAGATGGACGTCCAAAGGAACCGTCACGCACTTTTTGATATCCGCAACCATTTTCGGACCGAACGTCAGGTTGGGAACGAATATGCCGTCCATAACGTCGCAATGGATCATGTCGGCGCCTGCGCGTTCCATTCGCGCCGCCTCTTCTCCCATTTTTGAGAAATCTCCGCTCAAAATAGACGGAGCCGCTTTAATTTTCATTATTTCCTCCGTTAATATAACGTCGTTTTAGTTGTCCGCATGCGCCTTCGATATCTGCTCCGAGCGACCGTCTGATCGTCGCAGAAGCGCCGACGGACAGCAATTTTTTCAAAAAAGCATTTGCCTCCGCCCTGTTTACCCCGACAAGATTTGAGTCGGCGTCGTTTAGCGGGATCAGATTAATATGACACGGGAAGTTTTTTGTCAATTCACGCAATTTTATCGCGTCTGACTCGGAAATGTTGAAGCCTCGCATCATTGCATATTCGATTATTACCCTTCTGCCGCTTTTTTTGAAGTAATATTCGGCGGCGGACATTATTTCGCCGATTTTATACGCGTTTGCGGTTGGCATGACGCGTAACCTTTTCTCGTCTGAGGTTGCATGCAGGGATATGCATAATGTCACGGAAAAGCCGTCGTCTGCAAGTCTCCTGATATTCCGTACAAGCCCGCAGGTCGAAAGAGATATTCCCCTTTGACTTATCCCCTGAGATTCCGTTACAAGAGATAAAAATTTAGTAACGTTATCGTAATTGTCAAGCGGTTCGCCGCTACCCATCAGTACGACATTTCCTATTCGCGCGTTTTTATCTTTTTTACGCAAATATTTGTTTGCCTCGACGACTTCGGATAAAATCTCGCCCGCTCCGAGGTTTCGAAGCAATCCGTCCTTTCCCGAAGCGCAGAACGCGCAACCCATTCGACAACCGACTTGCGTGGACGCGCAAAGCGTATATCCGTATTTATAACTCATCAATACGCCTTCCACAAGATTCCCGTCATTTAGTTTATATAAAAATTTTACCGTGCCGTCCTTTGAAATCGCTTCTTTGATTATCTCCGAGCCGACGGCGACAAATTTTTCCGAAAGAGTTTCGCGTAGACTTTTGGGAATATTCGTCATTTCCGAAAAATCCGCTCCGCCGCATATCCAATTATAAACCTGCTCTGCGCGGTAAGGCTTTAAGTCGAACAAGGCAAGTTCTTGCGAAAGTTCGTCTTTTGTAAAATCAAGCAGAAGTTTTTTCACTTTACTCTCCTGAGTTTTGCAATGAAAAATCCGTCGCAACCGTCTTTATCGGGATATAGTCTCGTCATGCCGTCCTTTTGCGTGCCTATGCCGAGAGTTGAAGGAACGATTTCAAAATCAGGGTGTTCGGCAAGAAAGGAATTTATCACGCGCTCGTTTTCATGCGCAAATATCGAGCAAGTGGAATATTCGAGTTCCCCGCCGACTTTTACGTAGTGCGCAGCCGTGGAAATAATTGCGGACTGTAACAGACCTAAGGAAGAAATATCGGATTCGTTTTTGAAAAGCAAAATATCGGGCGAAGAGACCAACAATCCGCTTCCCGAACAGGGAACGTCGCATATTACGATATCGAATTTATTTATCCACTCTTCGCGCAATTCCGCAGCGTCGTTTACCGCTATATCCAAGTCTACGCCCATTCTCGCCGCGTATGACTTTATGAGTTGTACCCTATGAAAGTGCAGATCGCAAGCCGTCACTTTTGCTTGCGGAATAAGTTCTTTGAGATATATCGACTTTCCTCCCGGTGCGGCGCATATATCGAGCACTTCCGGAGAACTTCCTATATATCCTTCCGCATAGATGTTTACCGCATAAACAGAAGCAAGCGACTGAGCGGTAAAAATTTCGGGTTTTAATGCCCTGATTATACTATGTGTGACATAATAACCGTATTTTGTACGCGAATAATGGTGATTATTCGAATTTTCTTCAATCAATAGGTCGAATTCTTTCTCGCCGATCAGGTTAGCGTTACGTCGAATATGTGTGGCTTTGACGTTCTCGGTCGACAGTATGGAAATTGTTCTTTCCTGCCCGAGTTCGCCAAGCAAACTCTCCACAAGCCAAAGAGGCTGACTGAAACGAATGGAAAGCGAATAAGCGTCGTCTCTGGTTTGGTCGATATAGACGTCTTTTGAATTTCTGAGTACGGCGTTTACGAAAGAATGTATTCCGTTAAATCGGTCTTTTGCAAAAGATACATATCTGCTGACAACGGCATATTGCGGCTCGTTTCCGTAACGCAGTTCGTACAGCGCCATTTTCAGAAGAATACTTATGTTGATTCTGACTTTTTTCTTTACAAGGACGTCGATTATGTAATCAAGTTGCACGCTCTTTTCAAGAACGCCGTAAACGAGGGCGGTAATTTTGCCTCTCGCGGTTTCGGGAGAAGTATCAAGCACTCGGTCGAGCTCGATGGACGAATATGCGCGATTGGTGAAAACGCTTTTAAGTACATTATAAGCCGCGCGTTCTGCCGCAAAATTGTATTTCATCCGAGCACCTCCCCGATCGTAATTCTATTGCCGTTTATAAATTCATAACTCGGCATTCTTTTTTTACCTTCAATTTGCAATTCTTTGATTTTTACGCTCTTATCCCCGCAGGCAACAACAATGCTCGACTTGTCCGCTTGGAGGACCTCTCCGCACTTTTCTCCCGACAGATCACAGAGTTCTATATCGAATAATTTAAGCAATTTTCCGTTTAAGTACGTGTAAATTCCGGGCCAAGGCATTAAACCGCGAGTTTTATTTATAATTTGTTCCGCGGATACGCTCCAATCTATTTTTCCGTCCGACTTACTTAACATGGGAAAATAAGTCGATTGACTTTCGTCCTGCTTTACGGGCGTAAACTTGCGACCGCATTCCAATCCGTCAAGATATTCGATCAACGCGTCTGCTCCAAGCGCGCCGAGTTTTTCAAACAAAGTACCGGCATTGTCCTCGGAAGTAATATCTATTGATTTTTGAAGCAGTATGTCTCCGCAGTCCAGCCCTTCCGCAGTTTGCATTATGGTTATACCGGTTTTTTTCTCGCCGTTTATAAGCGCCCATTGAATCGGAGAACTGCCGCGATATTTGGGAAGTAACGAGGCGTGAACGTTGACAATCCCGTGTGGCGGAATATCGAGAATTTCTCGACTGAGGATCTGACCGTACGCGACGGTCACGAAAATATCCGCATATAAATTTTTGAGCGTTTCGATTCCCTCTTTTCTTATTTTTTCGAATTGATAAACGGGAATATCGTGTGCTAAAGCATATTTTTTTACGGGCGAAAATGATACAACCCCGCGGTTTCCCGCCTTGTCGGGTTGCGTTATAACGGCAGTCACTTCGTGCTCGGATCGACACAGAGCGTCGAGCGAGAAAAGTGCGAAATCCGGCGTACCCATAAATACCACACGCATATAATTTCAGTCCTTTATCATCTTATCTATAAACAATATGCCGTCGAGATGATCAAATTCGTGGCAGCAAATGTTGGCTAAAAAACCGTCGACTTTCACTACAAACTCCCTGCCATATCTGTCGTTGGCGCGGATTTCGAGTTTTTTCGGACGCTCTACCTTGCCGTGAATGCCCGGAACGCTCAAACAGCCCTCGTTGCATTTTTGCTTGCCTTCCGCTTTTAATATGACGGGATTTATAAACTCGTAAAAATCTTTACCGTTGGGACTTATCACAACAGCGCGCCTTAATACACCGACCTGCGGCGCGGCAAGACCTACGCCATCCTCGATGAGCATAGTTTCGCGCATATCGTCCAAAAGCACGGCGAGTCTGGAATCGAATTCCGTGACTTCCTTGCTTCGCATCCTGAGTATTTCGTCTCCAATTTTCACAACGGTTCTTTTTGCCATAATATTTTCTCTTTTATGAAAGTTTTATCGGATTTATTTCGGCGTATGAAGTGACTTTCGGAACTCCGCATTCATCCACGGCGTCGAAAATTTTGTTTACGATAGCGTCCGAGTCGGAAGTCAAACGAATAAGTATCTGCATGCGGAACTCGTCCATAATTTTTCTCAACGGAGCGCGCATGTAAGCAAGATAAATGAAATTGTTCGGATATTTATCTTTTATTGCGGAGATCTTCTCATATGTGTTTTTCAGCACTGCGGCGGCTTTTGCTTCGTCGGTGCCGCATACCAAGACACGAACTATTGTTGAAAACGGCGGATATTTTGTCACTTCACGAAGATTGATTTCTTTTTCGTAAAAACCTTTATAATCGCCGTTTCTTACGAAATTGTAAACGTAATGATTGGGCGCGAAAGTTTGGAGTATGACTTTTCCGTTTCTGTCCGCTCTGCCCGCCCTGCCGGCGACCTGCGTCGTTAGTTGGAATGTGCGCTCAACGCTTCGATAATCCGCCATATGTAAACTCATATCCGCGTCGAGTATGCCTACGAGCGTAACGTCGGGAAAGTCATGCCCTTTTGCAATCATTTGCGTACCGACGAGGATTTGCGCTTTTTTTTCGCCGAAATCGCCCAATATTTGGGCATGAGCGCCTTTTGTCCGCGTGCTGTCGTTATCCATTCGAAGTATACCTACGTTCGGGTAAAGGGCTTTAAGCTGACTTACAACCTTTTCCGTACCGATATACCCCTCTTTCATGAACGGAGAACCGCATTGCGGACAGAGGTCAAGAGCGGAATACATATTCCCGCAATAGTGACATTTAAGCCTGTTTTCCTCCCGGTGATAGACGAGTGACACATCGCAGCGTTCGCACTTGGCTACGTATCCGCACGCGCGGCACATCACGAACGAGGCGTATCCGCGGCGATTAAGGAAAAGCATAGCTTGGTTGCCGCCCTTTATGCACTTGTCTAATTCGTTCATAAGCAGCGCGGAAAAAATCGTGTGATTTCCTAGCGCAACCTCGCGGCACATATTAACTATTTCCATTTCGGGAAGAGGTCGTTTATTTACTCGTCCCGTCAGTTCGAGCAACTCGAACTTGCCCGTTTTTGCCGCATAATAGGTCTCTATGGACGGCGTTGCGCTTCCGAGAATGAGGTTCGCTCCGTTAAATTTTGCGCGCCACTCCGCAACTTGTTCAGTGGAATATCTCGGAGTCCTCTCGGAAATGAAACTCGAATCGTGTTCTTCGTCTATAACGATAACCCCGACGTTTTTCATAGGAGCGAAAACCGCGCTTCTCGCACCGAGTACGACTTTCGCTTCTCCCGACAAACACTTGCGCCATTCGTCGAATTTCTCGCCCTGCCCCAACGCGCTGTGAAGTATAGCGACGTTATCTCCGAATCGAGCGCGAAAGTTCCGTAAAACCTGCGGAGTGAGCGATATTTCGGGAACGAGCATTATGGCGGTCTGACCGCGGTCCAAAGCGTTGCGAATGCACCGCATATAAACTTCGGTTTTTCCGCTGCCCGTAACGCCGTGAAGTAAAAAGATTTTACCGACCGATGAACATATTTTTTCTACCGCCGATTTTTGCTCGTCGGTCAATATAACGTCTTTGTCGGCTACGGGCTTTATGTCGGAATACGGAAGGCGCATTTGCGGAGCATTATAGATTCTGACAATACCGCGCGTCGCAAGATTTTTCAACGCGCTTGCCGACAGAATTTTAGTAAGTTCGCTGACCAATTCGCCTTCCGGCTTTTCGGTTAAGAGATATTCGAAAACTTCGTGCTGTGCAAGCGAAGTTCTTTTTATAAATTCGTTCGGATCTCTGTCTCTATATTCTTCGGACAACACAGCGACCTGCCGAGTCAGTTCCCTGACTCTGCCGCCGCGCATAGCCGCCGGAATAAACAGTCTTAAAACGTCAACTTTTATAAGGTGCATTTTTGCCGTCATATAATCAAGCAATTCGAACATTTCATCCGTGATTATGGGCGTTTTGTCGAGCATCTCGATTATAGATTTGATTTTATCCGCAGGAACTTCCGAACTATCTTTTATCCCTATAACAAACCCCTCAACAGTCGTTCGTCCGAAAGGCACCGTTACTCTTACTCCGCGTACGATTTCGAAATTTCCGCAGTCGTAATCGAATATTTTATCCACCTCGGAGGCGGCTATGTCTACTATAACTTCTGCGAACACTCTCTTAATTTATCCTGTCAAGTATAATTTCCGCTAATTCTAACTTTGTCATTTTGGGAAGGCTCTCGACCGAATTCTGAGTAATCAAAGTTGCAATATTTGTATCGGTTTCAAAGCCTGCGCCTTCTTTCGTTACGTCGTTGGCAACAACCATATCGGCATGCTTGTTTTTCAATTTATTTTCTGCGTTTTTTATGAGATTTTGCGTTTCGGCGGCAAAGACTATAAGTTTTCGATTTTCCTTAACCGCACCCACTGCCTCCGCAATATCTTCTGTTTTTTCGAAAACCGCGGTAAGCGGCTTGTCCGATTTGATTTTTTCATCAAACGCGGTTACCGGTCTGAAATCGCAAGGCGCCGCCGCTTTTATAATAACGTCCGCGCGTTTGTAGTTCGCCATAACCGCATTATACATTTCTCTCGTGGTTGTTACATTTATTCGCTCATAGCGACTGTCGTTTACGTCCACGGAGACTTTTCCGCAAACAAGAATTACTTTCGCTCCTCGATCTGCCGCGGCTTTTGCAAGCGCCGCTCCCATTTTTCCGCTCGATTTGTTCCCGATATACCTTACGGGATCGAGAAATTCTACCGTTCCCCCCGCGGTGATCAACACCGTTTTACCGTCGTAATCTTTTTTGGGAAACAACAAATCGACAATCGCTTTTTCTATTACTTGCGGTTCGGCCATTCTCCCGTCGCCAATATCTCCGCACGCAAGCATTCCGCTCTCGGTTGCAACAAAATGCACTCCGCGCGACTTTAATGTTCTTTCGTTCGCTCTGTATGCTTCGGAATTGAGCATATTTGTGTTCATGGCGGGAGCGATAAGTATCGGACAAGTGCACGCCATGACCGTCGTGGATAAAAAGTCGTCGGCAATGCCGCACGCGAGCTTAGCCGCAAAGTCGGCAGTGCAAGGTGCGATCACGCACACGTTTGCTTTTTTTGCAAGAGAAATATGTTCGACTTCCCATTTTCGCGTGGGGTCGAACGTGTCTACGGTGACTTTATTTGCGCTGAGCGTTTCAAAGGTAAGCGGTGAAACGAATTCGGTTGCGTTTTTTGTCATTGCAACGCAAACTTCCGCGCCTTGCTTCCGCAGAGACGAAACGAGGTCGCATATTTTATAAGCCGCTATGCCCCCGGTTACACCTACAAGCACGCATTTTCCTTTGAGATTCATTAATCTTCGTATAAAGGCTCGACGGTACCGCTATACACTTCGCTTGCGGCATAAGATATGGGGTTTGTATCGGGCGAAAGTGCTCCGTCCTCGCTGATCTTCTGTTGGAGATCGCGCGCACGTTTGGTCACAAGGCATACAAGCGCATATTTGCAACCTATCTTTTCGATGAGTTTATCAATAGGCGGATCGATTAACATTTTTACTCTCCTTTTGCTTTTTAATGATTTTAATTATATCGTCGGTTGCGACGTCAATATCGTTATTGATTACATTGTAATCGAAGTAACCGCTTTGAGCGATTTCCTCTTTTGCGAGAGCAAGCCGCGCGCGCACCTGTTCCGCTGTTTCCGTTCCGCGCCCGACAAGACGTTTTTTCAATTCTTCCTCGCTCGGAGGAAGGATGAAAATAGTTATGCAGTCGGGATATACGCGCTTTATTTGCTTTGCGCCCTTTACGTCTATTTCCAAAATCACGTCAACGCCGTCGTCGAGTTTTTTCAACACGGGCGTCTTGGGCGTACCGTAGAAATTTCCTACCGTTTCGGCATATTCGAGCAGTTCTCCCCTGTCGCGCATTTCCGTAAATTCGGGCTTGGTAGTAAAATAATAATGAACGCCGTTAATTTCGCCCTCTCTCGGTTTACGCGTTGTAACGGAAACGGACACCGTAAGATTGGGCAACGTTTTCAGAAGTCGGGAATAAATCGTCCCTTTTCCGACTCCCGACGGTCCGGATAAAACGATAAGCAAACCTTTACTCATTCGACGTTTCTGATCTGCTCCTTTATTTTTTCGAGTTCGTTTTTCATTTCGATAACGAGTTTTGTAAGTTCGAGGTCGTTCGCCTTGCTGCCCATCGTGTTAATTTCTCTGTTCATCTCCTGTGAAAGGAAATCCAAACGCCTGCCCTGCGGCTCGTTTGAGCTTATCGTCGCTCTGAATTGCGCGATATGCGAAGTCAAACGGGAAATTTCCTCGTTGACATCGCATTTATCCGCAAAAATCGCCGCTTCCATGGCTATTCGCATTTCATCGATTTTCACGTCTCCGAGAAGTTCCGCAATACGTTTTGAGATTTTATCGCGATAATCGACAATAACGTCGGGCGCTCTCACGATCACCGCGCGAAGAGATTGCTCGATATTTCCGACAAGTTTTTCGAAATCCTCTTTGATAGAAGCGCCTTCTTGCTCGCGCATCTGATCGAGTTCGCGAGCCGCTATTTCGGTTGCCGAAGCAAATAACGACTTAATTTCTTCCTTATCGTCTTCCGCAGCGGTTACGTTTATTACGTCGGGCATTTTCAAAATCGACATTGCGGTAATGTCATCGGCAAGTCCGAGTTCGTCTCGTAAAGTATTTGCCGCGGATTTATACTCGTTAGCGAGAGGAATGTCCAGCGATACGACCTTATCGCTTTCGCCGATAATTTCGTATGTATAAAAAACGTCGACGCTGCCGCGTTTGATTACTTCCTGTATTTGCTTTTTTACGACGTCTTCAACAAAGCCGAGAGCTTTCGAAAAACGCGAATTAATTTCAAGATACCTGTTGTTTACGGATTTGAGTTCTATGGTAACTTTTCTGTTTTTTCCGAAAAATTCGCCTTTTCCGTAGCCGGTCATACTTTTCATCAGTTCACCTCAATATATTATAATAACACTAATTACGTCCCAAATCAAGCGTTTATCAAGGACAAAAACTCGCTTTCGTTAATTATCTTTTTCCCCGTTGCCTGCGCTTTCGCAAGTTTGCTTCCGGCATTTTCCCCGGCAACAACGAGAGTGGTTTCTTTTGTTACGCTCGATTGGACTTTCCCGCCCTGCGCTTCTATAATTTCTGAGGCTTTTCCGCGCGTCATAGAGGATAACGTTCCCGTTAAAACCACATATTCCCCGCTGAAAATTCCTTCCGATTTTTTCGTCGAAACGATTTTGATGCCTTTCGAAAGTAATTTATTTATGAAGTCGCGTTTTTCGGAGAAATAACCGAAAATATCGGACGCTACAATGTCGCCGATGTCGTCGATTGCGGATAACTCTTCTTTGCTTGCCGCCATCAAAGCGTCAAGACTTCCGTAATGCTCCGCAAGATCGTCGGCAAGTTTTTTCCCGACATTCGGAATCCCGAGAGCATTGATAAATGCAGAGAGTTTTACCGATTTGCTGTTTTCTATTGCCTTGCAAATATTCTCCGATTTTTTCTCCTTAAAAGAGTCGAGGTTGATAAGTCTGTCGGGAGTTATGTCATATAATTCATAAGCCTGCGTGACGCCAAGTTCGTCAAAGAACAATTCCAAAGTCTTGTCGCTTAAACCGTCTATGTCCATGCAACTTTTCGAAACGAAATGGGAAAGTTTCGCAACGATTTGAGGTCTGCAACCGTTTGAGTTCGGACAAAAAATATGCGCGCCGTATTCGACGAGTTTTGCGCCGCATGCCGGGCATACCGAAGGGAGTTGTATGTCGCCGTCTCCCGTGCCCTCCGCGGCCGCAAGAATTTCGGGAATTACGTCGTTACTTCTTCTGATAAATACGGTACAGTTCTTCTTGACTCTTTTTCTGAGAATGTCGCCGTAGTTATTCAATGTTGCTCTGCGAACCGTTGCGCCGCAAAGCACGACAGGATCGAGAATTGCGAGCGGGGTTAATTTACCCGTACGCCCCACCTGCCATATTACGTCTTTAAGTACCGTCGTCGTTTCTTCGGCTTCGAACTTATAGGCTATTGCCCAACGCGGAAATTTGTCTGTGAAACCAAGCTTTTCCCGTATGGAATAATCATCGATTTTTATTACCATTCCGTCGATATCGAAATCGAGCGCGTCTCTGTTTACATTCTTGATTTGCGAGATAATTTCTTCTATGTCAGACGTAGTACTGAGCATTTCCGTCTTAAATTTGTTATTTTTCAGCCAAGTTACACCGTCCGACTGTGTTTCGATATCTTCACCGTCGATAAAATTTACATCGTAAAAGATAAGATCCAATTTCCTCGACGCCGTAATTTTCGGGTCAAGATTTCTGATTGCTCCCGCCGCCGCATTTCGGGGGTTTTTCAGCGGTTCGTCGGTCAATTCGTTATATTTGCGAAATGCCGAGCGGCGCATTATGCACTCGCCTTTCGCTTCCGCAACGCCGCCGAATGGAATTGTCAAGGGAATCGATCTGATAGTTCTCGCTTGCTCGGTTACGTCCTCGCCCACTACTCCGTTTCCGCGCGTTGCCGCCCCTTTCAATTTGCCGTTTTCATAAGTAAGGACGAGCGTCAATCCGTCGAGCTTGTATTCGAGAGTATATAAAACATTGCCAACCGCTTTTTTAACCTTTGCGTCCCATGCCCGAAGTTCGTCGAAACTCTGACATTTATCCAAAGAATACAGTCTGTTAATATGAGTGTGCGAACCGAACGCTTTTATGGGTTCACCGCCTACTCGCCTTGTCGGAGAGTGCTCCAAAACAACGCCCGTGTCTCTTTCGAGAGAAACGAGTTCATCGTATAATCTGTCATAGACGTTATCCGCGACAGACGGGTCGTCGAGCACATAGTAGCGGTATGCATACTCGTTGAGTTGCTCGACAAGTTTATTCATTTTTTCTTCTTGATTTTTTGTCATAATTTTGTTATAGGTGCGAATGCAAGCGATAAAGTCATTTTGCCGACGGAGTCGAAATTTATTTCAATATACGAGTTTAATCCGATATTCGTAATTCCCACAACAACGCCCTCTCCGAATTTTTTATGCATAACGCGCGTACCGATAGTGTAATCTTTAATGGAATTGTCTCGCTTAACGGCGGAATTTTGCCCCGCTACACCGCCGATTTTCGGAGCGTCGGAATATTTGGGAGCATTGGTATTATATGAGAAGCGCTGTTTTGAATCGTAATCCGATTTAGCCATTTGCGAACTTGCAAACGAGGGATCTATTTCCTCGAAAAATCTACTTGCTTTCACATATTTTGGTTCTCCGTATATGTATCTTGAACTGCAATAAGTAAGGAATAATCGTTCCTTTGCGCGCGTAATGGCAACGTACATCAGCCTGCGCTCTTCTTCGAGGTCGTCTGTTTCGTCGGTCGCTCGAGAAAGAGGAAAAAGTCCCTCCTCTGTTCCGATTATGAACACACAGCGAAATTCCATACCTTTCGCACTGTGTACTGTGGATAAAAATACGGAATCGCTGCTTTCCTCGTCGCCCTCGGTATAAAGTGTAACTTCTTCGAGAAAATCTTCCAACGAACCGCCTCTGTTCTTCTCGGACTCCCTGACGGATGAAATAAATTGGTCTATGTTTAATTTCCGAGTGGTATTTTCTTCCGTATCTTCTGCGTATGCTTTTTTGATATCGGCGTCTTTGATCAGCTTTTCGGTGAGTTCGGAAATCGTCGCGTGCGTTTTGTATTCGGCAAGCGATTTTAATAAATCGCCGAAAGGTTTGAGTTTTTTGATATGCAAAGGAGCAAGATCGCTGTTCTCGATATTTATCAAAACTTCGAAAAGATTAAGCCCTTTGTTCGCGCAATAATCCCTCAATGCCTGTACCGTTTTATCGCCGATACCGCGCTTGGGAAAATTTATTACTCGCATAATAGCCTCGTCATCGGCGTGATTGGACAGAATGCGAAGATACGCAATTACGTCTTTAACTTCTTTACGGTCATAGAACTTAAATCCGCCGTATACTTTATACGGAATATTATACCGTATAAACCGCTTTTCGATTAAGCTTGACAGTGCGTTTATTCTCATAAGCACCGCAAAGTCGTGCGGACGGTATCCGTTGTTTCGCATAAGTTTATTGATAGTATTGACGATATAGTCCGCTTCGCCCGACTCGTCGTTCGCTCGATATGCGACTACGCTTTCTCCCCTGCCCAAATCGGACCAAAGGTTTTTATCTATCCGAGAAACGTTGTTTTTAATCAGATTGTTTGCCGCTTTGAGAATGTTTTCCGTGGAGCGATAATTTCTTTCGAGTTTGAAAATTTTAGCGCCGAAATCCTCAACGAAACGTTGCATATTCGTAACGTCGGCGCCGCGCCAACCGTATATGCTTTGATCCTCATCGCCGACTACGAATAAATTACCGTAACCGCCTGCAAGCATACGCACGATATCATACTGTATGGAGTTGGTATCTTGAAATTCGTCGACATGAATATACTTAAAACGGTGTTGATAGTGTTCGAGTACGTCGGAATAATTTTCGAACAAGTCAAGAGTTTTCAGTAATAAGTCGTCAAAATCCATTGCGTTATTGCTCGCGAGAGTTTCCTCATATTTCTGGTAAATTTTGCAAATATCCTCCGTATCGGGCAAAAATGCATTTTCATTTGCATATCCTTCCGGCGTTAGCCCGCGACTTTTTGCATCGGAAATACACCGAACGGCTTTTTTGTAAAAACTGTCGTCGGCGTAGTCCAAATCTTTGGTTATTTGCTTTATTGCACGTTCGGACTCATCCTGTGCATAAATGGTAAAATTCGAAGAATATCCAAGCTTGGAAGAAAATCTGCGGAGAATTTTTGCGCACATAGAGTGAAACGTGGAGATCCAAATTTCCGTTTCTCCAATAAGCGCATAAATTCGGTTTTTCATTTCATCCGCGGCTTTATTCGTAAATGTTATGGCAAGCACATTATACGGATCGACGTTGAGGTCTCGGACGATATGCGCAATTCTATGGGTCAACAGTCGCGTTTTGCCGCTTCCTGCCCCGGCAGTGACGAGAACAGCACCTTCCGTTTCAAGCGCCGCGGCAAGTTGAGCGTCATTCAGCCCGTCAAGCGTTGTCATTATTTTTCAATCTCCCGAGTACGGTTTTGTATCCGTCTGTGCCGTATTCCAAACACTTGTTTATTCGGCTTATCGTAGCCGTGGAAGCGCCGGTCTTTGACGATATTTCCTGATAGGTTTTACCGTCGTCCAACAACCGCGCAACAAATAACCGTTGCGCCATTTCGCGAATTTCAGCGACCGTACATACGTCCTCAAAGAAATTATAACACTCTTCCACCGTTTTGAGACTCAAAACCGCCTTGTAGAAATAATCGGTATGCTCATTTTTCAGTTTGTCGTTCATAACGCGCCTGCCTGTATTTTTATAAACAGTTTAGCACAGTAAAGCGTTTGTGTCAAGACGTCAAACGTATTTAGCCTTTTCTTTATAGTATCTTTCTCTTAGTTCGCGGAACTTTGCGGATAGTTCGAGAATGTACCTCTGCTTATTCGCCTCATCCATGAAATCATAGATTGAGTGCTCGACAAGTTGTCCAATGGGATTGAGTGTATTCTCATCTTTTTCGAGAATATTCTTCACTTTGACGTAAAGTTTTTCGTCTTTTTCCGTGAAATCGTCTCCAAGTGCCATATTATTTGTGCGCTCGAATTCTTTGCGACGAAGATTGCTCGCCATTTCTATTCGAGATACGTCATCGGTTTCCGTCATAATTCTGTCGCGTTCGGCCTGCATTTTTTGCCAATAACCCATTTTCATGCGTTGCTTTGCCAAAAGCGCGCGACGCTTGATTTCGCTCATTTCTTTTTTCATGGTTTTCTAACGCCTCCGTTTTGCTCATTGTATCACCTACACAAGCAAACATAAAGACCTTTGACAATAAAAGGAGTTATCGGCAAATAATCGACATATTTTTCAAGCAAGCGAAAAAATCAATCAACGGAATTTTTTTCATATAAAAAAGCTGTTACTTTATAAGCAACAGCTTTTTGTTTCAGTTTTTACCACGTTTACGCGCAGCTTCGGATTTCTTCTTTCTTCTTACAGAAGGTTTCTCATAGCACTCTTTCTTTCGAAGATCGCCGAGAATATTGTCCTTTTGGCACTTTCTCTTGAAACGTTTAAGCGCGCTTTCGAGAGACTCGTTTTCACCGACTTTTACTACGGACACAGTTAACACCACCTTTCCTGTAAGGGTTAAATTTTCGGATAAACCGAATGCTATGTGATAATAGCAAAATTTACACTGTATGTCAAGCAAATTTTACTCATATTGCTTTATTTTTACCGCAAACGATTGTATTTAATCAACTTCGGGTATTGACATTATCGCGATTTGGAAATATAATATTTTCGAAACAGGCAATTCCGTCCTTTGTATAAAATTAAAATAATTACGATTCACAAAAGAAGGATTAGTTTTGAAAATTAGTTTCCGCCCATTTTTATTTATATTTTTCTGTACCGTCTGCGGAATTTTATTTTCGCTTGTTACTTATTATATTCTGCCGCTTGGGATAATTTTTTTATCTCTTTTCGGTCTGTCCGTAATCATTTTCGGGATATACTCGTTTGTAAATAAGGATCACGTCAAAGCCGTAAGTGCAGTCATAGCGATCGTGGTCGTTTTATGTTGTTCTTTGACATTCCTTTTGGTCTCCGAGTCAAGAGCAGACAGCAAATACGAAGAAGAACATACGATAAAAGGCCGCGTCACAGAACATTACTCTTATGCCGACGGAGTTTTTGAGGCAGTTTTGGATAATATCGAAATTGACGAAAATGCCGAGGGCGGTAAAATATCCGCGTATATCTATAACGCGGATTTGTCGTTTTCGCAGGTGCGCACAGGTTATACTCTGGAATTCGTCGCCACTGTATACGATAAACCGCCTATCGATGACAATGGAGTTAACGCGTCTTTCGCCCGCTCCGATATTCGTTATGCTGCCTATTCTTACGGCGGCGTAACCGTTACGCCGGGCAACGGTACTTTCTTGGAGAAAATAAGGCTTGGATTGCGCGATCATCTCGTTGAGAACATGGGAGATGACGCGGGGCTTGTGGCATACGGAATGATAGCCGGAGACCGATATCTGATTTCGGACGAAATAAATGACGCTTTTGCGGGTGCAGGAATAGGACATATTCTCGCGGTAAGCGGATTGCACGTTGGGCTTATTTTTCTGCTGATAAATAAACTTTTTTCATTTATTCCCATGCCCAAAATCGTCGGACGATTTGCAACGACTCTACTGCTCATACTGTATGCGATATTTACAGGCGGGAGTCCGAGCACTATACGCGCGGTTATAATGTGTTTTATTATGATTTGGTCGAGTATGTTCGGAAAGAGAGACAATCTGAACTCGTTGCTGCTCGCTGCGACTGTTTGCCTATGTATATCGCCTTTTTATCTGTTTGACTGCGGATATCTCATGTCCGTCGGCGCGGTCGGCGGAATTACATTGTTTTCAAAATCCATTTCGAATGCATTGCGAAAAATTAAGCTGCCCGGAATGGTAAGCGACTCCTTATCCGCGTCCGTTTCCGTTCAGCTCATAATAACGCCGGTTATTGCATATTTCTTTCACCGCGTATACCTCTATTCTATGCCAGTGAACGGCGTAGGGATGTGGCTGCTTTCGGGACTTTTCTTTCTGCTTGTGGCAATTTTGCCGTTTTCATTCCTGCTTCCCGTTCTGCTCGTTCCCGTTGGTTATTTAATACGAGGAATGATTTTTGTTTGTAACGGGATAACGATGTTGCCGTTAGCCTCTTCCATAATTCAAGTCGGCGCCGCTGTATTTATAATTCCCGTAATTCTCTTTGCCGCATCCGAATATGTATATGTAAACGGTAAAAAATATCTGACGATAATCGAACTGTTTCTTTCGATAGTAATAGGATTTTCGTCCGACGTGACGATACGAATTTCCGACTGTCTGGTTGCGGTTGGAGGAAATACTTTTACAACCGTAATATATAACGGAAACGAGAGATATCTGTTTGCGGACTTCTATGACGGACGGGCAGTATCGTCGGCACTCGACAATGCAAAAGTCGGAAACGAGAGTTTCATAATCTATGAGTATGCTCTTACCGAGGAAATCGCCGAAGAAATCGTGGAATTTTCGCGGCTCAGATCGGTAATCGAAGTTCGTTATGTATATTATCCCGCTATCGGAGGACTTCAAAAATTGCAGGAAAACGAAATTCCCGCATTCGAGGTCTTTCTTGCAGATGAGAATTTAACGCTCGCAACTTCAAACGGTACTCCGTGCGGCTGGCTTTATACTTCAAACGGAACAACGGCGTTTATCGGTCGAACGCAATCTTATACGAGCGCACTTGTCGCCGCCGATATAATGCGCGTCAAATACGCACCGTATTCGGAATATTATCCCGAAAAACTTTTCCTCCCCTCTCGCGGCGACCGTGCGGATAACGTTACCGTTACTTCATACGAAAATTCGTATTATTATAATTTCAAAACGAAAGTGCTTAAAGCGGTGTAAAAATGAGAAAAAAGACAGACGCAACATAATTTTTGCGTCGGTCTTTTGGTAACGTCGGTCTTATAATAATTAACCGTTATCTCGCTTATGTACGATGGGAATATGATCTTGAAAAGATTTGCTTGAAAATTTAAGCGGTTGAAAAAATTTCCGTTTTATGCCTTATTTTCTGAGGTCGGGAAAATCGAGCGGCTGACCTGCGAGAATATGAACATGCATGTGCGGAACGGTTTGACCTGCGTCGTCTCCTTGATTGATTACAAGCCTGTACCCGTTTTGAAGTCCGAGTTTATCCGTAAGGTCGGATATTTTTTTCAAAGAGCGAGCAAAAGCGACGCCGTCTTCGTCCGTCATTTCCGATATTGATTTATAATGACGTTTGGGTATCATAAGATAATGTTTTGCCGCCTTCGGCTCGATGTCGCGAATGATAAACATTTCGTCGTTTTCATAAAGTTTTTCCGAGGGGATTTCCCCTTTCATGATTTTGCAAAATACGCAATCCATATTATCTGACTCCTTCTTTATATAATTCCGTGATTTTAACGGTTCTTATTTCACCGCGATTTGCTTTTCCGTATACTCTTACGTAGTTTTCGGCATATCCTGCCGCTTCGCCGTCTTTGCTCTCTTCAAAGTAAACGTTTAAGGTTTTCGACAACTGTTTTACAAGAAACTTTCTTTTCAATTCGGCTTTGATTTCGCCGAGTATATGCGCGCGCTTTCTGCGATCTTCCATAGGCAACTGAGGTAAACTTGCCGCTTTCGTTCCTTTTCTCTCGCTGTAAGGGAAAACGTGCATATCGGAAAATTCCACCTTTCGGACAAACTCGCAGGTTTCGGCAAAATCCTCTTCGGTTTCTGTCGGAAAGCCTGCTATTATATCCGTAGTTATACCGGCATTGGGAAAATACTCTCGAATAAGGTTGACTATTTCAAAGTATTTTTCCGTCGTATACTTCCTGTTCATGGCTTTCAGAACGCTGTTCGTACCCGACTGTAACGACAGATGAAAGTGATCGCAAAAGCCGGAATTTTTCAGTGCGGTTAACAATTCCTTGTCGATAACCGTGCATTCAAACGAACTTAACCGCTTTCTGACGGGTATTTCCGCAAGCGCGTTTACCAGATCAACGAGCGACTTGCCAATGTCCTTACCGTATGAGGAAACGTCTATTCCCGTCAGAACGATTTCTTTTGTGTGTTTAGCTGCTTCTTCCGCTTCATGCTTTACGGAATCTATGCTCCTGGAACGAGACCTTCCTCTTACATAAGGTATAATGCAATAGGAGCAGAAATTGTTGCACCCGTCCTGTACCTTGATAAAATCTCGGGTTTTTTCATGCGAAGGAAAGCGCATGATTTCAAAATCTTGCGGTATTTCGCAGATTGAAATCCGATTATCGCATACTATGTCAGACATAATATGATGTAATATGTCCGATTTTTTGCTACTTCCGCTTATATTTACAACATTCGGATATTTTTCATAAGCGTTTGGATTATATTGACTGCTGCACCCGCAAACGAAAATTTTTGCGGCAGGATTTGCTTTCACCGCCTTGCCGATAACCTGTCTGCTCTTTCTGTCTGCCTCAGCGGTGACCGAACAAGTATTTATTATGTAAATATCCGCGCTTATAAACTCTTCGCTGACTACGTGACCCATTTCACGCAATGCGGCGATTAGCGAACGGCTTTCGCACTCGTTTACTTTGCACCCGAGCGTAATAACGGAGACAGTCATTTCCATTCCCCCGTAAGAAACATTATTACCGCGGATCCCGCTATCGAAGCAGTTTCCGCGCGAAGTATTCTCTTTCCGAGAGTAACGGGCATGTATCCCGAATCGGTAAGCGCAAGGACTTCTTTTTCCGAAAATCCGCCTTCCGGTCCCACAATCAAAGCGACCGACTTTTCGTCTCCGCGGATAACTTCGTCTATACGCTTTCCGTCTGCGTACGTGCCCTCGTAAGCAAATACCACATTATCGAAGTCGCCGAGTTGCGGTAAAATTTTGTCAAAGGTCTGCGGTTTGTCTATGCTCGGAATAATGGCGCGGCCGCACTGTTTTGCCGCTTCGTGCGCCGCCCTTTGAAGGCGATCGGATTTTTCCGATTTTTGAACGGTAAACTCGCTTATGAACGGACGAATGTTTTTTACTCCGAGTTCGGTAAGCTTTTGTACGACGAGTTCGGTTTTATCACCTTTCAAAAGAGCCGGATAAACCGTAAGATCAAGCGCGCATTCGGTTTCGTTTGGATAATCGTATAAATATTCGAGGGTTGCGGACGTTTTGTCCAAGGCTTTTATGGCATAAACGTAGTCGCGGCCGTCATTCGGACAAAGTATTATTTTATCGCCAACTCTGGCGCGCAAAACTTCGGCGAGGTGTTTATATTCCGCCCCCGAGAGTTTTGTTTCCGATTTATCTGCTTTGTCAACAAAAAAACGTCTCATCTCATTAACATAAACGCTTGCCATTCTCCCTTTTTAATCGAACGCAAAACCGTATATTCTCCTTTGTTTATTCCGAATCCGTCGAGAACGTCTTTTGCGCGCTCGTTGATTATTCCGCTGATTATTATATAACTTTTCTCATGAGTAACGCAAGGTAAATCGCCCTTTAATTTCAATAAAATATCCGCGGTAAGGTTGGCAAGCACAACGTCGGCTTTCCCGTCATATTTTTCGGTAAGATCTCCCTGCAAAACGTCGGCGTTGAATCCGTTAAGCGCAAGGTTCGATTTGGTCGCTTCCACTGCCTGCCGATCTATATCGATAAAACTGCAACTTTTTGCGTTCAACGCAAGCGCGGATATTCCGAGAATACCGCTTCCGCAACCTATGTCAAGGACGGTTTTATCCGTAAGGTCGATGTCGGAAAGTAATTCTATGCACATTCCCGTAGTCTCGTGTGCACCTGTGCCGAATGCCATTCCCGGGTCTATCAAAACTTTCGGTTTGTCAAAATCACTGTCAAGCCATTCGGGAACTATTACAAGACTGCCGAAATCTATCGGTTTGTAATACTTTTTCCACTCGTTTTCCCAATTTACCGAATCGCATATAGATACGTTTAGCTCAACCTCGCGCCCGATATATGATTTTAACGTTTCGCTTAGTGCAGAAACATCGCTATCTACGTCAAAACAACCCGATACAAGTGCAAAAGACGTATCGATATTTTCGAGCGAACTGTCGTAATAGTCCCAATTTGTCTTTGAGCTTAAAATCTCTTTTATATCCGTTCCGTCGACTACGGACGCGCCTTCGCTCCCTGCCTCTATCATGGCGTATGACGCAAGGTCCGCCTCGTCGTGTAACACTTTGACTGTAACTTGTTTATACTTCATAAAAACGCATAAGGAAAGCCCTTTTGCGGACTTTCCTTATACTCCTTTGAAATTTTAATTTTCGGGCGGAACTTCGCCGTTTTGTGCGCCTGCCTGTTGGTAGAATTTGGTGAACACCTCATTGGATTTCTTGGAAAGCGCATCGACTGCCGACTTAATTGCTTCGATGTCGTCGGTTTTGAGAACTTCTTTAACCTTTGCGATCTCCTGTTCGAGATCTTCTCTCTCCGCCGCGTCGATCTTATCTCCGCTCTCTTTGAAGAACTTTTCAATGGAGAATATAAGAGTATCGGCATTGTTCTTGGTCTCAACAAGTTCTTTTCTCTTCTTATCCTCTTCCGCGAATTTTTCCGCGTCTCTGATCGCTTCCTGAATCTGTTCCTCGCTGAGGTTGGAGGAGGCGGTTATCGTAACGCTCTGCTCCTTTCCCGTTCCCTTGTCTTTAGCGGAGACGTGAACGATGCCGTTTGCGTCGATATCGAATGTGACTTCGATTTGAGGTACGCCGCGAGGTGCAGGCGCGATTCCGCCGAGTTCGAAACGGGCAATGGTCTTATTATTTGCAGCCATTTCGCGCTCGCCTTGAAGAACGTGAATGTCAACGGCAGGCTGATTGTCCGCTGCGGTCGAGAATATCTGAGACTTCTTTGTGGGTATTGTCGTATTTCTGTCTATTATTTTGGTAAATACGCCGCCCATTGTCTCTATTCCGAGGGACAGCGGAGTCACGTCGAGCAAAAGCACGTCTTTAACTTCGCCGCCGAGCACGCCGCCTTGAATTGCCGCGCCGACCGCAACGCACTCGTCGGGGTTGATCCCCTTAAACGGCTCTTTACCCGTGAGGTTTTTAACGGCTTCCTGAACGGCGGGAATACGCGTCGAACCGCCGACAAGTATAACTTTTTGAACGTCGCCGACAGATAAGCCCGCGTCGGAAAGCGCCTGCTTGCTGAGTTTGATCGTACGCTCAACGAGGTCGGACGTAAGCGAATCGAACTTGCTTCGCGTAAGTTCGCATTCGAAGTTGAGCGGACCAGACGGGCCGAACGAAAGGAACGGCAGAAGATCGGAAGAGCCACACGTCTGAACTCCAGTCACTTAGGC
>CANQCB010000003.1 GCA_947589145.1 uncultured Clostridia bacterium | reverse complement strand
CAGATATCCGAAAAGATGCGTGCAGATGCGGATATACCGTAGCGCACGCCCGTGGCGAGCGTTAGCGGTGCGCAAGGAAAAAACCCTGAGCACCACTCTCCGCCGTCCACTATTCCCGGCTAAAAAGAAGATTAAATTTAATAAAAACCTTGAAAAAACACGGCGGAGAAGATATGCCTTTTTTGGGTAAAAACGCTTGACAAGGGCGGCGCGTACTATTATAATAATATGGCTAATAATTCGGAGATACATAGCACGGACGTGCGTATGCCTTCGAAAAAGGAGATTAAAATGAGAGAGAATATTCATCCCGATTATCATGAAGTAAAGTGCGTTTGCGCATGCGGCGCGGAGTTTGTAACGGGCACGACGAAAAAGTGCGACGTACTCAAAGTAGACGTTTGCTCGAAGTGCCATCCTTTTTACACCGGCAAGCAGAAACGCGTTGAGACGGGCGGCAGAATTGCGAAGTTCAACGAAAGATACAAGCTCAACAAGTAGTAAAAACGAAAAGCCATACCATTTCCGCGTAAATATCGGGGTCTCGGTATGGCTTTTTTATTTGCAATGAAAGACCGCGCGCGAACGCTTATCCGAAAGTCTCCGCGCGGACGGCGAAAGCATAAATATATAAAAACGTATCGGAAAAGCACGGGACATTAAAAGTATAGCATGAAAAAGGACAAGAAAAAATCGGAGTGGAAGAACCCCGGCGCATATACGCCGAGTTATATCGGCGGTCAGGCTCTTTTGGAGGGCGTAATGATGCGCGGAAAAACGGCGACCGCGCTTTGTTGCCGTGACGAGAAAGGGGAGCTCACCTTATACACCGAGCGTAACGACGGCGCCTCGAAATGGTATCGCCGCGTACCCGTTATAAGGGGCGTGGTATCTTTCGTATCGTCGCTTGTCGGCGGCGTAAAATACATCAACAAGTCGGCGCAAGTATACGCGGGAGACGACGAAGAGGCAAAATTGGGCAAGGGCGGAATGTTTCTCGCCGTACTCCTTGCGATAGTGTTTGCCGTCGGGCTTTTTATCGCCGTGCCCATGCTGCTGAATTGGCTCATTCTCGACCTTTGGATAGTGCCGAGCACGGGCATGGAATCCTCCGACAACCTCTACGTACTCATAATGTGCCTGTTAAAAGGCTTTTTCCGAGTCGTAATTCTCATTCTCTATCTTTGGCTCACGAGTAAAATCAAAGACATAAAGCGCACCTATATGTATCACGGCGCGGAGCACAGAACGATAAATTGTTACGAGCACAACCTCGAACTCACGGTGGAGAACGTGCAGAGTTGCTCCACGCGCCACGCCCGTTGCGGCACGACCTTTCTGTTTTATACCGTCATCATCAGCGTATTCGTCATGACGCTCGTGACGTGGGTGATATCCGTTTGCGGGCTTTCGCGTTCTTTTATCGTCGGATGCGTGGGCGGCGAAACTCTCGGCGGCTTTTTGTACAATCTCATAGGCATGGGTATAGGCATTGCCTGTTTGCCCGTGATCGCGGGGCTGTCCTACGAACTGCTGAAACTCATAGCGAAAGCGCCCGACAATAAATTTTTCCTCATATTCAAAGCGCCGGGTTTCGCGCTTCAAGCGCTCACGACCAAAAAGCCCGACGACGGCATGGCGGAAGCGGCGATCGTCGCCTTCCGAAAGGTTCTCGAAATGGATAACGACCCGTCCGTGCCGACCGTGGATTTCTATGAAATGACGATGAAAGACGCGCGGAAATATCTCGAAAAGAAGTACGGCGAAGCGAAAATCGACGACGCTTCCGAGATAGATTGGCTGCTCTGCGAAGTCCTCGGAGTAAAGCGCAACGAACTCGTGCACGTCGAAAAACTCACGAAACGGCAGACGGCGCGCATGAAAGAGTTATCATCGGCGCGCGCGGAGGGCAAACCCCTCGACTACGTGATGGGCAAGTCGGACTTTCTCGGTTACGAAATAAAAGTCGGCGAAAGCGTACATCTCCCGAGAATGGAGACCGAAGTGACCGCGCTCACCGCGGCGGACGTAATAAACGAGTCGGGCGCGAAAACCGCCCTCGACCTTATGACGGGAAGCGGCTGCATTGCGCGTGCGCTAATCGAGAGGACGGGGGCGAAAATAACCGCGTCGGATATCTCCGCGTCGGCATTGGAAATCGCGGCGAGTAACCTCGTCGGCGTACAGCTTATCGAGAGCGATTGTTTCGACGGAATAGACGGCACTTTCGACGTGATAGTGTCCAACCCGCCGTATATCCGCACCGACGAAATAGACGGTTTGCAAAGGGAAGTGACCTGTCAGCCGCGAATATCTCTGGACGGCGGCAAAGACGGATTGCGCTTTTATCGTATAATTGCCGAGCGCGCGCCCGAACACCTTTCGGCAAACGGCGCGATCGTATTGGAAATAGGGCACGACCAAGCGGCGGACGTATGCGAACTCCTTCGCAAGTCTTTCACGGACATTCGGGTAATCAAGGATCTCGGCGGCAGCGACAGAGTGATTGTCGCGCGAAAGAGGAGCGGCGATGAATAAAGAAAAATTGAATTCCATATTGCAACGCTTCCAAACGTTGGAAAAGCAAATAGCCGACCCCGACGTGATAGCCGACACCGCGAATTGGAGCAAACTTTGCAAAGAGCACACCTCTCTTTCTCCCATAGCCGAAAAGTACGGCGAACTTTGCCGCGCCGAAAAGGACATAGAGGCGGCCCGCGAACTGCTTTCCGACCCCGATGTGCGCGACCTCGCGGAAGAAGAAATAAACGAGAAACGCAAGGAGATAGAGCGGTTGGAAAGCGAACTCAAAATTCTGTTGCTCCCCAAGGACCCGAACGACGACAAGAACGTGATAATAGAAATCCGCGGCGGCGCGGGCGGAGAGGAAGCCGCTCTTTTCGGCGCTGATCTCATGCGTATGTATAAAATGTACGCCGACCGCGTGGGTTATCGTTGGGAGGATATGAGCATGAACGTCACCGAACTCGGCGGCGTGAAAGAGGCGGTATTCATGTTGTCGGGCGACGGCGTTTTCGGTCGGCTGAAATACGAGTCCGGCGTTCATCGCGTTCAGCGCGTACCCGAGACGGAAACGCAGGGCAGGATACACACCTCGACGGTCACGGTTGCCGTCCTCCCCGAAGCCGAGGACGTAAACGTGGAGATTCTCGACAAAGACGTCAAGATCGACACATACAGAAGCGGCGGCGCGGGCGGACAGCACATAAACAAAACCGATTCCGCCGTGCGCATGACGCATTTGCCAACGGGCATAGTGGTATGTTGCGAGGACGAGCGCAGTCAGATGAAGAACCGCGACAAGGCGATGAAGGTGCTGAAAGCGCGCGTATACGATTATTATAACTCCATAGCGGAAAAGGAATACTCGGACAAGCGTAAAAGTCAGGTGGGAACGGGCGACAGGAGCGAGCGCATTCGCACCTACAATTTTCCGCAGGGCAGAGTGACCGACCACAGAATAGGACTTTCTCTGTTCAATATCGAAGATTTTATGAACGGCGACATTTCCGAAATGTTGGACGCGCTTAAAATAGCGGATATAACGGCAAAATTGAGCGAGGCGGAAGAATGAAAACCGATTACAATCGCGAATACAAGAGGATAACGCAGGCGCTTGAAACGCGCCCCCGTCTCCTTTTGCACGTTTGTTGCGCGCCCTGCCTGTCCGCGGCGTTGCAATCTCTGACGCGGTTTTTCGATATAACGGTATATTTTTACAACCCGAACATATATCCCGAAGCGGAATTCGAAAAAAGACTCGGCGAAGTGCGGAAACTCGTCGCCGCGCTCAGCCCGAAAACGCCGATAATCGTCGAGCCTTACGACAGAAAGGAATACGACGACGCGGTGGGCGAGGAAAAAGGCGGCAAAGAGCGCGGAAAGAAGTGCGACCTTTGTTGTGCGGCGCGCCTCGAAAGGACCGCCGAAAAGGCGGCGGCCGAGGGTTACGATTATTTTACGACCACGCTCACGTCGAGCCCCCTCAAAGACGCCCGGTTTCTCAACGAAAAAATGTCAGAACTCTCCGAAAAATTCGGCGTGAAAAATCTGCCGTCGGACTTCAAAAAAGAGGGCGGCAACCTGCGCATAAAAGAACTTTGCGCAAAATACGGCATATACCGTCAGCATTATTGCGGTTGCACGCCGCCATATCTCGTCGTTGCGGTGACGGGCGGCATAGCGAGCGGAAAAAGTACCTTCGTCGGTATGCTCGAAGCGCTGGGCGCGTATACTATAAGTGCCGATAAAGTGACGCACGAATTGCAAAAGGAAGGCGGCGAAGTAAACGTCGAAATAAAACGAGCGTTTCCCGACGCGGTAAAAGAGGGAAAACTCGACAGAAGCGCGCTTAAAAGCATGGTTTTTTCGGACTCGAGCAAACTCAAAACGTTGGAAAACATAGTGCACCCGGCGGTGGCGGAGCGGCTCAAAAAGGAGATCGCGCGTTCGGACGCTCAAATAAGAGTGGCGGAAATTCCGCTGCTTTACGAGAGCGGATTGCAAAACGTCGCCGACGTCTGCGTGAACGTCTCCGCGCCTTACGAAGTGAGGGAAAACCGCGCGGCGAAGCGCGACGGCATAACCGCGGAAACGTTCGCTTCCATCTCGGCGCGGCAACTCGACGACGGGGAACGTTCCTCTCTCGCGGACGTCACGGTGACGAGCGAGAATATCGAGTCGCTTCATCGGCAGGCAAAGGAGCTGATGGCGCAATGGTTAAACAGACTAAAACAAGCATAGCGATATTTGCCGTTATCATGACGATAGCGGCTTTTTATTTCGTCACGTCGTCGCTTTTTCCGTTGGCTTACGACAAAGAGGTAGCCGAGGCGGCTCGGGCATACGAGCTCGACGAAGCGCTGATTCGCGCGGTAATATGGACGGAAAGCAAATACGACGAGACTGCGACGAGCGAGGCGGGCGCGAGCGGACTCATGCAACTCATGCCGAGCACGCGGGCGTGGGTGTCCGAGCGCGAGGGGATAGCGGCGGACGGAAGCGCGCGAAGCGAAATTCTCCTCGGCAGCGCCTATCTTCGCTATCTCCTTGACCTTTGCGGCGACGAGACCGACGCGCTCATGTCGTATAACGCGGGATATTCCAACGTCATGAGTTGGAAAATCGGCGGCGCTCCGTTCCCCGAAACGGCGGAGTACGTCAAACGCGTGAATTTCGCGCGAAAGATTTATACGCTGTTGTGAACGGCGCGATAAACGTCGTCGCGATCGGCAAAGTTTTTGCGAAGTTCGGCGGGAATTTCTTACGCCCGTATTGACGGAATAAGCGGAGTTTGTTATAATGTATCCATGAAACTTTCCACTTTATACGGAATAATGCTCACATTGATCGCCAACGGGCGGGCGACGAGAAAAGAACTCTCCGAACGCTACGAAATTTCCGGCCGCACGGTTCAGCGGTATATCGACGAACTCGTCGAGTCGGGCGTACCAGTGGAAGCGATGCCCGGGAAAGGCGGCGGTTACCGTATAAGCGAAGGTTACAGACTGCACGGCGCACTGCTCGGCGCCGAAGAACTTGATCGCATAAGAGCGGGTTTGGACGCGCTGTCCGCAACGTTTCCGACCTCGTCGGACGAGATAATGGGAAAACTCACATGTCTGTCGGAGCGCGAAAGCGTATCGCCGCGCTTTTACATAGATTCCGACCGTTGGAATTCCGGCGGCGCGGCGTCGGTCAAACTCACGGCGATAACCGCGGCGATAGACGGCGACCGCACGGTCAGGATAGAATACACCGACAGAATGGGTAACTGCACGGCGAGACTGCTCGACCCGTACACGCTTGCGCTCAAAGAGGGAGTGTGGTACGTTTACGGCTTTTGCCACTCGCACGGCGACTTCCGACTTTTCCGTCTTGCAAGAATGCGTTCGGTAGAACTCACCGACAGCCGTTTCGAAAGAAAAGAGGGAGACGTTCGCGGCGCGCTTTCCGTAAATCTCGGAGCGCCGATGGAAATCGAGTTGGAAGTAAACGACAGCGCGCTTGCAAAGGCGGAAGAATGGCTGGGAGAGGAGAGCCTCGTTTCGTGCAAAGACAAAGAAGGTAAATTTATTTTCCGCGCGAAAGTGAGCGACAGTTACGAGTTGGTCAATAAGATCCTCTCGATGGGCGTGAACGCGAGAGTGCTTTCGCCTCACTCGCTGAAAGAAAGGATAAAAAGCGCCGCGGAAAAGATAGACGGATATTACGAACAAGAGAGATAGACCAAACGCGCACGGAAATTACCGAACGGACAAAAAATCATCGATATCGCGGCAAATCGCGATAATAAGATGGTAAAAATTTGAAAAATACCGAAAATCGACTTAAAATAGTTTGTAAAAAAACGGTTGTTATGATAAAATAGTACGGATAGCGGAGTATAAGCCGCTTTAATGCAAAAGCGAGGAACTGACATAAAATGAACGAAGCGCAGAACAACGTCAATCGGGCGCAAACGAGCGACAACACAAAGAAGAAACTTCCCAAGTGCATAAAGTTATATTATTACCCTTTGCTTGTGTTGGTGGCTCTCGTGCTGATCATAGTCTCATTCGTAACGTATTACTGTGTGGGAGCGAGCACGAAAACATCGGTAGATACGAGTAAGGCATATTCATACGGACAGGCTTTGTCCGAGACCGAACGCAACGCATACACGACGACGGACGGCGAACTCACTTCGGACGGCGCGGCGGCGTTGATCAAAAGTTATCTCGACGGTAGCGGCATTTCCGAGAGCGTTGCGAGAAAGGAAAGGGAGACCAATCCGAACGGCTCCGAGGTGAACAACAAGTCCGTCGATCAAAAAATAACCGCAGACTTCATAGACGGCAAGGCGACGTATACCTTCATGGATATGTCCGCTCTCGGTTTCGTTCTCGACCGCGATACGGTAAGCGATATGACGGGCGGCGACTACGTCGGCAAAGAGGGTGAGATATATTCCCGCGCCGTAAAGGACTTTATCATCGCGCTTCCGGGCGAAAACCCCGGCGGCGACGCGGTGGTTATAATGACCCACTACGACTCGCTTCTCGGCTCGAACGGCGCGACTTCGGCGGCAGCCGTCGGCGCAATGCTCGGAACGGTGGAAACGCTTAAAGACGAGTCGTTCAAAAACGACGTGGTGTTCGTCATTACCGACGGCAGATACGACGGTAACGTCGGCGCGTATGCTTTCAAAAATCAGTTCGTAGGCTTCGATAACGTTTATTCTCGCACGAAAGCGGTGTTCAACTTCGACGCGATAACGGCGGGCGGCGCGCTTACGGTCGTTCGCACGACGGACGGCGACAACGGCATAATGTCGGGATACGTCAAGTCCGACGCTTCCGTTCGTCTCGATACGAGCGTTGCCGATCTCCTCGAAGGCTCTTATACCTCCGATCTCGACGCATTCTATGACAAGATAGACGACGAGTGGGAAGTTACGGGCATGGATTTCGCGTTCACCGCGGGCAAATATGACGCCGGCACGAAAGCGGACAACGCGGCAAACGTAACGGAAAACGCCGTCGCGCAATATGCGAGCGCGATGGAAAACATAGCGCAATGTTTCGGTAACGCGGATTTGTCCGCGCTCAAAGCGAACGGCGACAGCTCCGCATATACCTATCTCGGCGGAAGTTTCGCGACGACCGACGGCTGGGTCTACGCAATCTCGGGACTTCTCATCATACTTTTGGCGGTAAGCCTTGCGTTTGCGGCGAAGAAAAAGGCGTTCGGCATAAAGAACATGTTCAAGGGCGTGGGCGGCGTACTCCTTACTCTGACGCTCTCGCTCGCGGCGTTCATCGTCGCATACTTCCTTATCGGACTGCTTACGGTGGCTTTCGGCGCGGCGACCATGAATATGCTTTTGTCGGCGCATTTGCTCACGCCGGGCGTGCTTATTCCGGCAATGCTTTTTGCAGGCGCGGTATCTTGCGGACTTTATCCGCTGTTCAAACGCGCATTCAGAATTAAAGCGGCGGACTGCGTTCGCGGCGGCGCGGTAACGCAGATCGTCGTAGCGGTTTGCTTCGGCTTCATAGTTCCGACCGCGGCGCTCCCTTACCTCATAATAGGACTTATCAACGGCGCGGTAATGCTGCTGTCCGTACTCCTCAAAAACGTTTTCGCGCAGAAGTTCGGATTCGGCATGGAAAGATTGTTCCTTTACACTCTGCCTACGATCATAGGCGTTCCGTTCCTCGTTCAATCGTTCTTGACGATAGGCAACCTTTTCCCGATAATAACGCTGCCGTTCCTTCTCTTGGCGTTCGCGCTTACGCTTTCGTCGATCGCTCCTTACTTCGACTATCTCAAACCCGTCATGTCCGACGTATACGAGAAGTTGCCTTCGCACACCATTCGCGTCGTGGAGACGGTGACGGAAGAGAAAGAGGACGCGGTAAAGAAGGGTAAATTCCAAACGGTTACCGAGACGAAAGTACTCAATAAAAAGGTAAAATGGAAGTATCATAACTGGTTCGGCGTAACGTTTGTTTGCGTGCTCACATCTCTGATCCTTCTCATAGCCGCTCCCGTAAGCGCGACGATCGGAATTACGGCGAACGGGAACGTCTCCGCGTCATACGACTACACCGTGACCGACAACTTCGACGCGGTTTACGACAACGGAGTGGTTTGTTATATCGACGCGTCTTTCGGCGATCCGAGCACCTTCGGCTGGCGCATAAAAGACGAGTGGGTATACAAAAATATCCGCAACATTGACGGCTTCGACTATTACAAATGGACGTGGGACGACGATATCGGCGCGTATAAGACCGCGACGGAGTACGAATATAGACCCGACGCCAAGCCGCAATTCAACAAAGACAATATAACCGACGAAGGCAACGGAACGCATAAAATAGCGCCGATCTACGGCGATCAATCGCTCGTTAAGTTGGAAATCTCGAACATAAGCCGCGGAGACGTACTCACCGTTGCGAAGAGCGCGGAAGATTTGACGGACGAACCCGATTATTCGATAACGTTCGACGATCCCGCGGGCACGGTTACCGTCGTCCTTCCGAGCGGATACGCGGATAAATTCGTAAACGTAAAAGATTCGAACGGCAACGGCAAATCCGTGACGATCACCGCATACGAATACATGAGCGACGCATACGGAGAACTCGTTGTCAACAGCGCGGAAATGAAACAGGATCAAACCCTTATAAAAGAATATTTCGAAACGGAGTTTAACGAGACGATCAACTTTACATTCGTGATTAAAACGAGGGGATAAAAGCGGACAAAAGAATACAAAAGCATGGCGCGAGCGGCATAAGGAGGCAGCATGGTTAATATCAGGAAACAAAAAAATGCTTTGAAATTCGACAAGCCTGCCGGTTGGTGGGGTTCTGTTTGGCGCGAAGCGCTCCCGACGGGGAACGGCGTAATAGGCGCTGCGGTTTGCGGCGGCGCTTCCCACGAAGTCATAATGATCAATCACGGAGACTTGTGGTGGCAGGGACACGTCGGCGTCATGCAGGACGTAGCGGACAAACTCGGCGCGGTTCGCAAGAAATTGGACGATAACGCCGCGAGCGAGGCGCAGGGCATACTTTCGAGCGCCCTCATAACCAAGGGATATCGCCCGACGATGTCATATCCGCTCCCGCTTTGCGACTTTCGCGTAGACATGCGGTTGGAAAAACAGGCGAAGGACTATCGCCGCATAATAAACATGGAAAACGGCGAGGTTTCCGTCGTTTACAAGGACGGAACGACGAAATACGAGCGTTCCGTGTTTGTTTCGCGCGCGAAAAACATAGTTTGTTACGAAATCACCAAATCGGGCAAAAACAGCATAGACGCCACGTTTTCGCTCGCTCTTCACGACAAATTCAACGCTCGTACGCCCGTTTCGATAAGCAAACTCCCCGAGGGCGTAAACGTCAAATACGAAAACTTTTTCATGTACTTTTCGGCGCGTTCGGATAACGGAACGGAATTCGGCGCGGTCGCCAAGGTTACGTTTTTCGGCGGTTCGCAACAGGTGGACGCGCAACGCGGCATAACGGTTAAAGGAGCGGAAAAGATCCTCGTGCTTATATGTCCGTTCATCGAAAGTCAGCGGGAAAAGGAGTGGAAGGAGTTACGTGCGAAACTCGCCGCCGAAAAACTTCCTTACATAAAGCTCATAAAGGAACATACCGCGCTTCATTCCAAACTTTTCGGCGCGGCGGACATAGATTTCGAAGCGACAGACAGGGAAGCGTCGGTGGACGAGCTTTCGGCGAAAAATTTTACCGAAGGCGAACTTCCGCTTGCGCTCGCGGAAAAACTGTGGGCATACGGCAGATATCTTTTCATTTGCGGAACAAGCCCGTCGTCTCAGCCCGTTTCGCCGTACGGACTGTGGTGCGGGGATTATAAAGCGCCCGATTCGAACATAGACGCGTCGGGACAGTTGCAGACTTGTTACGAACAGTCGCTTGCCGGCAATCTCGGAGAGTACGTCACGGCGTTACATACCTACTATTCCACGGTGCTCGCGGACTTGAAGAAAAACTCGTCTCGTATATACGGCTGCCGCGGAATATTGATACCTCCCGTCATTGCGCACGGAACGGGCGCGCTCGGCTCGGTAGACCCCGCGGCGATCCACTTCACGGGCGCGGCAGGTTGGATAAGCCGACTTTTCTACGATTATTATCTTTTTTCCGGCGACGAAAAATTCCTCAAAGAAAAGGCAATGCCTTTCATGAAGGACGTCGCGACCTTTTACGAGGAATTTTTGCAACTCGACGGAGGAGCATACAAGAGTTCGCCGTCGCTCAGCCCGAACGACGTATACGGCGACGCAGCGCAGAAAATAGCGAAGAACGCCACCGCGGATTTCGCCATAATACGCGAGCTCCTCACAAACCTCATTCAAGGTTCTTCGGTCACGGGACTTTATAAAGAAGAACGGGCTAAATGGAAGAAAATGCTTTCGCACCTGCCGGGGTATATGTACAACGGCGACGGCACGGTAAAGGAATATTGCGACGCGGCGTTTGCGGATAACGAAACGTCTCCGTCGACGGCAATGTTCTATCCGGTATTTCCGTCGGTGACAGCGTCTCAGGAGCTCACGAAGGCATATTCTCTCACGGCAAAAAAGAAATTGTCCTCCGCGCGCGAGGAATTTACTTCCGGCACGCTGTCGACATATGCGAACATATTGGCGCGCACGGGCGACGGAGACGGCGCATACGACCTGCTTTCCCGCATAGTGCGCGGCATGTGCATGCAAAACCTCGTCTGTACGCGGAGCGATTGGCGCGGCATGGGCATAGGCAAGCAGGAATTGTGGGCGAGTTATTCGATCGAGGGCAACCTCGGCATGACGAACGCCTTGCAGGAAATGCTTTTGCAATCGAAAGAAGGGTACATATCGTTGCTTCCGGCGCTGCCGCAGGCGGTTTGGCGCGGTGAGGCGGACGGATTTTTGACGAGAGCGGGCGTGGAAGTAAGCCTGACTTGGAACGCAAAGAAGCACACCGCTTCCGCGAAACTCAAATCGCGTAAAACCTCGACGGTCACCGTACAACTCCCCTCGGGCGCGGTATACAGGATAGGCAAAGGCGGCGAAACCTTCAATGCCGAACAATGCGTTATCGAGGGCTTGAAACTTCCGTCGAACAAGACGGTCATCATCGAATTCAGAATATAGAAATTTCGTAATACGGAATAAACAGGAGAAATTATGCGGATATTTCTTGTGGGAATAAACGGCAAAATGGGCAAGACCATCGTCGCGACTGCGGAAAATTCGGGGATAGAAGTGGCAGGCGGCATAGACGTCGCGAAAGACGGCAAATATCCCGTATTTGCAAGCGCGGCAGAGGTCGGGGTGGACTTTGACGTGATCATAGATTTTTCCCGCCCGTCCACGCTTCCCGAGGTCGTTGCGCTTGCCGAAAGCAAACGCGTCCCCGTCGTGATCGCGACTACGGGATACGGCGCGGAAGAACTCGAAAAAATAAAGGCGCTTTCTGAGAAAGTGCCCGTATTCCGTTCGGCGAACATGAGCGTGGGCGTAAACGTGGTGGAAAGCGTATTGCCTCTGCTCGCGTCGGCTCTCGACGGCTACGACGTGGAAATAGTGGAAGCGCACCACAACCAAAAAGCGGACGCTCCTTCCGGCACGGCGAAACAGCTCCTCGAAGCCGTGGAAAAAGGGTTGGGATACGACCCGAAGGTGATCAACGGCAGAGAGGGTAATTGCAAGCGCGAGAAAGGCGAAATCGGAATGCATGCCATTCGCGGCGGCACGATCGTCGGCGAGCATACGGTGATTTTTGCGGGCGAGGACGAGATAATAGAGATAAAACACACCGCGCTCAGCCGAAAAATTTTCGCCGTCGGATCGCTTAAAGCGGCGGAATTTCTGATCGGAAAAGCGCCGGGAATGTACAATATGTCAGATTATCTCAATAAATAAAAAGACTAACGGGGGATCATTCCCCCGAATTTTTTAACGACTTTCGAGAGGTTCGACCCGATAAATGGATATCACCGAGGTGGTTCTGCTTGCCGTAAGTCTTGCAATGGACGCAATGGCGGTGTCGGTTTGCAAGGGGCTTGCAGGCGGAAAAGTCAAATTCACGAAAATGCTGCTGTGCGGAGTTTGGTTCGGCGTGTTTCAGATGATCATGCCGCTTATCGGGTTCGCCCTCGTCGGCATTTTCGCAAACTATATCGCGGAATATCTCAAATTCATAACCCCGTGGATCTCCTTCGCGCTCCTCGTTTTCCTCGGCGTGAAAATGATAATAGAGGGGATAAAAGAGAGAAACGTCGCGCCGACGCATGAAACGGACGACGCGGCGAAAGCGGACGGTAAAGCGGACGGCAACGGCAAACAACGCAAAAAATGGAATCGGGAATACGGCTTTGTCACCATGTTGCTTGCCGCGATAGCGACGTCGATCGTCGCGCTTGCCGTGGGAGTGACCTTTGCCTTCAACGGCGTGTCGTACGATATCACGGTATTGAGCAATATATGGTTATACATAGCCATAATCGGAGTCATGACTTTTGTTATTTCGGCAATAGGCAACGCGATAGGCGGCGGACTGAACGCCGCGTTCGGAATAAAATTCAAATTCATAGCCCAAATTCTCGGCGGCGCGGTACTGATAGCGTTGGGAATACGGTTTTTGGTGGGCGGAATAATCGGTTTATGTACTTGAAACCGCGGAATAAAAGGCAAATTGCAAAACGAAAAGGGGATAAACGATGAAATTCATACATCTGTCCGATCTTCATTTGGGTAAACGCGTCAACGAGTTTTCCATGTACGAGGATCAGAAATACATACTGAACGAAATTCTCGGAATTATCGACGTCGAAAAGCCCGACGGCGTGATAATCGCGGGCGACGTATACGATAAATCGGGACCGTCCGCAGAGTCGGTCGCCCTTTTCGACGATTTCCTCGTCGGGCTCGTCGAGCGCAAGCTCCAAGTGTTCGTAATAAGCGGTAATCACGACTCGCCCGAAAGAATAGCGTACGGCGGCAGAATAATGCAACTCGGCGGCGTACATCTTTCGCGCGTATACGACGGCAAAGTCACGCCGCTCGTAATGCGCGACGGTTACGGCGAGGCGGCGATATATCTTTTGCCTTTCGTCAAACCGGCAAACGTGCGCGCCGTCTTTCCCGAGGAAAACATAACTTCATACACCGACGCGCTTTCCGTCGCGATAAGCCGTATGGACGTTGACAAAACGAGGCGTAACATACTCGTGACCCACCAATTCGTCACGGGCGCAAGCCGTTCGGACTCCGAGGATATATCGGTGGGAGGATCGGATAACGTGGACGCGTCCGTGTTCGACGACTTCGATTACGTCGCGCTCGGGCATATTCACGGCCCGCAGCACGTCGGCAGGGAAACGGTGCGCTACTCGGGCACGCCGCTCAAATATTCGTTTTCCGAAGCCAAACATAAGAAGTCGGTTACCGTCGTCGAGCTCAAAGAAAAGGGCAGCGTGACCGTGCGGACAGTTCCTCTCAAACCGCTCCGCGACATGGTGAAATTGCGCGGCAAATACGACGAACTCACTTCGCGCGCGTTTTATGAAAACACGACTTACCGCAGCGATTACGTGCAAATAACGCTCACCGACGAGGACGATCGCCCCGACGCGCTCGGAAATCTCCGCATAATTTACCGCAACATTATGCGCCTCGATTACGACAACAAACGCACGCGCAAGTCGGAAGCGGTGACGGAGAGCGACGTTCAAAAAAGCCCTCTCGAACTTCTCGGCGACTTATACGAATTGCAAAACAATCGAAAAATGACGGACGAGCAAACGGAATTTGCCAAAAAACTGATCGAGGAGATCTGGGAGGAAAAATGAGGCCGATAAAACTCACCATGGCGGGGTTCGGACCGTATGCGGAAGAAACCCGAGTCGACTTGAATAAGTTGGGGAAAAAGGGGCTGTATCTCATAACGGGGGATACGGGCGCGGGCAAGACCACGATTTTCGACGCGATAGTTTTCGCGCTGTACGGAGAAGCCAGCGGAGATAACCGTGAACCGAAAATGCTCCGTTCCAATTACGCGAAAGCGGACATGCCCACTTTCGTCAAGTTGGAATTCGAATACAGAGGGGAAGTTTACGCCGTGACCCGAAACCCCGAATACACGCGCGCGTCCAAGCGTTCGGGTTTAACCACCGAAAAGCCCAACGCCGAACTCGTATATCCCGACGGCAGAATAATTTCGGGCACAAAGGCGGTCAACGAAGCCGTCGACGACATTATGGGCATAAATCGGGATCAATTCGCGCAGGTCGCCATGATTGCGCAGGGCGATTTTATGAAAATTCTCACCGCCTCGACGCCCGAACGCACCGAGATTTTCCGCAAAATTTTCAACACCCACCTTTTCGGCAAATTGCAGGACGAGTTGAAAAGCAAAGTCGGCGAACTCAGAAAGCAATACGACGACGTTCAGAGCGGCATAAAACACGACGTGCAAAACATTTGCGCGGACGACGCGCAGGTCGAACTCGCAAAACGCGGCGAAATGCCCATCGTCGAGATCGTGGAACTGATAAAGAGAATAATAGACGCGGACGAGGAAAAAGACAAACAACTCGGCGAAAGACTTGCGTCGGCAAACGAGGGGATCAAAAAACTCACCGCGGCGATAACCGAAGCGCGTAACTACTTGAAGAACAAAAACGACCTTTCCGCGGCGAATAAGGAGCTTGCGGAGAGCAACGGCAGAAGCGCCGACCTTCTCACCGCGCTCGATGCCGAAGAACGCCGCAAGCCCGAACGCGAAAACGCCGAAAAGGAAGTCTCGAATATCGAACACACCCTGCCCGAATACGACGAGTTGGACGAGCTGAACAAAAAATCGGCGACCGCGCAAAAACAAATAACCGATAATAACGCAAGACTCGCCCGTTGCAAAGCCCTGCTCGAAGAAAAGGAAAAAACGCTCGGCGACCTGAAAGCTGAGCGCAAGACTTTGGAAAAGTCGGGCGAAGAACGTGCGGAGGCCGAGAGCGCGAAAAAGGCGCAAGAGGAAATAATGTCGCGGCTGGCGGCATTAAAACAGGAATTAAGCGAGCGCGAAAAACGCAAGAAAGAATACGACGCCGCGCAAAAAATTTATGCCGAGCGCGTCGCGGAGTACGATGAGAAAAAGCGGATATACGACGGCTTATACAGAGCGTATCTCGACGGGCAGGCAGGCGTGCTTGCCGAGAGTCTGACGGACGGGCAGCCTTGCCCCGTGTGCGGCTCGACTTCTCATCCGCACAGAGCGGTGCGCCAAGTCGGCGCTCCGACCGAAAGGGATTTGGACGTCGGCAAAAACGAAGCGGAAACCGCGCGAAAATCGACGGAAGCCGCAAGCGCGAACGCAGGCAAACTCAAAGGCGCATTGGAAGAAAAAGAAAAATCGATAGCGCAAAAGACCGCCGAACTCATCGGTAAGTGCGACGAGAGCGAGCATAGGGAAAAATTGAACGCGCTTTACGCCTCCGCCGCGCAAAAAATATCCGAACTCGAAGATAAGATCGAAGCGGCGCGCAAAAATACCGCGCGATATGCCGAGCTCGACAAACTCATTCCGGACTGCGAAAAAGTCAAGAGAGATCTCGAACGGGACATAGGAGAGACGGAAAAGGAGATAGCCTCCTGCGAGGCGGCGCACAGCGCGACGGTCGAACGTCTGCGCGCGCTTTCCTCGAAGCTGACGTACGCGAACAAATCGACGGCGGAGCGGGTAAAAGCGGAGCTCATCGACAAGATAAACGGAATAAAAGCCGCGTACGAAAAAGCGCAAAAAGATTGCGAAGAATGCAACAGCGCCATTCGCGAGTTAAAGGGAAAAATCGAACACCTCAAAGAGCAACTGATCGGGAAAGAAGTAGATGTATCTGCGCTCGAAGAGGAGAGCGACAGACTTTCTGCGGAGCAGAAAGAGATAACGGAAGAACAAAAAAAGGTTGCCGCGCGCCTGTCGGCGAACAGAACCTCGTTGCGGAATATTTCCGTAAACCTCGACGAAGCCAAAAAGACCGAGGAAAAACTCGTATTGGTGAAGGCGATATCGGACACGGCGAACGCAACGATACCGCAAAAAGAGAGAATAACGCTGGAAACGTTCGCGCAGATCACGTTTTTCGACCGCATATTGGCGAGGGCGAACACGCGTTTCATGACGATTTCCGACGGGCAGTACGAGTTCGTCCGCCGCACGGAAGCTACCGACATGAAAACCAAATTCGGTCTCGACCTCGACGTTATCGACCATTACAACGGCACTCGGCGAGACGTGCGCACGCTTTCGGGCGGCGAGTCGTTCAAAGCGGCGCTGTCTCTTGCGCTCGGACTTTCGGACACCATACAATCGGCGGCGGGCGGCGTAAAGCTCGACACCATGTTCATAGACGAGGGTTTCGGATCTCTTGACGACGAATCTTTGCAAAAAGCGCTCAGAGTTTTGCAGGAAATGACGGAAAGCGACCGCCTGATAGGAATAATATCCCACGTAGCCGAACTGAAAGAAAAAATCGACAAACAAATAATCGTAACGAAGGACAAAGGCAACGGCAGTAAGGTGGACATAGTAGTGTGATAAAATGCGAAAGAACGAGCGGTCTTGCGGAAAAGATCGCATGAAAAAAGCGGGAAGTTTCCCGCTTTTTCGTATTCCGTCAAAAGCCGCGGCTCGGACGAAAATCAATCGAATTTGATTTTTTCTCCGACATAAGCGGCGACGTCGTCGATATTCAATCTTATCTGCTCCATGCTGTCGCGGTCGCGGAGCGTGACGGTATTGTCGTTTGCCGTGTCGAAATCGACGGTCACGCAATACGGCGTACCGATCTCGTCCTGACGGCGATAGCGCTTCCCGATAGAGCCCGCCTCGTCATAGGCGCACATAAACGACTTCGAGAGTTTTTTGTAAACTTCGCGCGCCTTGTCTCCGAGACTTTTTTGCAGGGGAAGGACAGCGACTTTATAAGCGGCAACGGCGGGGTGGAAGTGCATAACCACGCGCGTATCTCCGCCGTCCAGAGTTTCCTCGTCATACGCCTCGGTGAGAGCGGCAAGCATAAGCCGATCCGCGCCGATCGAGTACTCGATGACGTAGGGGATATACTTTTCGTTGGTAACGGGATCGAGATAATCCATCGCTTTGCCCGAAAATTCCGCGTGACGCGAGAGGTCGTAATTCGTACGGTTGTGAATGCCGTTGAGTTCGCTCCAACCGATGGGGAAGAGATATTGAATGTCGCAGGCGGACTTTGCGTAATGCGCCAGCTTGTCGTGATCCTTGAACCGCAAATGCTCGGGGTCGAAGCCGAGATCGACGAGGAAGTCCCACGCCTTTTTCTTGAATTCTTCGTAATATTTCGCGTCCGTGCCTTCTTTGCAGAACCATTGGTGTTCCATTTGCTCGAACTCGATGGTGCGGAAAATGAAGTTGCCGGGGGTAATTTCGTTACGGAACGCCTTGCCGATCTGTCCGATCCCGAAGGGAACTTTCGCGCGCGTCGTGCGTTGAACGTTGAGGAAGTTGACGAACTCGCCCTGAGCCGTTTCGGGACGGAGATAGACGACGTTCTGACCCTCTTCGGTAACGCCGCGGGAGGTCTCGAACATGAGGTTAAAAGTGCGTATGGGCGTAAAATCGCTTTTGCCGCACTTGGGACAAACGACGTGGTGTTCCTTGATATACGCTTCCATTTCCTCGTTCGTCATGGTGTCGGGATTGACCGCGCCCTTGGAATGCGCTTCGATGAGGTTATCCGCACGGTGCCGCGTTTTGCAATTTTTGCAATCCATCTTGGGATCGGTGAAAGAGGTCGTGTGACCGCTGGCGTCCCAAACGCGGCTGTTCATGAGAATAGCGGCGTCCACTCCGAAAGAGTTGTCGCTTTCCTGCACGAATCTTTTCCACCAAGCGCGTTTGAGATTGTTTTTGATCTCCACGCCGACGGGACCGTAATCCCACGTGTTGCCCATTCCGCCGTAAATCTCGCTGCCGGGAAAAATAATTCCCCGACCCTTGCAAAGATTGACGAGTTTATCCATAGTCGCTTTCATAAATTTCTCCTTGGATACAAACGGCAAAGTCGCCGCCTTTCGAATTTTTCGACCTTCAAATTCTACTATATGAGAGGGAACAATGTCAAGAAAAAAGAGTTGCTTTACGCTTCCCGAATTTTTGTAACACTTTGACCGAATGAAAAATACTATGAAATAGGATATCCTCATGCGGAAGAACCTGCGGATAAACAAATGAGGAAGAATGCGAGCGGGCGGGTACGCGCGCGCCGCCCCTTGCATTGATAATATCCGAAAAGAAATACAAAACAAGGAGGAAAAACTATGTTCGGTCAGAATAACTGCGGATGCGGCGGTTGCGATATCTGCACGATAATCCTGCTTCTCTTGGTATGCGGCGGCGGTTGCGGCTGCTGCGACAAGAAAATCGACTGCTGCGACCTTGTGACGATACTGCTTTTGTTATCGTGCTGCGGATCTCACGATTGCTGCTGCAAGTAAAACGCTTCGAATACATAAGAAAAGTATCGAAGGAAACGAACCTCTCCAAAGCGAGAGGTTCTCTTTTTGTTTGCGCTTGTTTATATATGTTTATATGTGATTTTTCTTGATTTTTGCCTCAAAAAATGTTAAAATATCGAAAGCGTGTAGAAATGCTTGAAAGCGCACAGTCGAAAGACGTGCGACTCGAAATACATATTTTCCGTGCGGACACCCGACGTCGGGGTTCGACAAGGAGGCAAAAATGAAAAAATCGGAGAGTCCCTCTCGCGTTATCGCGACCCTTGCGATAATGGCGGCGGTCATAATAGTCGCCAACTTGCTTGACAAAGCATACTCGTTCGGGCTTGTTGCCCTCGGCGGTCAGGCGCTTGCCGTGTGCGCGCTCATCAGCGTGGTAACGTTTTCGCTTGCGCACAATAAGTTCTATTACGCGATAGCCGCGGGCGTAATGTTCGGAATAGTGTCGTTCATATTGGCATTCATATTCCCGAGCCCGTTGTTTCAGAATCCGCTTGCGTCGATAGTGCCGCGTATGTTCGTGGGCATGATCGGGTACGGTATGTATAAACTTGCGCAACTTGCGGGCAAGGGAATATTGTTCATCGTCAAAAAATTCCGTCTCGGTCTGACGTTGCCGGTGCTTATGCTGACCTCCGACGTTTCGGGAATGATATGCTTTCTCGTAATGGGTAACGCGGGCTCGCTGTTCTTCCTCTATCTCGTACTTTTCGTACTCGGCGCGCTGCTTTCGATCGGCTTGCTTTTGGCGGTGGAAACGGCAAAAGCGGAGGACTCGACGCGAAAACTCGAACATTTTTCGCTTTGCGTGGGTTCGCTGTTTACGGTGGTTTCGAACACCGCGCTCGTGCTTCCCATGCTGACTCTCGTGTCGTATATATCGGACACGTATAAATCTCTTTCGGCGTTTTATGCAACGCTCACCGTCGTGAACTTTCTTCCCGAACTCCTCATAACGGTCGTCGTCGCGCCGATGGTAATATTCGGCATGCGCCGCGGCTTACATCTCGACGTATCGGGCGCATCGAAAAAAACAACGCGAAAGGTCGTACAAAGCGACGGGGAAATTTAAGGAGAAAGATATTGTTACTTGCGATCGACATAGGCAATACCAACATAAAAATAGGCGTATTCGACGGGGACAAACTCATTCATTCTTTCCGTCTGTCAACGTTGCAGCAGCGCACGGGCGACGAATACGGGCTGGACATTCTCTCCCAATTCCGCGCCAAAAGCATTGCGCCCGAGAGCGTGAACGGCACGATAATGTCCTCGGTCAAGCCGGGACTGAACTATACGTTCGAGCACGTTTGCGACGACTATATCGGCGTAAAACCTCTCGTGGTCGGTTCGGGGATAAAGACGGGAATAAACATAAAATACGACAACCCCAAAGAGGTGGGCGCGGACAGGATAGTCAATTCCGTCGCGGCGTATTACCTTTACGGCGGTCCTTGCATAACGATAGATTGCGGCACGGCGACGACTTTCAACGTCATCAGCGAGAAAGGCGAGTTCCTCGGCGGCGCGATAGGGCACGGCTTGAAAAGCGCGGCGGACGCGCTTTCCCGTTCGGCGGAAAAATTGCCCAAAATAGAACTTACGCTCCCGAGCAAGGTCGTCGGTCGGACAACCATAACGAACATGCAGTCCGGACTTTTGCAGGGCTATATCGGCATGGCGGAACGCATTGTTCGCCTCATTCGCGAAGAAACGGGATACTCCGACGCCAAAGTGGTGGCGACGGGCGGTCTTTCGGAAATAATAAGGAAAAACAGCGACGTGATCGACATTACGGACAGAACGCTGACGCTTCGCGGACTGAACATAATATACAAACTCAACAGACAACAATAAAAGGATAAAAAATGGACAAAATCGTAAACGTAGCAATAATGGGAATAGGCACCGTCGGCGGCGGGACTTATGAAATACTCACGAAAAATCACGATTTTCTGCTTAAAAATCAGGGGATCGACTTTCGCGTAAAGAAAGTGCTGGATAAAAATCTCGAACGCATTCGTTCTTTCGGCATACCCGAAGAAAAGGCGGCGTCGAGCGTGGACGAGATCGCGGCGGACAAAGACATTTCCGTCGTGGTGGAGACCATGGGCGGCGTCGAGCCCGCGAAAACTTTTATCGAAAAAGTACTGCTCTCGGGTAAAAACGTGGTGACGGCGAACAAGGAATTGATTTCCAAACATTGGCCCGAACTCGAAGCGGCGGCAAAGAAAGGCGGCGCCGGGCTGTATTTCGAAGCGTCCTGCGTGGGCGGCGTGCCTATCATAAGAGCGCTCGAAGAGAGTTTGCAGGCGAACCGTATCAATTCGCTCGTGGGCATAATAAACGGCACGACCAATTACATTCTCACCAAAATGACCGAAGAGGGAATGAGTTACGAAGCGGCTCTCAAAGAGGCGCAACAACTCGGCTATGCGGAATTCGATCCGACTTCGGACGTAGAGGGCTACGACGCGGCTTATAAACTTTCCATACTCTCGTCGCTTGCATTCCACACCTGCGTGCCTTATACCTGCGTTTATCGCGAGGGTATCACCAAAATAACCAAGACCGACATAAAAATGGGCAGCGAAATGGGGTACGTCATAAAGCTGCTTGCGATCGGAAAGAGAACGGGCGACGGCGTGGAAGTGCGCGTTCACCCCACATTCGTGCCGAAGTCGCACCCGCTTGCGGGAGTGGGCGGCAGTTTCAACGCGGTGTTCTTGAACGGCGACTTTGTCGACGACCTCATGTTCTACGGAAGAGGCGCGGGCGCTCGGCCGACGGGCAGCGCGATAGTAAGCGACATAGTATACGCCGCCAAGCGCGTTTCGCCGCTTTACTCGGACTTCGACAACAGCGGCAAGGCGGATGTGGAGATCTCGTCGGACTACGTTTGCAAATATTACGTTTCCATATCGGTTAATGACGCGACGGGCGTTCTTGCTTCGCTTTCCAACGTGTTCGCGAAAAACAACGTGAGTATCGAGAACCTGATACAAAAAGGGGAAAACGGCAGAGCGGCGATTTTCTTCCTCACGCACGCTTGCAAAGAGAGCGACGTGCGCCGCGCCGTAAGCGAAATCGAAAAATACGACGGCACGAACAGAGTGGAAAACCTCATACGCGTGTTGGAGTGAGGAAAAATAACATAATTAACGCTATTTCATTTGACAAAGCAGAGTATTATAAGATATACTTATTCTGTTAGCCTATAAAGAGTAACTATCGAAGGAGAAATCCAAATGTCTAAAAGATTAAGCAAAATAATTGCCGTAGCGGCAGCGATTATTATGGCGTTTGCGTTTATAATGACCGGCGCGTTTATCGGGCAAAGACCCGTAAATGCCGCCGAGGCAACGGAAATCGTCGACGCCAAAATAGTCGATCGCGTAGCGTACGGCGATGAAATTACCGTTCCCACGTCGGTTGGCGCAACGGTAACGGTTACCGATCCGAGCGGAAAAGAAATTACGCCGGAAAGCAACAAGGTAACCGCCAATCAGGTCGGTATTTACGAGATTACGTTTACCGTCGAAGATCAGGGCGAGTATGCAAGTTATACCTACGGCGTGGAATGCTATATGGAATATGAATACAAGCTCGTTGTCGACAACAGCAAAGTAGTAGTTCCGACATATCGCGCAAATTCCGACGCGTTTACGCTTCCCACCGCAACGTTATACTATAACGACGAGGAAGAGGAGGCGCTTCTTCCCGTAAGAGCGGAGGACGGCGGCAATAATATTTTCGCAAAGATAACGTTACCTTCCGGCAAAACGGAAGAGCACAGCAAGGCCGAACTTGACGAGGGCGTTGAGATCACCCCCGAAGAGAACGGTATGTATTTCATAACGTACTATGCAAAAGTGGGCGGCGGCGATAATATCGAAAGCGTCGACTATACCGTGCAAGTACAGGATAAATTCGAAGATACCAAAGCGCCTACCATGTCGGTAAACGGCGTTACGCAGAACAGTTCGACCAACACGAAGTTCGACATTCAGCCCGCGACCGTAACGGATAACTTCGACGGTAATCGCGTCGTAACTCGGATAACCGTCAAGCACACCTACGACGGCACGGAATACGACGTTCCCGAAGTGGTAGTGGACAAGTCCACCGGCTATGCGGCTAAGGACGCGAACGATAAATCGTTGTATTACAAGAAAGGCACGACCGAGCGCTACTCTTACACCGCGGAAGGCGAGAGAGAGACGACGACGGACATTGCCGAAGCGGTCCCCGCCATTTTCGATAACAGCAACTTCATGTCGTTCTATCCCACCGAGGACGGAGCGTACAGACTTTCTTACAGCGTGATCGACAGCACGGGTAACGGCGAAGATATTGCCGCGCAGACTTTCACTCTTACCGCGTCGGATACCACCGCTCCCGTAGTCAAGTCTTTCGATCAGAGCCTTATTCCTTCCGCTTGGGGACTCAGAGTCAACAAGCAGGACGCGGAAAACGCAAGCGCTACCGTTGAAGTAACGGATACCAACATTCAATTCCCGATTCCCGAACTCGTCGATAACAACGGGCAATCGAACCTCACCGTAACTTTCAATTTGCAGCGTTCTCAGAACACCAAGACATTTGTTTCCATTTCGAATATATATGCTACCGAGCCTTCGAGCAGATCGAGAGTTTCCGGCTCCACGTCTTTCGGCAGCACCGACAGCACTTACTATTTCTTCAGATATTGGCTCAGCGAAGAATATAACAAAGCGGACGGATTTACCGTCAGCGAAACGGACGGCAAGATATCGGGTAAATGGACGATAAACGGCAACGTCGAGGAAATTCCCGACAACACGTATTCCTTTGTCTATTATGACGACGAGGCGGAAAAGGTCACGAAGGGCTTCTTCAACTTCTCCATGATAAACGATTCCAATAACACGGGAACGTACAACGTCAGATATTCGTATTTTGACGGCAAAAACAGCAAGTCGAACAGCTATACCATCGAACTTAATTCGTCGTTTACCGACGCCACGCTCCCGACCGTCAACTTCGAAACCCCCGACTATTTCGTTTTCAGAGAATATGAGACCACTCAATCCATAACGAACGTCAAGGCAAACGATCGCGAGGACGCCCGTCTCGGAACGGAATATTACATCATATTCGATCAGACCCTTAACGCAACCGACAGCGACGAAAATCTTTCGTTCGACGAAAACATTACCGACGAATTGATCGCAGGTTGGCTCGACGCGGGCAAAGCTATCGCGCTCAACGCCGCTTCCGGAACGAACGTTGCGACGCTCAAAGTCGAAGACGGCGAGCATACCTTCACGATGGACGACGTTAACGGCGACGAGCAGACCGTGACGGTAAGCGACTTGACCAAGGGCGCTTACGTAGCGTTGCGCGCAACCGACTCCGTAGGTCAAAGCGCATATAAAATGGAAAAAGTCGATATCATCGACGGCACCGCAGAGGGCGCTAATTACGAGCCTGTATTCGCTACCAACGGACTTAATTCCGAAAATGGCAAAGTCGGACAGGAATACGGCTTCGGTTCGTTCTCCATAGACTACGGCTCGATCGAGAACCGCAACTATGTCGGCTTCGAACTGTACGTCAAGCGCATTAAGGACGGCGACGGCAAGAACGTCGACAATAAAGACGAGATAGTTTCTTTCGAGACTTACAGCGATAACGGCACGGGCGGCACGACTCTTATCCACGTGGATAACATTCGTTTCACTCCCACCACCGCAGGCACTTATATGCTCGTAGCGCGCGGCTTCCACGTATCTGGCAAGAGCAGCGTAAAACTTGCGTTCGTGACTGTCGAAAGCAGCGGCAGCGCGGATACGGGAACGGCAACCGCGCTTCCTACCGACATCGAAGTAAACAAAACTTATTATCTCGAAACGGAATACACCACTCAGATAACCGGAGAAAAAATCGGGATACTTCGTTCGATCAAAGGCGGCAGATTTACTCTCATGGGTAGCGAATTCGTCGCAAAGGACGCCGAAACCTATCAGATAAGCGACTACGCGTTTGTATACGGCACCGCGGAAAATGCCGACGCTACCGACAACAGCCTTATAACTTATAAGTATGCGGACGGCAATACGGGCGTTTATGCGGGCAAGTCGCTTGCAAACGGTAATTTCATCGACAACGAAAGCGAGAGCGTCGCTACCTTGGTTACTTCCACGGCTTCGGATAGCGCTGAGGCAACGTTCCGCGTTATCGGCGAACCCATGCCGTCATACACTCCGATTTCCAAAACGGTAGACGGCGTGACGACGCACGAATTTGTAAAACTTCCCAACGTCAGCGCTTCCTCTGCAACGAGCAACGCAAGCAAGATCTCCGTAACGGTTACGGACCCCAACGGCAACAGAGTAGAGACGACCAAGAAAGGCGACGTTCTTCCCGCGGGATATGACGGCGACGAACTCGTAGGCAACGAATTCCTGTTCGAGGCGAAGGTAGACGGAACGTACACGGTAACCTATACCGCGACGATGCCCAACGATCAGACCGCAAGCGCAACTTTCACGATAAAAGCAGGCGACGTTATCGCGCCGCAATTCCATATCGCAAATATCGGATCGATCAACGGTAAGAACGTTTCCGTAGATCAAAACGTCACAGTCAGCGTAAACGACACGTTCGGATTTGCGGAGATCATTCTCGACGAATCGGAGAGTTCGACTTACACCTATTCGAAGGTTCTTTACAACCCGGCAGGCGATGCTGTGGTAACCGTAAACCACAAGACGAGACCTTACAGCGGCACCGAGCCTTACACCTTCACTCAGGCGGGCACTTACCGCGTCGTATACAGCGTAACCGACGCTGCGGGCAACACTTCGACGACGGATAAGTACATCACGGTAGTAGGCAAGAGCAGCATATCGTCGAGTTCCACGGCAACTCTTGCGATCGTGCTTATAATCGTAGGCGTTCTCCTTATCGCAGGCTTGATAATTTACCTCATCAGATTCAGAAAGAGAAAGCCCAAGAACAACTGAGATTAAAAACAACCGAAATGCGGCGTCCGAAAGGTAACGCCGCATTTTCATATATAAAAATAAATAAGGGCAATATCCTTGAAATTTATCGTAAAGTATAGTATAATAAATTCGTATGGCAAAGACGGAAAGATTGCGAATAGACGGCGTAGACGCTTTTTCGGTAAGCGCTTTCTTCGTCGCGATCGAAAGTCGGGGATACGAAAGGAAAAAATTCACTCCGACCTCGATTATCAGCCACCTCGAAATCTATCAATACGCTTCGGGCGCGGATAAGTTTACCTTTGTTTACGACACCGTCGCCAAGATCCTCACCGTCGACGGCAGTCCCGACGCGCTTGAACGGCTCAAACCGCTCCTGCCGTTTCAAAAACTCCCGGCGAAACCGCCCGCGCCCAAACAAACGCAAAATACGACGGCAAATCGTCCGAAAGAGCGCGTAAAGGAACAACAGCAAAGCGGTAAAGAGCAAACGAAAGTGGGCAAAGCGCAAACAAAAACCGTAAAAGAACAACCGCAAGGCGGTAAAGCGCAAACAAAAAGCGGGCAGAATACCGCCAAACGGCAAAAAACCGAAAAAACCGAATCTCACCAAAAAGCAAACATCGGACAGAAAAAAGAAAACCGACCGAGTAAGGGAAAACCGCAGGAAAAGACGATCACGATCAAAAACGTCGGAGCAAAACGTCTCGAATGGGTCATAAAAGATCTCGGGGAATCGGGCGTAAAAGTCCGTACGACGAGGCAGGAAAAGGTCGTCGATTACTCGCTCACGCGGGGCAAAGACGTTTTGGAAGTCAGGCGCGAAGAGGGCGGCGCAATCACGCTCAAAGGCGGGGGAAGCGGACTTTTAACGGACGTCAAAACCCAACTCGAAAGCAAGAGCAACCTGAAATTGCTCAAAAAATACGTGCCTACCGCGCTCAGATATCTCTCCGAATCGTCGAAAATCGACCTTTCGAACGGCATATCCGATTTAAGCAACATCGGCAGGCTTTCGGACTATTCGGTCATGCTCATGACGCCCTGTCGCGCGCTCGAAAAGTTCATATACGACCTCGAACACGCGCAGAACATAAACGTGAAGATGATCGGGCAGGCATACGAAAAAGACGACAGCGGAAAATACTCGCTGAAAAAAGGGTATTTGAAGCGCATTCGTTCGGTGATATATCCCGAAGTAATGGCGGCATTGTATACCGAATACTTCGCGACGCGTAATTTTTATCTGCACTCGGATAACTCCGCGGACTCGAAGCCTCGCGGCATATCGGACAAAGCGGAAGCGCAGCGAATACTCGACCGTCTGCTTTCGGTAATAGAATACAACAGCATTAAACTCGGTGAAATTGGTTTTACCGTAGAGGGCGAGCAATAGGAGGCAATATGACAAAATACGTAGTAATGACGGGCGGCGTAGTATCGGGAATAGGAAAAGGTATCACTGCGGCGTCCCTCGGCACACTTCTCAAATCGCGCGGTTACAAGGTAACGCTCCAAAAATTCGACCCTTATTTCAACGTAGACTCGTCGCACCTGTCGCCGTATCAGCACGGCGAAGTTTTCGTGACCGACGACGGATCGGAGACCGACCTCGTGATAGGTCACTACGAGCGTTTCATAAACGACAATCTCGATTGGCGCAGCGACATAACCAGCGGCAGAATATACAGAAAGGTAATAGATAACGAGCGCGAGGGTAAATACGACGGCAGTACGGTGCAAATCGTTCCGCACATCACCGACGAAATACGCAACCAACTTCTCAAATTCGACGACGATACGATAGTGATCGTAGACGTCGGCGGCACGGTCGGCGACATCGAATGCACGCCTTTCCTCGAAGCGTTCAAACAACTCAACGTGCTTGCGGGGGAAAATAACGTCGCGTACGTTCACGTATCTTACGTTCCGTTTATCGAAATGAGCGGCGAGCAAAAGACAAAGCCCACCCAGCATTCGGTAAAGGAGCTTCAAAACGTCGGCATACAGCCCGACGTGATCGTGTGCCGCTCGGACTATCCGCTCGAACTCGGCAGTAAAAAGAAAATGGCGGCGTTCTGCAACGTATACCCCGACTGTATAATCGAAAACCTCACCAACGACCGCATACTTGAAATTCCGCTCAAACTCGAAGCGGCAGGTTTTGCGACCGCCGTTCTCCGTAAACTCAAACTCGAAGACAGGGAAGCGGATCTGACCGAGTGGAAAGAGGTCGTTCGTCGCGCATACAGCCTGAAAAAGACCAAACAGGCGAAGATAGCCATTGTCGGCAAATACGTGGAAATGCACGACGCCTACATATCTCTCTACGAATCTCTCAAATACGCCGCAATAGACCTGCGTTTGACCTTCAAACTCGATTGGATAAGCAGCGATAAACTCACCGACGGGGAGAACCTCAAAGGTTACGACGGCATAATTCTCCCGGCGGGCTTCGGCGAACGCGGTTTCGACGGCACTTTGACAGCGGCGGAAACGGCGCGCAAAAACAATATTCCCTGCCTTATGATAGGGCTCGGAGCGCAGGCGGGAGCGATCGAGTTTGCCCGCAACGTAGCGGGGCTTTCCGACGCAAACAGCGTCGAATTCGGAGAGACCGACTGCCCGCTCGTCTGCGGCGGCACGACTCCCTTCAAAAAGGGCAATCACCTCACAACGATAAAAAGAGGAAGCGTACTTGCAAAAGCATACGGCTCGTCGATCGGCATGCGCCACCGTCACCGCTATGAAATCAATGCGAAATATGCGGACGTTCTCGTTAAAAGCGGTCTCTCGATATCCGGCATGTCCGATGACGGATTTATCGACGCCTTCGAACTTCCTTCCAATAAATTTCACGTCGGCGTGACTTTCAGACCGGAGTTCAACTCCAAGGTAGGTCACCCCGACAAGCTCATATCTTTGTTCCTTTCCTCCGCGGCAAAAGACGTTGCGGAAACGAAAGACTAAGCCGACTCGAAACAAACGACCCGAAACCCATAGCGACAGGGGAGTGTTGACGAAATCGTTTTAGGAAATAAGTCAACTCCCGCGTCACGACGATCAATAAAAAAATAAGACTGTTATGATTTTTTCATAACAGTCTTTTATAAATGCGATGACAGAGTTCGTGTGACGAATACTTTGCAATTAAGCATTTTATTGCATTGACTTATAGGTATCCGCCGCGTGAACTTTGTTTCGCAATATCAGTATGCGCAACCTATTTCGTTATTATGCAAAAATGCAATATGTCGATAAAATTATTTCGGATTTATATAAACGGGGGCGCTTTTTTCGAAATAGCGCTGCCGTTGTCAAACTTCGAAGCTCTGGGAACGGTCGGGACCGACGCCGACGAGTATGATCTTGCACCCGATAAACTTCTCCGTAAACGCGAGGTAGTCGCGCGCGGCTTGGGGCAGATCCGAGAGCGAAGTCGCTTTGGTAATATCTTCCGTCCAACCCTTAAACTCCTTATAAACGGGCTCGCACTTGTCGAGTTCGTGAATATCCGCGGGGAAGTCGGTAATGATTTTGTCGCCGCACTTATAGCCCACGCAGATTTTGAGCGTTTTAAGCCCGGTGAGCGTGTCGAGTTTATTGAGCGCGATACCCGTCAGCCCGTTTACGCGCACGGCATATTTAAGGATAACGAGGTCGAGCCAGCCGCAACGACGGGGGCGACCCGTAGTCGTGCCGTATTCGAATCCCGCTTCGCGGATAAAGTCTCCCACTTCGTCGAAGAGTTCGGTAGGGAATGGACCTTTACCCACGCGCGTCGTATAACTTTTGGCGATACCGACGCATTCTTTGATATAAGTCGGGCCGATACCGCCGCTCACGCAGAACCCGCCCGTGACGGGGTGCGAACTCGTGACGTAAGGGTACGTACCCATATCGAGATCGAGCAGCGTTCCTTGCGCGCCCTCGAACAGAACGAATTTGCCTGCCTTGTCCGCCTCGTAGGCGATGACCGTCGTGTCCGCCGCATACTTTTCGAGTTTTTTACCGGCGTCGATATATGCCGCGAAAATTTTATCGAAGTCGAGAGTTTTGCGGCGATCTGCGGTTTCTTTCGCGCCGAACATGCCTGCGATATACCTGTCTTTCGCCGCGAGATTGGCTTTCAGTTTCCCTCCGAAGATCTCCGGGTGAATGAGGTCGTAGAAACGGAGACCTATGCGCTCGGCTTTGTCCATATAGCACGGTCCGATGCCTTTTTTCGTCGTACCGATTCCGCCCTCGCCCTTAGCCGCTTCGCTCAATTCGTCGATAAGCAGGTGATATGGCATAACGATATGCGCGCGGTAATCGATTTTGAGATTGTCGAGCGCGGTGCCGTTAGCCGCAACCTCGTCCATTTCTTTGAGCAAGGCGAGCGGGTCTATAACGCAGCCGGGGCCGATACAGCAGACGGTATTCGGGTAGAGAATTCCGCTGGGCACGAGGTGGAGTTTATAAGTCTTGCCGCCGCTGACGACGGTATGTCCCGCATTGTTTCCGCCCGTTGCCCGAACGACTACGTCGGCTTTTGCGGCCATTATATCGATAACTTTACCTTTTCCTTCATCCCCCCATTGGGCGCCTACGAGTGTGGTGATCATTTGCTTTTTACTCCTTTCTTTCGTCCGACGAGCCGTATCGCAGCGATAACGGCAAATAAAGCGACGGCGATAAGAAACATATATAAAATGTTAATACTGTTTTGATAAGTGATTGCCGATACCGTGAGCGCGGCATACAGCAGAACAACGGTAACGGCTTTGAGCACGGCGGAGACTGTCGAATCTTTTTTTGTCATAGTCAGCCCGACGAGGCACATAAGCACGCCGTAGGCGATTATGACGATACCCATCGTACCGCCGACCATGCCTTCGGTCATGCCGCTATCGATAAGCGACGGCTTGGTTGCTCCGATAATTATGAGCGCGGCGACCGTAAGCGCGGTAAGCGCGCTCATTCCGACGGTAAGCATTGCCGTTTTGAGCATTTCGCTGTCGGATTTTTTCGTTTCGGGAAGCACTCCGACATTGACAAGCGGCGCGACGATAAGAATAAGAACGACGAGGTTAACGAAGAATACTCCCACCTGCGGCATACGGAATGCGAGCAGATACATGAAGAAGTTCATGGTTTGGTAATAACCGTAGAAAGTATAGATCGCAAGCGAGCCTATCCCGAGCGTGCAAAGCAACAAGGAACAGATCGCGCCCAACGACAGTTTCACATAGTGATTGCCGCGTTTCCACACCGCATAAATGATTGCGGTCGGAAGCGGATAGAGTAAATTGGATACGAAAGTGAGAGGGATAAACTGCGCGCCGAACATAAAGTTTCCGAGCACGTCGGACAATGCTCCCACGACCATACCCCCGATAGGACCGAGCACCGCGCCGCTCAATATCCAAGGGATATAAATAAACGTAACGGTAAACGTCGGGGACAGAGTGAGCGATTTGCCCACCAATTTCATTACTAAGGCAAGTGCGACGAACACAGCATATTGTGTTATTTTCCTGCTTGTAAAATAATGCGTCTTTTGTTTCTTATGCTGCTCTGCTACTGCTTTTTCCGAAGTATCAGGAGCGGCAATTTCCTGCTGAGTTTTACTCATTGTCGGGCCCTCCCAAGGCAAAAATATTCATAATAAGCGGCAAAAACACGCCACAATGGATATTATACACTTTTACGCTTTAATATGCAAACGTTTTAGCGTTTTATCCTTTGTTTTTTTGCGCCTGCCTTTGGCGATATGAAACCCGAGCAGGTCGAACGCGCCGTAAAGCAAAAACAAAAACCCGCACCCGAGCGCGGCGGCAACGATCGCCGCGAGTATTTGCGGCATAAACGCGAGTATGGAGAACGACCATTTCGCGAGAAAAGCGCAGGGCAGGGCGAGCGCGACGCACTGCAAAATGGTTTTGAGAAATCCGAGCGACATACCCGTCTTTTTTCGGATACAGATAATGTCGAGAACGGTGGAAAGGGTGAGAGATACGCCCCAGGACAGACATAACACCGCGGGCGAGAAATGCCCGTAGAAAGCGAAGGCAACGCCGAACATGGCGGCAGTCCCGATCAGATAATTGACAAAGCCCTGTTTTTCCATGCCGAGCGAGTTCATCATAGACGAGGTAATACTTTCGAGCGCAATGGGGATGAGCAAAACGCCGCCCATTTGCAGGAAGTCGCCCGCGACCTCGTTGTCGAAAAGGAGAACGCCCGCCGCTTTGCCCACGCCGAAGAAGAGGGGGATAAACAGCGCGGAGATAACGACGGAAAACTTTGTCGCCGTCTCCACCTGTCGCCGCACCTCCCGCGCGTTGCCCTCCGCGTCGGCTTTGGAAAGGGTCGGTATAAGAGCATAAGACAGCGAGCCGATAACGGTGATAGGCAGATAGAGGAGAGGCATAGCCATACCGATCGTCGCTCCGAACATGCCGAGAGCGTCGTCTCCGCTCATTCCCGACGCGGCGAAGAGAAAGGGTACGGCGATAGCGAGCAGGGAATTGACGAGAGAAGAGGAAGCGCGGAGCGCGCTGATCGGCGCGGAGGTTTCGATAAGCGGACGGAGTTGCCCTTTGGGAGAGGGGAATTTGCCGCCCTTGATTTTGTAATAAATAACGGTGAGAACGCCGCTGAAAGTAACGGCGACGGTGAGCGACAGCGCCGCGGCGAAAGTCTTGCCCATTCCGCAAAGAAACAGCACAACGCACATCGAAATGCGGACGATTTGTTCGAGCAGCTCTATAACCGACAACGCCGTATACTTTTCCTTTCCCCAAAAATGCCCGCGTACGGCGGCGGCAACAGCGCAGAACAGCAGCCCGGGCAGCAGGATAAAAAGGACGGTCATG
>CANQCB010000002.1 GCA_947589145.1 uncultured Clostridia bacterium | reverse complement strand
GGTTCATCTTCTCTTTAAGGAAGAGATTCATAAACTTCGCGACAAGCACGCCGCCCGCCGTTCCGAATGCAAATGCAGTCAAGCCGAGCAATATGATAAGCAACGTATTAAGGTCGAGGAATGCCGAGCCTACCGCCTTGAAACCGACGCACGTACCGAGAAGTATCGTGATCGTGTTGCAAAGCCCGTTGCTTGCAGTCTCCGCGAGTCTGTCGGTAACAAGGCATACTTTGAGCAAGTTGCCGAGCATCAACATGCCGAGAAGAGGAAGCGCCGAAGGTAAAAACAATCCGCAAAGCACGATAACCACTATCGGGAAAATAATCTTTTCCGTGCGAGATACCGTTCTGAGCTGACGCATCTTGATTTGACGCTCTTTCTTAGTCGTAAGCAGTTTCATAATAGGCGGCTGAATTGCCGGTATCAATGCCATATACGAATATGCCGCTATCGCTATCGCGCCCAAAGAGTTGCTCTGCCCGAGGACCGTCGTTACGTATATTGCGGTAGGTCCGTCCGCTCCGCCGATAATAGCGACCGACGCGGCAAGACCGGCGTTATCAAAGCACAAGAAGCCAAAGGCAAGCGCTATAAAGATACCGAGCTGTGCGCCCGCGCCGAGAAGCAGGCTCTTCGGGTTTGCGATCAACGGACCGAAGTCGGTCATTGCTCCTATTCCGAGGAACACGAGCGGCGGGAATATTACCCACTCCACGCCCTTCGACAGATAATAGAACAGTCCGCCTGCCGCGTATTCGGTTTCCGTTACTCCCGGCGCCACCGTGACGGTCGTCATTTGCGAAGGTTCATGGAGCACTTCATAAGCGCCCGGAATATTCGCAAGCAGCATTCCGAAAGCGATGGGCACAAGAAGGAGAGGCTCAAACTTACGCCAAATGGCAAGATAGAAAAGCACGAAAGATATGAGTATCATTACGTAGTTTTGCCACGTAGACGCAAACATACCCGTGCTCTCCCATAAGTTGAGCATGATTTTACCTAAATCCATTTACGATTTCCTCCGACTTATTTGATATAAGCGAGAACCGCGCCTGTTTCGACATTATCGCCCGCTTTTACGGCATAGGTTATTACGCCGTCCGCGGTAGATACGATATCGTTTTCCATCTTCATCGCTTCAAGAACGACGATTGACTGACCTGCTTTTACGGTTGCTCCGTCTGCCACGGCAAGTTTTCTGATAGTACCGGGCATCGGCGACGTTACTTCTTTTCCGCCTGTCGGAGCTGCGGCCTTGGGCGCGACCGGAGCGGCTGCGGGCGCGGGCGCCGCTGCCGCGGGAGCTGCCGCAACGGGTGCGGACGACGCACCGTTTATTTCGTCTACTTCTACAGAATAAGATTTTCCGTTTACGGAAACGTTGAACTTACGCATTTATAATTTCCTCCGTTAATTTTTTTTGATAGATTTGATGATGAACGGAGGAGGAACTTCGTCTTCCCCGTCCGTAGCGCCGACATCGTAATAAGCCATAAGCGCCGCCGTAATAGCCGCAACAACCTCTTCGTCCTCATCCGAACTTTCGGTCTGCGCCACAACGGTCTCCGTCGGCTTATCCGATTTCTTCGACTTTTCTTTTTTGGGTTTGTTTTTTAATTTGCCGGTAGCTCTCTCAATTGCGCCGAAACCCTTGCTGAACAACATAAGTATCACGACGAGAATAGCAAGAACCGCCATGACGAGAACGAAGCCGAGCACACAATAGAGCGCCACCGTACCGGCATTATAACCGGGAACTAATGCTAACATCGATTCACCTCTTTACCATCGTCTGCAATGCGGCGATAAGATATTGACGGGAGTGGTTGGGAAGAATAACGGTGTCGATATATCCCTTTTCCGCAGCCGCCATCGCCGAATTTTCCTCGGCGTATACCTTGGCGAATTTTGCCTCCGCCGTCGCCGGGTCTTTGGACTTCGCAATCTCGTCGCCGTAAAGCAGGCGTGCCGCCGAAGCGCTTTCAAGCGGAGTAATTGCCGCGCCGTCCCACGCGATAGTATAATCGAAAGTCTTTTTTGACGCGAATATGCTGTATGCCGCTCCTACGGCGCCGCTGCATACGAGCGCGATCTTAGGTACGCCGATATTGTTGTATGCGTATATCAAATCGGACACGTTACGGATAAGGCAATGCGTTTCCTGATGCGCGTCCACAATTATGCCCGTGCTGCCGACGAGGTTGATCACGGGCAGTCCGAGGTTTGAAACGGTGTTGAGAAAATCGGTGATCTTCGCGCTTCCCTTTGCGGTGAGCTTGCCGTTTACGCCGACAACGCCGACGGAAATGCCGTTAAGCTTTGCGAGGGCGGTAATCACGTTGGTAGCGACGCCTGCGCGCAGTTCGATAACCGAGTCGGCGTCAAACGCGCTTTTGAGAACTTTATCAACCGTCGAATCCGTTGTGAGACCCTTGCAAACGCGGTTGGCGTCGTCGACAGGATCGGAAATTACGTCCTCGATTTCACCGAGCGCTTTTACAAGAAGAGTTTTAAGTTCAGCGTCCGATTTTACGATATTTGTGATTATACCGCTGACTTCGTAATGACTCTTGACGTCCGAATAGTTCTTCCCGTCGGCAGATGATGAAATGAGCAGCGGGCTTGCCGTTGCGATCTGCGCCTTATCATAAGCGATAAAGAAGTCGGAAAGACCCGCGAGATATGTAAGCATTCCGTAGTTTTTGCCTTTCACTACGGTGATCACTGGAATCTGACCGTACGCTCTCGAAAAACCGTTCAGGACGAGGCCGTAGCCGTAAAGTGCGTCGATCCCTTCGAGTACCCTCGCACCCTCGGTGTCGATGATCGATACGAGAGGTACGCAGGCGTCTATGGCGCGACTGATAAGTCGTTCTATCTTTTCCGCTCCTCTCTTGGAAATACCGCCGTTGAAAACGTCGGAATTGATCGCAAAAAGAGCGACGTCATTTTCTCCGATCGAGGCAAGGCCGCAAAGCACACCCTCGCCCTTTATTTCTCCGAGTTCGTTCGCTCCGCCGATAAAAGCATCCAATTCTACGAAAGAACTGCCGTCGATTATCGCGTCGATAGTCTTACGAACGTTCTTCGTTGATGACGAGTATGAAGCGATAACACTCTTCAAGTCGGAACTCATGTTTTACCTCCGATATAAAAATATTTTGCAATAGGAATTATACATTAAAAGAAAATGAAAAACAAGCAAAATAAAACATTGTTTTTCATTTTTTGTTTTTTTACATATTCTTTATGTACTCGACTTCCGCCGCGGTCATTTTTCGGTACGAGCCGCGATCTACTCCGCGAAGCCGCAATTCGCCGATGGCAACGCGTTTGAGAAACGTAACATGTTTCCCGATCGATTCGAACATTTTTCGGATCTCCCTGTTCATTCCCTCGGAAATAGCCACTTCCACCGTACTGACTTTTGTTTTGCCGTCGTAGCCCAAAAACTTTGCACGGCATTTTTTCGTGCGTTTGCCGTCAATCTCCACTCCGCGCCGAATTAAGTTTAAGTCGGCCTCGGTAATTTCACCCTCTATTTTGGCGGAATATATTTTCTCTATTTCGCTGCTCGGGTGCGTCAGTCTGTTGCACAGGTCTCCGTCCGTAGTGAGGATAAGCAAGCCCTCGGTGTCATAGTCGAGGCGACCGACGGGAAACAGCCTCGTGTTGGGATAATCTTTTCGTACGATATCCAACACGGTTTTTCTGCCCTTATCGTCGGATACCGTGGTCACGACGCCTTTCGGCTTATTCATTATTACATAAACGTGCTTGGCGGGTTCCGCTTTTTTCCCGTTAACCGTTACAAAGTCGCAATATTCAACGTTCGTTGAAAGATCGGTCACAACTTTTCCGTTGACTGTCACCGATCCGTCCAGCACATACTGCTCGCATTTACGACGGCTCGCAAGTCCGCACTCCGCAAGAAATTTGTTTATCCTCATACGTTGTCAATGATACAATATATCGACAAAAAAAGCAAACGTTTTTCATTGAGAACGCAATATTTCGTATCCGACCGTCATCGATGTTATTGTTTTTCACTCGCCTTTCAGTTGTTCAAACGCGGCGTTGATCAAAGCGCAACTCTCTTCAAACATCGCGCCGCAGGACAATACGACGCAAATTACCTCGTTGCCGTTCCTCTCTGCAGATGACACGAGGCATCTACCGGCGGCTTTTGTATATCCCGTTTTTATCCCGTTTCCGCCGTCAAGCATGGTAAGGATCTTATTCTTATTGTGTATATACCTGCGTCCGCCGTCGGCGCTCGGGCAGTCGCGATAATTTTCCGTGCCCACTATTTCGCGGAAAAGCGCGTTTTTCATCGCGTAAGCCGAGATAGCCGCCATGTCACGCGCGGTGGAATAATGGTTATCGTCGGGCAACCCGTGAGGATTGGCGAAATGCGAATTGTGTGCGCCCGCTCGCGCCGCAACCGCATTCATCAAAAGCGAAAATCGCTCTATGCTGCCCGACGTCAGACATGCGAGCGCCACGGCACAGTCGTTACCCGATTGAAGCATAAGTCCGTAAAGCAGATCTATTATACGCAACTTCTCTCCTTTCGTGAGATATATCGAACTTCCTTCTATTCCAACCGCGCAGTCTGGAACGGTCACAACCTCGTTTACGTCTTTGCTGTTTTCGATTACCGTAATCGCTGTCAAAATTTTTGTCGTGCTGGCTATCGGAAGTTTTTGATCGGCGTTTTTCTCATAAAGTACCTTACCGCTCGTGCGCTCGATAACGATAGCGCTCTTTGCCGAAGTTTCGAAACTCGCGGCAAACGGACGGTCTATTTGCACGAAAACGAACGATAATGCTACTATGACAGACATAATAACAAATATAAATAGCGGAAATTTATTTCTTTTTATTGTTATTGAATGCATTTGTCAACTTCTCCAACGCTTCGGGAACGAGGGATAATATCTTATCGTACAAGCTCTTATCGCCCACGTTGATTATCTTATAGTCCCTATCTTTTTTGACGAGAAAGCCCACGGGCACGACGGACGCGCCGACGCCGCTGCCCCCGGCAAACGGGAATTCGCACGACTTGCCCGTCATATCGCTGTACTCTCCTCCGCCCGTCAAAAATCCCATGGCAATGCGGCTGATTGGAATAATGCCCGTACCGTCCTCCAAGATCAAAGGCTTTCCTATTACCGTATCGGCGTCAACAAGCGTTTTCAGTCGCGAAAACGCCGTTTCCATAACTCTTTCAATGGGTTTTTGCTCGGTATTTATTATCATTTTTCCTCCTTGTTTTCATATTCGTTCTGATTTTTCTCACAACAGCTACGAAAAAACTAAATATAATATTTGCAAGAGTTATGCCGATTATGCCGAAAAATCCGATTTTAAGAACGTTCTCGAAATAATTCATAACAAAACTCTGATCGGTCTCCAAATCCTGCCTGTTTTTAATGTATGAAACAACCGAAGCGAAACCCATTCTTACCGTTTGGAGCAACATTGCCGTCATAAACGGATTTTCGCATATGCCGGCACTGACAAACAAATCGAAATACTTGAAGTCGATCGCATTTATTATGGGGTTTGTCATATAGTTCAAAATAGAGTCCTTGTTATTCCTATCCGTCGTAAGAGCGATACCGAGCGATTTTTCATTTATCTTTATCCAAACATATTTATTGGCTAAATCCAACTCTACGAATGATACTTTGACACGCATAATACTTATTCCAAACGCCATAATTTTTACGTCCATTGCATTTTTAAGAATGTTTGCGTGAAAATCGACGCTCGCTTGCAATTCGGCGCCGAAAAGAGTCAAAATCAATATCGAAACGCATAAAAATACCGACACATATTCAGTATCGGCATTTTGAAATAAAATATGTATTTGGGTCAGTCGTCCGCGTCCGTTGACGCAATTTCTTTGTCTGCGATGGGATCGTCGGCAACGATCATCGTAGCCTCCTCTCCTTCCATAAAGTAGGGTTTCTCTTCCTCGATTTCAAACTGATTGTAAAGACTGTCGCTTTCGAGTTGACGATTTTTAAGTTCCTCGATACTTTGTAACAGGCTTTCGTAATCCGGCAATTCCTCTATGCGTTCAAGTCGAAAACGCCTGAGAAATTCGTCGGTCGTGCCGTAAAGTTTGGGATGCCCTATTGCGTCTTTTACTCCCACTGCCTCTATCATACCGAGAGAAAGCAGCGACTGTATCGTATAATCGCAATTAACTCCGCGAATGGACTCCACTTCCAATTTTGTGACGGGTTGTTTGTAAGCGATAATCGCAATGGTTTCCAAAGTCGCTTTGGAAAGTTCTTTTTCTTTTATGGGATTGAGCACTCCCGCAACTTCTTCCTCATATTCGGGATTTGTTCCGAATTGCACTTTTCCGTTATATTCCAAAAGATGTATGCCGCACGTCCCCGAATATTTGCTTTTAAGCCTGTTGAGCGATTTTCTTATCTCGCTTCTTTGCAATTCGAGCGAGGAGACCAAAGTATCTATTTGAAGAGGTTCTCCCGAAAGAAACAGCAGCGATTCGAGCACGTTATCCAACTTTTCTATATCCATTTTACTCTTCCTTTTCTTCCAATTTTACAAGACCGATTTCGCCGAATATCTCGTTTTGCTGCGCCGTCAAATATTGTATTTTCATCAGTTCGAGAATTGCCTGAAAGGTCGTCGTAACTTCGTTGACCGTTGTACGCTCTCCGAACAAATCGGAAAATCGGGTTTTGCCGACAGCGTCCAACGTGTTCCGAATACTCGTTATTTTTTCTTCTACGGTAAACGGGTCGCGAACGATTTCCTTGGGCGTGGTATCTATCGAGCGTTTTTCTATGCGGCTGTATATTTTTTTAAGCGCTTCGAGCAATCCGTCCATCGTCATATCTTTCAATACAGTGCGTTCGTCGCCTACCGTGGGGTCGGGATTGCGGAAATGCATATTTACGGTTTCGAGGTCTTTAAGTTTTTCCGACTCGTTTTTATATAATTCGTATTCCCTTTCTTTCAGCTTTCGGATCAGTTCGTTCTTTTCCTCGTCGTCTTCCTGAGACGGAATTTCGGGTTTCGGCAACAGGGACTTTGCTTTTATTTCCAGAAGAGTTGCCGCCATGCTCAAAAAATTCGAGGCCTTATCAAGATCCAAAATTTCCGAATTGTTGATAATTTCCACGAATTGTTTGGTAATGTCCGATACGAATATGTCGCAAATACGGATTTTGGCGCGCTTTATCAAATGCAAAAGCAGGTCAAGAGGACCTTCGAACATATCCAACTTAATCCTGTATGATTCGCCCAGCGAGTCGTCATCCGATTCGAATTCTCTGATTTCTTCCATAAAAATCGCCGTGCGACTTTCGACGCGTCATAATATAATACTGCCGAAAAAGGCTCGCACCCACTTTCGACAGTATATCATTTTATTAATAAATAGTCAACGGTTTGCGCCTTACCATTTCTCCGCAAATTCTTTGAGAATATCGAGATATCCGCGCTCGTTTAAGTCCGTTTCCGTAACGAGTTCGCTTGTCGCGATCGCCGAACCGTCTGCCGTGTGTACGGAAATTTTTCCTATCGAAGTCCCTGCGGGAATGGGCAGTTTCATACCGTCGTAAAATTCCTTTTTATATGTCAGTTCGCCCGCCTTGCCCCGCTCGACGAGATAAAACTCGTCGGTACGCGCCGATATGCGGCAGGTTTTTTCTTTGGAATTCGGACAGGAAAAGTTCTCGTCGAGCGGCACGCCCTTGAATATGACTTGCTTGGTTTCGTAGTTCGCGAAGCCGTAATCGAAAAGTTTGCAAATTTCCGCATTGCGCCCTTTCGATGTTTGCGCGCCGGTAATTACGCTGATAAGTCTCATGCCGTTTCGCTCGGCGGTAGCGGACAGACAATACATCGCTTCGTTGGTAAAGCCGGTTTTACCGCCGTCGCAGCCCTCATACGCGCGAACGAGTTTATTTGTATTGGACAACATTGTCTTACGACCGCTCGGATGCTCCAAATCAAACATCCATATCTTTGAATAATCGAAATATTCTTTGTGTTTTATCAATTCCCCGAACATAAGAGACGCGTCGTATGCGCAGGAATATTGATTCGGCGCAGGCAATCCCGTACAATTCACGAAGTTGGTGTCTGCCATGCCGAGAGCCGCCGCTTTTTCATTCATAAGTTTTACAAAACCGTCCACCGACCCCGCAATGCGCTCGGCGATTGCCACACAGGCGTCGTTTGCCGACGCGATGATGATCGATTTAAGCAATTCTTCCGTCTTATAGCTCGCATGCGCGTCGAGAAATGCCTGACTTCCGCCCATAGACGACGCGTTCTCGCTCACCGTAATTTCTTCGGAAATATCGAGCTCGCCCTTTTCGACCGAATCGAATGCCAGACATAGCGTCATAATTTTTACCATGCTTGCAATGGGTCTGTGTTCGTGCGAGTTATGTTCGTATAAAACCGTACCCGTACTCGCCTCAACGAGTATCGCGGACGGCGATTGTATATTCACTGCGTCCGTATTCGCCGCGGATACGCCGAGAATACTTCCCGACACCGAGAATAAAATTGCCATGGCGCATATAACGACGGGAATAAATTTGAAATTCTTCATAATACGCTTTTCCTCCATATGAAGGATTTTGCGCAGTCATTATGAAAAATATGTATTTCAAAGGAAAAATGAAAAAGCGATAACCGTAAAAAATCTTATAAGCAGCGCCAAAATAATGACTATCATCAAATATGCAGAGCCTAAAAGCGTTTTCGCAAACGAGGTTTTACAACCGTATTTTCGTCGCTCCCTGCCCGCTTTGACAAGCGTCGCGAAAAAGCAAAACAGCACGATATCGGCAAAAATCGAAAAGACGGAATAGCATATTACAAGCGGCAAGGAAATTACTCCGTAAACCCTTACCACCAAAATGACCGTGCCCGACTGAAAATACCCCATCACCAACGTCACGGAAATAAGAAGTATGGCAGACAGAGAAAATCGACCGAACATCGCAGAAAGAAAAACGATCGATACGTAGGTTACCATCGACGTAAACAGAAACTGTAAATACGACGCATTTTCTATCACTATAAAAATCGAGTTATTGTGCGTCGAAAGCGTTTCAAACGGATCTACGGGTTTAAGCGAAGATATTACGCCTACTACCAAACCGAATATCAGAATTATGCAAAATATTACTATCCATTTTGCGTTCGATTTGACAAAAGACGAAATCTCATCCTGTTTCGTCATCATAAAATATTTGAAATTATTATTTTTTTTCGACACAATAAACTATATGTTTTTATGTCAAAATATATGATTTATCCAAAAATCAATTAATTTTTATAATATTATGTCAGACATAATATGTATTTCCCGTTATGCGGTCAACATCCAATCCGCATAAACGCCATAGCCGCGAGTAGGATCGTTGGTAAAAACATGAGTTACCGCGCCTACCAATTTTCCGTTTTGCAAAATCGGACTGCCGCTCATTCCCTGCAATATGCCGCCTGCATTGTTTATCAACGCTGCGTCAGTTACGTGAATTACCATTCCCTTTTCCGCCGCAGTTGACTGTTTGCTTGCCTTGATTATTTCTATATCGAAATATGCGGGTTCACCGCGCAATGTGGTTCTTATTTGCGCTTTGCCCGGTTTGATTTCGTCGCGAGGCATCAATGATACGATTTCGCCGAAAGGATCGTAAAATGTTCCGCGCAAACCGTATAACGAGTTCTCTTCTATCTCGCCCAAAGGACTGCCGCAATCTACGCTCCTGCCGATCAATTTGCCCGTTCTGCCGTTGTCGGGGCGTTTTATTCCGTTTATTTCGCATTTGTATATCTCGCCGCTGCGGCAAACGAACCGAGACGTGCTTTCTCCGTCTTTTATGGAATGACCGAGCGCGTAAAATTTGCCGTCCTTGGTAACGAAAGTCATAGTTCCGACGCCGGAGACACCCTCTTTTGTGGCAAAACCGAGTTTTAGCTTGTCCGAACAGACGTCCTTTTCCGGCATAATTTCCAAATTCAAATAAGAATTATATCTCAAAACGCATACTCGAAGCGGAGTTTCGAGGTCATCGTCCGAAATTATTTCGCCGATATCGGTACATGAACTTACGGATCGTCCGTTTATACTCTTGATTACGTCCCCTGTTTTAATTTCTCCCGACAGCGCGTAATTCTCGGATACGCTGCTGACTATCGGACCGTCGCTCAGCATTTCGATCGCAATCGGATATCCGCCGAGATAAACTTCCGAAATATACGCGGTTGCGTTTGCATTTGACAGCGGAGCGAATATGATAAAAAAAATCGATATAAACAATAAAACGGTTGTCGAGCGAATTTTACGCATATTATTATGTTTGCCTGCCAATCCCGTGCTTATGCAAAAAAGCGCCGCACCGAGCGACGCCTGAATAAGGTAAATATATGTAAATGACTATTCGAGACTTTTTTTGTAAGAGTCGCACCAATCTTTGAGCTCCGACGCAGACAACCGCGCCGCCGAACTGATGCCGCGCGCTCCCGAGAGTCGGGAAATCTCGTTTATCATGCCCTCTCTGTCCAAACAACGCACGTCCGTTCTGGTGGATTTGCCGTCCGTACTCTTTTCTATATAATATTGAAAATCTGCCATTGCCGCTATTTGAGGAAGATGCGTTACGCACAATACTTGGCTCGAACGGGAAATATCGGCAAGTTTTTTTGCCACTTCCTGCCCGATTTTTCCGCTGATACCGGTGTCGATTTCGTCGAAAATCATCGTATCCAACTCGCCGTATTTGCTGGTAATTACTTTAAGCGCCAGCATAAAGCGGGACATTTCGCCACCCGATATTATCTTAATAAGCGGCAATAAAGGCTGTCCGATGTTGGGAGAAAGTAAAAATTCGATATCGTCCGCGCCCTTTGCGCTTACGGTTTTTTCAAAGTCCGTCTCGCTCGGGTAATCCGCAAACGAGACCTTAAATTCGGCATTTTTCATACCGAGCGCGGAAAGTTCGCGCTTCACGTCCTCTTCCAATCCGAGCGCGCCCTTTTTACGTATTGTCGAAACTTCTTTGCAAACGTCGTACAATTTGCCGAGCAGTTTCTTTTTCGTTTCGCAGAGATATTCGTATTCCTCGTCGCTGTTTTGCAAAACTTGCAATTCTGCGCACAATTTTTTGTATTTATCGGGCAATTCCGCCAAATCGCCGTATTTTTTCCGTATCGATCTTATTTGTTGCAAACGTGATTCCGCATTTTCGAGGTCGGCTTCGTTGAAATCCACGTCGGAAAGCAATGACGATACCGTTCCCGATATATCGTCGAGTTCAACTGCGATCGCATTCAAACGCGCATTTATATCCCCGTATTCGGCTGAAATGTCGGCAATCGAACCGACAGACTTCAAAACGGCATAAAGGCTGTCGACGCAGCCGCCGTCGCGAGTCAATTCATCCGTTGCGCCGCCGAGAGCAAGTTTGATTTTTTCGGAGTGCATCGCCCTGTTGCGATACTCGGTCAGTTCCTCTTCCTCGCCTTCCCTTATATTCGCTCGGTCGATTTCGTTGATCTGATACGTCAAAATATCGATTCGTTGCAAACGCTGTTCGGTGTTCCCTATCAACGCCATTTTCTTTTTAACGTCCGTATACTCGGCAAACAGCGCCGCCGCCTCGCCGAGCGCGGGAGCAAGTTCATCCGACAGGTACGCGTCGAGAATGGAAGCGTGCTCGCGCTTGTTCGCAAGCACCTGATATTCGTTTTGCCCGCAAATATCCACAAAGTGCGACATAATGGCTTTGAGCATTTTTGCGGTAACGCTCTTTCCGTTTACTCTTATATCGTTTTTTCCGTCCGAGTAAAATTTGCGATTAACGATGAGTTCCGCGTCCGCGTCTATTCCGTACTCGGGTAAAAACTCGGTTTTTGTCTCATCAAAAGAAAACAGCCCTTCCACGAAGCCGCTTTCCGCCCCGTAACTGAGCATTGTTTTGTCATATTTACCGCCCATAAGCAACATGAGCGCGTCAACAATAATGGATTTGCCCGCGCCCGTTTCGCCGCTGAGTATATTCAATTTGTCCGAAAAAGTCAATTCCGCGTCGGAAATCAACGCAAGATTGCTTATCGTTATCCTTTCCAGCATTTGTCAGAGCATCTCCCTGAGACGATTTGCTATTTCTTCCGCAGTCTCGTTCGTCCTCGCAACGGCAAGCACGGTGTCGTCGCCTGCCACGCAACCGAGAACGTCGACGTTATCCAGACGATCTATGTTCATTCCCACGGTCGAAGCGCCGCCGGGTACGGTCTTTATAACCACCAAATTCTGCGCAGAAGTTATGGAAAGCACGGCATTGCGATATATGTTCTCGATATTGGACGAGTAATGCTTACTGTCCGAAGTCTCGTTAACATATCTTTGCCGACCGCGGTCGTTGATTTTTATAAGCCCGAGTTCCTTTATGTCGCGCGATACGGTCGCCTGCGTAACGTTGAAACCCATGCCGACAAGTTCGGCGGCAAGTTCTTCCTGCGTCTCGATTGGTTTTTCCGCGATCAACTCGAGTATTTTGAATTGTCTTGAATTGCGCGCCATATTATAGCTCCTTTGGCTTTGCGCCCAGCTTTTCATACAGTCTGTTGAAAAAATTGCAACCGTTCATGCAAATAAACTTTGCGCTCATGCCCGCTTTTGTAACGACTATGCCGTCGGAGTCGCTGCTTACCACCCTGCCGTCGGCGATTACGCACGCAGGCTCGTCGCCGCGTATGACTATTTCCGCGTCCTCTCCGACTACCACGGGCTTTGCGGAAAGATGATGACAGTTTATCGGCACGAGCAGAAGGCACTTTACGCTTGGCTCTATTATCGGTCCGCCGGACGACAGCGCATAAGCGGTCGAGCCCGTCGGCGTGCTGATTATAAACCCGTCGCATTTGAAGTTATTAAGCACCGCGCCGTTCACCTTTACCGTTAACGTAATCGTTCTGCCGATATTCTTTTTGTAAAAAGCAAGCTCGTTGAGCGCGATTATAGGTTTGCCGCCGACTTCCGTTTTAATCATATCGCGCCCGACAACCGAGTAATCGCCGCGTATCAGCCTGTCCACGCAATCGGCAAGCATGCTCGGAGTAAATTCGGACAAAAAGCCCGTATGTCCGAGATTGACGCCGATTATGGGAATATTCTTTTCAGCCGCGAAACTCGCCGCCGAGAGGATCGTCCCGTCGCCGCCCATGGCGAAAATGGCGTCGAAACCCTCGCAATCGTCGCCAAAATATTCCACGTTCTTTTTTAAGTGCGCCGCAGAATCATGCAAGGCAAAAGACACTCCTTTTGCCGAGAGCAAAGACATGAGCGTTTCGGTCGCCGTAAGGTTTTTATCCCTCTCCGTATTAACGTAAATTCCTACGTGCATAGTATGATTATACAATAAAATTTATATTTATTCAAGAGTTTTTGTTCAAAAGTTTGTGTTCGAAAATTATTTTACGCAAATTTTCCGCTGTCAGCCCCTGCTGCTCAAACGAAGTATTCACCGAAAGGCTCTCGCAAAACCTGTCGTCGAAGCCGAGGCATTTGAGATCGCAACGAATTCCATGCTCGCAAAGGTACGTTCTGACGCTTTCGCCGAAGCCGCCGCGCAAAGCGTTTTCCTCCATTGTAATGACGATATTGCCTTCTGCGTTTATCTCGTTCAGCATTTCGCCGTCAAGCGGTTTCACAAACCTCGCGCTTATCAAATTGCAATCCACTTCTTTCGCAACGGACAACATTCGATTTCCGACGGCTATTACGTAAACTTTTTCCGCGCTGCGCGCCACCGTCTCCCATTTACCGTAAACGATTTCGCTCGACGGCAAGACTATGTCGTCTTTATATCCTTTGGGATATCTTATTGCAAGCGGAGAATTAAATTCCGACGACCAATCCAGCATTTTGCGCAATTCTTCCCCGTTTCTCGGCGCAAGCACGGTCATATTGGGCAGCATACTCAAATATCCGAGGTCGAAAAGCCCTTGGTGCGTGACTCCGTCCGCGCCTATTGCGCCCGCCCTGTCGATCAAAAACCTTACGGGTAAATTATTTATGCACACATCGTGGAGTATCTGATCGAAACCGCGTTGAAGGAATGAAGAATATACCGCAAAATAGGGTTTATAACCTGCCGCCGCCAACCCTGCGCACATGGCGACGGCGTGCTGTTCGGCTATACCGACGTCGAAACAACGATCGGGATATGCTTGTCGAAATGCGTTCAGCCCCGTTCCGGACATCATTGCGGCGGAGACGCCCACAATCTTGTCGTCGCGTGCGGCGAGTTCGGTGAGTTTTTCGCCGACTACGTCCGAAAATTTATGTATTTGCTCGGTTGACGCGTCTACCCCGTGATATTTTTCGGGATTCATTTCCGCCTCGTAAAGTCCGCTTCCCTTATGCGTGGTTATATGTATGATGACGGGTCCTTTGGAATTTTTTATCTGTTCGAGAAGATTTATCATTTCCCCGATATTATGACCGTCAAACACTCCGTAATATTTTATTCCGAGCTGTTCGAACATTTTGTTGGAAACGAGCTGCTTTTTAAGCCACATCTTGATTCGCTCGGTTGCGCGTAATACATACGGTCCGATTATAGGCAACCCGTCTATTCCCTGTTTGGTGACGCGTTTTAACTTTTTATATTTCTTACTGAGTCTGAGTTTACCGAGATAAGAGGATATCGCCCCCACGTTTTTGGAAATGGACATCGCATTGTCGTTGAGCACGATTATCATTTTCGTGCCCGACGCGCCTATGTCGTTCAGCGCCTCATACGCCATTCCGCCCGTGAGCGCGCCGTCGCCTATCACGGAAACGACGTTGTATCTGTCGCCCGCAAGGTCTCGGGCGCGAGCAAGCCCGAGCCCGACGGACAGCGACGTACTGCTGTGCCCCGTCGAAAATGCGTCGTATTCGCTCTCGCGCATATTTTCGAAACCCGTTATTCCGCCGTCCTGTCGGAGACGCGCAAATTCTGCCATACGCCCCGTTATAATTTTGTGCGCGTATGATTGATGACCTACGTCGAAAATGAACTTATCCCTCGGACAGTCGAATACGTAGTGCAAAGCAACGGTAAAATCCACCGCGCCGAGATTCGACGCAAGGTGTCCGCCGTTTTTACCGACGACTGTTATTATGTACTGCCGAAGTTCTTCCGCATAAGATTTCAATTCCGAAATCGAAAGTTTTTTCAGATCGGCAGGACTGTTTATTTTTTCGAGATATGCCATTTGTTATCAATATATATGTTTGTATTCCGACTATATGCCGTCTGTCGTTCTCGACAGCATTTTATCCGTTAATGCGCGTAAAAACGCCGTATCGCAGTTTGTTTTATCGAGAGCGTTCAGCGCGGCGGCGTAGAAGCGTTCGAGGTTGCGTTTTACGCCCATTTTTTCTGCTTCCTCTTCGGTCATGTCGAGAAGGTCGTCGCGAAATTGGAACGCTTTGCCGAAATCCACGGCAAACTCGCGCCATATTTCCTCATCCTCGTCCTTTCCTGCCGCGTGAACGGCGGAGACTATCGCCGCTTCTATGAGTTTCCCCGTTTTAAGGTATGCGACGTGCTCTGCCGTATCTTCGGTAGCCGCGAACTCATACGCTTGACCGCCCACCATGCCGCGCATTCCCGCGTTTTCGGAAACGATCCGCATTACCGCCGCATATTTACCGTCGCGCATTGCGACGTCGGCAAGGAGTTCGTAAGCGAGATTGAGCAAGCCGTCTCCCGCGAGTATAGCAATCGCCTCGCCGAACTTTTTATGATTGGTGGGTCTGCCTCTTCGATAATCGTCGTTATCCATTGCCGGAAGGTCGTCATGTATGAGCGAATAGGTGTGTATACACTCTATGGCGCACGCGACCTTTACGTCATTTTCCGTAGCCGCAACGCCGTAAGCGCACAACACGGACAAATACAAAACGGGACGGAGACGCTTTCCTCCGCCGAGAAGGCTGTAATTGACCGCAGCTTTGAGTTCGGGACAGACGCCGTCCGAAACAATGCTTTCAAGCGCGGCGTCAACCGTATTGCGCAATTTTTGGTATTCCGACGTAAAATTCATATATGTATTCAGGCATCGAGATCTATCGGTTGTTCGATCAGTTCGCCCATTTGTTTTTTAAGCAGCGTGATCTTTCCCTTCGTGCTTTCCAATCCCGTCAAACATTCCTTCGTCACGGCAATTCCCTTTTCGAAAAGTTCGATGCCTTCTTCTACCGTAACGCCCTCTTTTTCGAGCGCCGCCAAAATTTTTTCCAATTCGTTTATATTCTCTTCAAGCGTCATGTTTCACCTCGCAGACTTTTGCCTTTACCTTGCCGTCGCGCATTATTATTTTTATATCGTCACCGGTTTTGAGCATTTTGCTGCTCGTTATTTCCCTGCCGTCCATGACCAATTTGGAATAGCCTTGCGACAGAACTTTAAGCGGATTAACCTTGTCGAGCATAGCCGCAATAAATTTCAATCTGTCCTCGCGCGCGGACAGTATGTTCTCTGCCTTGCGCGCAATTTGCGTCGCGTCATATATTATGCGACGAGATTGACTCGATATTTTACTCTCGCTGAAATCGATTATGCCCATTCCGCGCGAAATTACACGATTGCGACAAACGGCGAACTTTTTCTCTATGCCGGCGCATATCGCCTTTGACAAATTCCGAATTCTCTCCGTCTTTTGATATGCCGAATATGCGACGATATCCGCGGCAATACTCGGAGTGCCTGCTCTGACGGACGCGCATAAATCGCACAAAGTATAGTCGGTCTCGTGCCCTACCGCGCTGATTATGGGGATTTTGCTGCGTGCGACCGCGCGAGCGACTTCCTCCGTATTATAAGCCGCAAGGTCGGTAGCCGAGCCGCCGCCCCTCGCGATTATTATTGCGTCTATGCCGAGTTTTCCTGCGTTTAAGTCGTCGATTGCCGTCGAAATTTCCGACGCGCTTTCCTTGCCCTGTACGCGCACGTCATAGACGCATATTGCGAGAGACACCCCTTTCGAACGCACTACGGATGCTATATCGTGGAGGACCGCGCCGTGTTCGCTCGTAATTACCGCAACTTTGGAAATCTCGGACGGAAGTTCGAGTCTGTTGTCAAACAATCCCTCTCCGCGTAAACTCTCACGAAGTTTCGCCAGATCTAGGAGAATTTTGCCGTCTCCCGACGGGGTTATTTCGTCTATGAGAAAGGATACGCGCCCTGTTTTTTCGTAAAAGTTGACCGTACCGACCGACTCGACGTTTTTGCCGAGCAATCCGTCGTCGACGGCGCGAAAACTCACGCACGGGAGCGTGCATTCCCCTTCTTTGAGAGTTATGAATGTCCGCGCGCCCATTCGCTTGAACTCGAAAACCTCGCCGCAAACCGTCACGTCGTGCAGAACGAACTCGTCGTCGAAAACACCTCGGATATACGCGTTGAGCTGTGAAACTGTCAGCTTTTTTTGCATCTGAATGCCGATTCTATCGCATTTTTGATGAGCATTGTGACCGTCATCGGTCCAACGCCGCCCGGAACGGGAGTAATATACGCCGCCTTTTCGCACGCTTCGGCAAAATTCACGTCGCCGTAGAGTTTGCCGTCGCACCTGTTCATGCCGACGTCGATAACGACCGCGCCCTCTTTTATCATGTCGCCCGTAACGAATTCTTTTATGCCCACTGCGGCAACGAGAATGTCCGCGTTTTTTGCAATCGACGCAAGATCAACCGTCTTGGAATGGCATATCGTAACCGTAGCATTCTCCGATAAAAGCAATATGGCGGCGGGTTTACCGACTATGTTGCTTCTGCCGATCACAACCGCGTTCTTACCCGCGATCTCCGTACCCGTGGATTTTATCAATTCTATAATTCCTGCCGGAGTACAGGGCTTGGTGCAAGGCAATCCCAGCAAAAGACCGCCCGCATTCACGGCATGAAAACCGTCGGCGTCTTTTTCGGGTGAAATCCGCGCAAGGATCTTCTTCTCGTTAAGCCCTTTCGGCAAAGGAAGTTGCACGAGTATCCCGTCCACGTTCCCGTCGCCGTTAAGCGCGTCGATAAGTTCGATAAGCGCGCTTTCCTCCGTTTCTTCCGGAAGATTGTACGAGAAAGATTTAACGCCTACTTCCTCGCACGACTTGATCTTGTTGCGGACGTAAACTTCGCTTGCCGGGTTCGCGCCTACTTTTATAACCGCAAGCCCTACTTTTCTGCCGTAAGCGCTTTCGAACTTCGCGGCTTCGCCTTTTAGCGTTTCTTTAATGGATTGAGATAACGCCTTTCCGTCAATCAAACGTGCCGACATTGCCGACCTCCTTTATTACAGACGCAAGCACTCCGTTCACATAGGAATAACTCTTGTCGGTCGAGTATTTTTTCGCAAGTTCCGTCGCCTCGTTCGCACTTACCGAATAAGGGACGTCGTCACGGTAAAGAATTTCGTATACCGCAACCATAAGTATTGCTAAATCTATTTTGTATATTCGGTCGAGCGCAAAGCCGCGACTGTATTTTTGTATCAACTCGCAGATTTTTTCACGATTGGAAATAATGCCGCGATACGACGATTCCACATATTCGATATCGTCGGCAGACAAATCTTTTGTCATTATCGACAGCGTAAATTCGTCCTCTTCGTTTCTCACCGTATATTCATAGACCAAACCGAATAACGCTTCCCTTGCCGATTTTCTTCCCATAATTTCTCCGTAAATATAAAAATCCGCGTTAGCGGTGCGCGGATTTTTAGGGCAATTTTGCGGAGCGCGCACCACTACTTATGTAAGTATAGCACAGCGGCTCTTATATTTCAATCTTTTTTTTATTATTCGGTAGGAATAATTCTTACGTTCGTCGCTTTTCTATCAGTCTCCGTTATGACTATCTGCATGATCTGATTTGCCTGAGGACCCGTAAGTTCGTCACACTTGACTATTACGTTGATATTCTCCGTCGTACTCGTTACTATTGCGTCCTCGAAGCCCAAAGACTTGATAAGCCCTTCGAGAACGAGTTCGGTGTCCATGCTCTCGGCAAGGGCGACTTTTGCGTTCTGAGCGTTCTGTTTGACTTCCTCCGAATATTTGTCGGACGAAATTATTTCGTCGTAATAGAGCAGAGCCTGCTCTCTGGAAGCCTTTCTGTCCGCTTTGTACGCCGTAAAGAAATCGGTATATTCCGACCCGGCATTTACGCTGTCCGACGGCGCGGAAGCCGTCGTATTCAGTACGATGTTAAGCACTCCCGTAAGCACAAGCAGTGCAACCATACCCGACAAAATGAAGATCTTCTTTTTCTTACTTAACATGGCGTTTACCCCCGAAATATTTTTTATTTGCTTTTCGCTAACACATTGATTTTATTTTCGCTGATCCCAAAATATGACGCAACCGACGAAATTAGTTTTAATTTTACAGAAATATTGTTTCCTCCCTCGCAGATGATGATCACGCCTTCGGGCTTCGGCAAACCGTTTGAGGTTTCCTCGGCTTCCTGCGACCAATTTACCAGCACCGATACGTCTCCCACTCCCTCTATCTGAGAGAGTTTCGTTTCGAGTTCCCTGACCGTTTCCGTATAATAATCATATTCACCCGGCAGCGGCTCTATGCTTGTTTTTTCATCGGGAGAACAAGACGTACCGAAATAAATAACGAGCATTATGACGATCGCTATAACGGCTATGATTATCTCTATGTGTTTGATCGATTTTATTTCTGCGAATATGTTCTTGAATTTATCCTTTAACTTGCTCAACTTGAACCCTCACTATTGATTCTTCCACTTCGAGATAGTCAGCTATCATAGCTTTTACGTCCAATATCGCGGCGGAACTGTCGGCAAATTCGCCTTTCAGAATTACAGTCACTTCATGCACGGTGATTTTTTCCTCGTCAAGCGTGCCGTTTATCTCGCACTCGATCTCATATCCGCGTTCTTGCGCCTGCCTTTCTATCTCCGTTTTTACGACCGAAAAGTAGGCTTCGCTCGTTTTATCGAATACATCCTCATTGTATGAAAAGTCGCCGCCGAATATACTGCAAGACGACATATCGATCCCGTTCGTAATGAGCGTCGGTATGGGAAAAATCAACACGAGCAAAAAGACGTATGTGCAAGCGGTTTTGATGACGGCGTGCATTCGCGTTTTGGACGTCAAATGCCCTATAAGCACGCCGAGTATGCCCGTTCCCGCGACAGAGAGTAGCCACGCCGTCATATTCTGTTCCCCGCGGATACGACGATAAGCAGAAAAATAAAATATAAAAACGCCGCGCCCGACATTATTGCGCCGGTAAGGCTCACCGTTTTCGCCATTCCAGAAAGCATATTGCTCATAAGTTTATCTCCCAACGGCTCAACCACTGCCGCCGCAAGCCGCAAACATAACGAATAAACCGCGATTTTTATTATGATCGGTATTACGGTAACCGCAAGCAGGACAAGCGCGGTATATCCCAACGCATTTTTTACGGCTATCCCTCCGGATATTATCAGGTTGACGCCTTCCGCAAGATAACCGCCGATGACGGGAACGAACTTTCCTATCGTGAACTTCGCGCTCCTGACAGATATCCCGTCGAATACGGAGGCGGTTATTCCCTGTACGGAAAGAAATGCGGTGAGTATAAAAAATCCCGTGCCGAACAACCACTTCACCGCGCTCCCCAAAAATTCGGATACTTTGGAAAGTCTCATTTCCGAGGATATGTTGCCGATAACGTTGAAAACGAAGGAGGCTATCAGCATGGGAAAAAGCACCGTGATGAGCAATGTCGTAAGTCCGCTCGTAAGAACTGCGATTGCCGGCTGAAATACTCCCGAGGACGACGTCGCGCCTATCGCCGCCATCAGCGTGAGCATGATCGGCATTATGAGGTTAATTTGCGATGAAATTATGTTCAGCGTTTCCGCACACGCTCCGAACAACCCCACCGTAGTCGCGCCAAGCACCGCTACCATAGCGGAAACCGACGCAAAATGCACCATTTTCCCCACGCTTTCCGACGACGCTCTGCCTTTGAACGCTCCGAGTATGGAATATATTATCGCTATGGAAACGACGACTATCAGGAGCGTAAGCAGGTCGGTTATACTCGCGCCTATCGCGCTGAAAATAAGCGTGAAAAGGTTGGAGAAATCCAACGTAAATTTACCGCTTGCGATGTCGCGCAGCACGCCGAGATAGTCGTTCCCTCCGAAAAAATTTATCTGAGTTTCGGTTAGCCCGGACAAAAGTTTGGAAAAGTCACCGCCGAGCGAGGAAATTATTTCATCCGTATAACTGCCGCTTCCCCCGTCCGCATGCGGTCTTACCAATGTGGAAAAAAGTATTATCGCACCGAAACTTAACAGTATTCCAATAATGATATTACGATATCTATGAGTTCTTTTACGATAGGGATCATTAAGCAAAACAGTACCACCTTGCCGCCGAATGAAATTTTATTTGCAAGAGAGGGCAACTTCGCGTCCTCCGCAGTATCGCAAGCAAATTCTATCACATATCCTGCCCCGACGAGTTTAAGCAAATATTGCACGAGATCCATGTTTACGCCCGTCCGCGTCGCAAGATCGTTTAGCATTTCCGCAATGGCCGTAAAATAATCGACTACGCTCAGCACAATCGCTATGCCGCCGACTATCGCTATCGTTACGGCTATATCCGATCTCTCGCTTCGTACCGTAAGTACCGATATTACCGTGATCACGCCCATTGCTGCAATCTTCAATATCATGAATATAACCCGAAAACCGATTGAAGCGCGGAAAACAAGTCCGTCAGAGAGTCGATGACTATCAAAAGAACGGTCACAAGCCCGACGAGCGTTACCAACGACGCTATCTCGTCTTTGTCGTATTTTTTCAATACCTGACCGACTATTGCGGTTATCAGCCCTATCGCGGCTATCTTGAATATTATATCTATACTCATTACCAACACAGAACGGACAGCAGAAGTCCGAAAAGAAAGCCCAATTTTATGCTCGGTTTGCCGAGTTTTGCATATTTATCGTCAGCGGCGGCGCAATATTCCTTTAATTTCATACGATTTGTCGCCACCGCGTTTTTCTCCGCCGCCGTGTTGTAAGTTCCGAGCGACATTATTACGGAACGGACAAAATCGGATTCGCTTTTCGACAGATAACCGTTTGCAAATTTATCCCCTTTCTCGCCCTTCATTTCCAGAAGGCAGAACTTTATGTGAGAGTTAAGCAGTCCCGAATCCGTTCGATACTGTCCGAGTACGGTCGGGACGGTGTCATGCGAAAAAGCCAACGTGGACTCGAAGCGCGCAAGAAGTCCGTCCAAACTATCGAAATACTGTTTGCGCAATTTAAGCCTGTGTCCTATTACAAACCCTACTATCGTTCCGACGGCGGTAAGGCAAACCGTAAGAAACATCTTATCTATCATATCAAATTCAAATCCCTGTCGAGCATTGCCTCTACTCTGTCCGAAAAAAAATCGGACGAAAGAAAAATATACCTTTCGAAGAGTTTGTCCTCGACAAGTTGCCTTACAAACGGACGCATGATAAAAGTTTCCGGATTCGAAGAATGCGCCGACGCGATCACGGATATACCGCACCCGACCGCTTCCCTTATCGTCTCTATGTCGCTTTTACCGAAAATCTCGTCCGTGATTATAACATCGGGTCGCATTGAACGAATTGCGCACTCGAACGCATACGCCTTTTCCGAACCGGAAATTACGTCGGTATTTATGCCGACGTCGTGCTTCTGAACGCCTCCGACCGTACAGGCAATTTCGCTCCTTTCGTCTACGATCAGAATATTGCGAGGCGTGAGTTCGGATAACTGTCTCGCTATATCTCTGAGCATAGTGGTTTTCCCGCCGCCGGGAGCGGAAATCAGCATTATGCGGCAATTATTTTCTACTATGACAGGCATAATACCGCTTGCGCAACCGCGAATTTCATGAGGAATACGTATATTTACAGATGAATAATTCTTTACCGCTTTTATTTTCCCGTCCTCGAAAACGCACTCTCCGCACACGCCTATTCGCGCTCCGCTATCCAACGTTATAAATCCCTTGTTAATATCGTCGTTGTACGCATAAACCGAATGTTCCGCCGACGACACCACCGCGCGTTTTATATCGTCCGCGGAAACCGTCAACGCTTTGTCCGCCCTATCGCTTATTCCGTTCGCGGTCAAGTATGCAATATTTTTTTGACCGTATGAAACGCATACCTGTTTTTCCGCGCGTAGTCTTATCTCTCGCAATTTTTGCGGATCGAGATTATTCGATATCGACGAGTAAATTTTTGTCGGTAAGACATGTTTAAGTGACGATAAATCGAACATACCATAATATATTTTTCGGTATTAAACCGTATGATTGAAATATCACACGCCGACAATTATCGGCATATTATGACAGTATGAGCGCATCCGATTATCTTATCGGCGGCAATGACGAACACGGAATCAGCCCGCCGACAGCAGGAAAAAGAACCCCTGCTATGCCGTATCTCGGCAGAAGCATTTACGAAAACGAATTTAACCGTCCCGCAAAACTGTATTTTCTTATCTCGGCGGCACGGTGCGGTTATAATACATACGACATTCATCCGGAAAAGTCGGATATTTCCATAAGTCAAAGGGTCTTGCGCGCCAATCGCGCAGGCATAACCTTGCTTGTCACTTTTGCTTACAACGCTTTCGGAAGCGGCAACTCCTTTAATTCCGTATCGGGACTCGAAGCGTATTATTCCGCGCTAAACAGGCATGCGACAGACAGCCGCGCGCTTACCGAGGATATATATATCAATATAGTGAATAATTCTCTGCAAAACAAAGGTCGAGGAGTTTTCACGCTCAGCGTAGGAGTATTGGATTCCGTATTCGCTCCAAGCTCACTCATCGAGGCAGGATATATGACAAACTTACGAGAGGCGCGACTTATGCTCGACCCCATGTGGCAAAAGTCGATCGGTACGGCCGCCGTCATGGGGATTTGCGAATTTGTCCGCGAACCTTTTGTTTCGGAAGGCAACGTCGCCGCGTATCCGCTCATAAAAAACGGAAGTCGAGGCAATTACGTAAAAATCGCGCAATATTATTTACAAATATACGGCTACAATATCTCCGCCGACGGCATATTCGGAAACGTAACCGCGTCGGCAATCAAAGAATTTCAAACGGACAACGGGCTTTCGGCAGACGGCATAGTCGGACGGCAAACCTGGACGAAACTTGCGCTGCCTAACCCTTCCGCATTCGTGCTCGGGATCGGAAGCAAAGGCTCGCCGGTTTGGTATCTCCAAAACAAATTGCTTTCCAAACTCTACCCTGTCGCCGCGGACGGAATTTTCGGAAATAACACTCAAAATGCCGTCCGGGCCTTCCAAGCCGAATCCGGGCTCGACGCGGACGGCGTTGTCGGACCTCTCACCTGGGCGGCATTAAACACTCTCAATTCCCCGCGCAATTAACTTGCATGAAAATCGCACGGGCATGATCCGCATTTCTTATCATGATTTTGCAAACTGTCTCGCTTAAAAATAAAGGGCTGTTTTTTGAAACAGTCCCCTTTTTTGCGTAAATTGTATTAAAAAAGGCTATCGCAAGTGATTTCTTGCAATAGCCTCCCGCCTTTTTATTTTAATTATTTAACGCGAGACATATACGTCCCCGTTCTGGTATCGACGCGGATCTTATCCCCGATATTGATAAAGAGCGGAACTTGTATCGCCGCACCCGTTTCGAGAGTCGCGGGCTTGTTACCCGCTTTGGAAGTATCTCCCTGTATACCGGGTTCGGTTTCCGTGATCGTGAGTTCTACAAAGTTAGGCGGTTCTACGCTGAAAGGCATGCCTTTGTACGATTGAATGGAAACCATCATTTCGGGAATGATGTATTGAAGCGCGTCACGGCATTCGTCGATATTGATATCGATTTGCTCAAACGTCTCCGGCTCCATGAAATGGCAGAAATCTTCGTCCGCATAAAGAAATTGATAATCATGCGTCTCGATCCTTGCATCGAGGAATTTTTCCGTCGGGTTAAACGATTCTTCAAGAACTTGTCCCGTAACGACATTTTTATACTTTGTTCTGACGAATGCGGAACCCTTGCCGGGTTTAACATGTTGGAAATCGACCACACGAAAAACCTTGCCGTCTTTCTCGAACGTTGTTCCTTTTCTGAAATCTCCTGCTACCATAATTACTCCTTGATGTTTGGATTTTCTATATTATATAGGTTTTCCTATATTTTGTCAAGTTCTCTATACCGCCTTTTTTTATTACTACCATATCTTCCATGCGTACACCGCCGTAATCGGAAATATATACGCCCGGTTCGATTGTCACAACGGCGTTTTCGGGAAGCGGCGCGGTATTATTCTTCGAACAAGACGGTCCTTCGTGAATATCTATTCCGAGGCTGTGTCCGAGACTGTGCCCGAATTCCTTTTCGTACCCGTTGGCTTTGATAAATTCGCGCGCCATCATATCCGCTTCGGCGCCCGTTATGCCTGCTTTAATGTGCTTCAAAACGTATAATTGCGCTTTCGTTACGATATTATGCAGTTCCGCAAACCGCTGACTTGCCTCACCGAAAAAGAACGTTCTCGTCATATCGGAACAGTACCCGTTCAATTTTGCGCCGATATCGAACAACACGATTTCGTTTTTGCAAAGTTTGCGATCGCCTGCGATATGGTGGCAGTCCGCTGAATTTTCTCCGAATGCGACGATACTTTCAAATGCTTCTCTGTCCGCGCCGAGGGATATGAATTGATAAGACAGTTCCGCTGCGATGTCTCTTTCCCTTACGCCTACTTTAAGTTTGGAAAGAACTTTATCGAGCGCGGTCTCCGTCAGCGCTTGCGCCGCCCTCATTTTTTCGATTTCTTCGGGAGTTTTGATTGCCCTCATTGCGCGAATTTCCGCGCTTATAGGCTTTAACTCATATTTTTTGAGTTCCTTTTTGAGCGTTTTGAAAGAAGATACGCTCCAATATTCGTCCTCGTATCCGACCGTCTTTACCGAACACGAATCGAGTATATCGTCTACATCCGCATATACGCGCTCTTTTTCCGTAATGATTATTTCGAAGTCTTTGAGTTTGCGCTTTATTGCCGAAGCATAGCGAAAATCGGTCAAAAAATACTTCGTTTCGGCGGTGAGCAGGACTATGCCGAAAGACGTCTCTACGCCGGAGAAGTATAAACGATTGCTCGGATCTACCGAAAGCACGGCGTCATTTTCATTAAATAAGTCGTTCATAACCATATTATACCACACTAATCGCGCTATGTCAGCAATTTTGCAACATTTTTTTCATTTGAAGCGCGTCCTCTGCCTGAGTGCCGTCCGACTCGCAAACTATGTACGGAGTGAGATCGTATTCCTTTATGAGCTTTGCAAAACCTTCGAACTCGGGTCCGTATTTATCGTCGGCAAAGGTCAGATGTTTAAGCTCTCCCTTCGCGCCGTACATTATCTTGGAAAAATGCACGTGCATATTGTAAGTTTTTTTATCTCCGAGGTTATCGGCCGTGTAATCTATGATCCGCTTGTAATCGTCATAACCCTTTATTCCGCCGAGCAAATAACTGTTTATATGCCCGAAGTCGAAGCACGGATAAAGAGCGGGATGTATTTTGCAGAATTCCACCACTTCCTCCACCGTGCCGATTTGATTGAACTTGCCCATAGTTTCCGGACAAAGAATAAATTCGAACGGAATATCCGATAGCGTTTCCATGAGTTTCGCGATATTCGTTTCACAACGTTCCACCGCTTCTCGTCTGGGCATTTTTCCGCAAGAGGCGGGATGAAAAACGGTGCGTATACCGCCCATTTTATGCCCTGCGATTATGGATTGTCGAACGTATCCGAAAGATTTTGCAATCATTTCGTCGTCGGGGTTAGCAAAGTTGGTGTAATAAGGGGCGTGAACGCTTATCTCTATGCCGTAATTTTCAAATGCCGCGCCTATTTCTCTCGCAGCCGAATCCCCGATATTTACTCCGCGCCCGAAAGAATATTCGTAGCAATCGAGCCCTCTTGCGCTCACCCATGCCGCGGCGTCCCGCGTATGCGAATAGCCTTCCTCATAGAAAGAGAGCGAATTTCCGCTCGGCCCTATTTTCAGCATTCCGTCCACTCCTTATCCTTTTGTATTCGTGCGACAAGTTCCTCCGCATTCTTGAAAGTTCTTATCGAACGCAAATATTTATAAAAATAAACCGTAATTTCTTTACCGAGCAAACTTCCGCCCTCGTAACCTATCAGATTGGTCTCCACCGCAAATTTGCTTTGCGTAAAGGTCGGTCGAGGTCCGACGTTAGTCACCGACTTATATTCCTTGCCGCCGAGAATGGTATGAGTGCCGTATACCCCGCGTTTGATCTCCATTACGCCGATGGGAAGATTGAGATTGACGGTAGGCACGCCTATGTTTCTTCCCCGTCCGTCGCCGTAAACAACGTTTCCGCGAATAAAATAAGTCGAGCCGAGGAACATATTCGCGCTTTTGACGTCGCCGGTAATCAAAAATGTTTTTACCGCGGTGGTCGAAACGACTACGCCGTGATACAAATAAGTGGGGATAACCGTCAGTTCGATACCGCGCTCATCGCAAAGTTTTTTAAGCGCGTCGACATTGCACCTGTCCGAACCGAACGTATAGTTTTGTCCGCACACGATTGCTTTAACCTTATACGTATCGGTGAGTTGTTTGAAAAACTCCTCACCCGTCATGCGGCAAACGCGAATAAAATACAAGGTAAGGCAGAGTTCCATTCCGCAATCTGCGAAAATCAAACGCCTGTCATGATAGGAAAACAACGTATCTTTTCGATTGGGGCTGTCGGCGAACGTAGAAATAGCGCGCGTACAGTTATATTTTTCGGCAAGCTCTTTTACCTTGTCGGAAATCAGTCTGTGCCCTATGTGCATTCCGTCGAAATATCCGAGCGCAAGCACTATTTCTTTTTCGTAAGGTTTGCCGAATTCAACGGTCTGCATTTTGATCCTCTTTCAAATAAGTCTTTATACGTACGCCGCGCGGCGTGTTTTCCGCGATACCTATCAATTCGTTTCTGCAAAAGAGGGCAAAATTGCCTTCTATACCGTCGATTTCAATAGGCACGCCGTTCACAACTTTTTTATACAAATTATCCGCAAGATCGTATCTTTTTAAGTCCGAAATTGCGATTTCGAGCGGTATTATGTCTGACATAGTAACGTTTTCGACCCTTACTGCGTCGTCCGCGCGGAAGTTTCCGCAGCGAGTGCGCTTTATCGAAGTCATAAGTCCCAGAGATCCGCTCATCTCTGCAATGTCTCTGCACAAACTTCTGATATACGTTCCCGAGGAGCAGTCTATACGGAATAAATATTCGTTTTCCCCTACCTCTTTGATAAGTTCGAGAGAATTTACCGTAATTTCCACGGGCTTCAATTGGGGTACTTTCCCCTCTCTTGCGAGTTTGTACGCCCTGACTCCGCCAACGGATTTCGCACTGTAAGAGGGCGGAATCTGGTTTTGTTTGCCGACGAGTAAAGGCAATGCGCTTTCTATTTGTTCCTTAGTCGGCGCAACCGTTTCCGTCGTGATATTGCCCGTAACGTCAAGCGTGTCCGAGGTGCAGCCGAAGCGAAAAGTTGCCTCGTAGGTTTTGGTTTTGGATAAGTAATACTCAAACAGCCGCGTACCCTTACCGACGCCGATGAGAAGCACCCCCTCTCCCATCGGATCCAGCGTACCCATGTGTCCTACGGCGCGAGTGCCGAGAGCGCGTCTCACTTTGCCGACGACGGCGGACGATGACGGGCCGCTCTCCTTATAAATGTTTACGACGCCGCTTTTCATTCCCCGATTGTGCACCTGATTGCCCGTAATATCCGATCGATTACGTCCTCTTTATTTCCGCTTGCGCGACACCCTGCGGCGTTAACGTGACCGCCCCCGCCGAAAAAGCGTGCAACTTCGTTTACGTCGCGCTTTCCGCGAGAACGAAAGCTTATCTTAAATTCGTTCGGTTTTTCTTCGCATATACTTACGCCTATTTCCACGCCCTCGACGGCGATTGCGTAGTCTATTATACCTTCCGTGTCGTTGGCGTCGATATGGCATTCGTCGAGAATATCCCGAGTCATGGCAATTATTGCGACTTTACCGTCCATATACAGGCGCAGCGTCTCTATCGACTTTGCGATCAACGCGGTCTTTTCCATCGTACGAGTGCGATATAATCGGACGGCAAGTTCGTGACACTCTGCGCCGTACGAAGCGAGTTTATAAGCCGTATACAGCACTTTGGGCGTGGTGTTGTTATGCATGAAATGCCCGGTATCCGTGGAAAGTCCGAGATACAGATACGTGGCGATTACGGGATCGATTTTCCCCGTGGGATCGAGAAGGTCGAAAACGATTTCGCAAGTACTCGAAGCTGTGGCGTCCACACGGTTATATTTGCCGAAACCGTTGTGTCCCTCGTGGTGATCCACCCAGACAGTTTCTTTCGCCGATTTGAAAAACCCTTCCATTCTCCCTATCCTATCCCTTGCGCCGCAGTCGACGGCAATGAACAGGTCGTAATTTTTGCGCGTAATTCGGTTAAATTGATCGCTGTTTCGCACAAAAGTATAAGCGTCCGGAAGCGGCGTCGGACTGCCGACGTCCGCCGTTTTACCGAGTTTGAGACAATATTCTCTTAATGCAAAAGCAGACCCAATGCAGTCGCCATCGGGTCTAACGTGTCCTATTATAAGGACGCTATTTGCTCTGTTAATCGCTTCGAGAATGGGATTCATTTTCGGCAATCTCCTTCAAAATAGTGTCTATCTTTCTTCCGTACTCGACGGAATTGTCTATCACGAACCGAAGTGACGGTACCGTGCGCATATTGCGAAGAGCCGCCGCCAACTCATGTCTGATAAAACCTGCCGACGAATTGAGCGCGTCCACCGCCTTTTGTCCGTCGCCGAATACGCTCACATAAAGCGTGGCGTATTTCAAGTCCTTGGTGACGGTAACGTCCGTTATGGTCGTCATGGGCGGAACGTCGGGATTATGCAATTTATTTTGCAATATCAGCGAAGCGCATTTTTGAATTTCGCCTGCCGTTCTGTCCGTTTTGTAACTCATTTGATCCTTTCCGTGATATACGCTTCGATCTCGTCCTCTTCGGCAAAATCGGAGTAGCCGTCGATGGATATGCCGCATTCGTATCCCGCCGCGACCTCTTTGACGTCGTCTTTGAAGCGTTTAAGTCCGCTGAGCGTGCCTTCGAACAAAGTCTCGCCGCGGCGCTTCACGACAACCTTTGCGCCTCGTTGAACTTTGCCTTCCAACACATAAGAACCTGCGACCATACCTACGCCGGTGATCTTGAAGATATTGCGCACTTGCGCTTTTCCGATATATACTTCCTGATATTTAGGCTCGGTCATTCCGTCCATAGCCGCTTCGACCGCGTCGATAGCGTCGTAAATTACGCTGTAAGAGCCCATTCTTATCTTGCTCTGTTCGGCAATAATGCGCGCTTCGGAATCCGCCTTTACGTTAAAACCGATAACAAACGCATTCGTGACTTCCGCAAGCATCATATCCGACTTGTTTATATTGCCGACGCCGCAATGTACGACGGAAACCTTGACTTCTTCGTTTTCCAACTTCGATATAGCGCTTTTGAGAGCCTCCGCAGAACCTTGAACGTCCGTTTTGATGATAACGTTGAGATTCTTAACGACTTTTTCGTCAAAGGTTTTGACGGCAAGGTCGCTCGAATGCGCTATCTTATCCTTTTCTATTCTGCCGTCCGCGATCTCTTTCGCAGTTTTTTCGTCTGCGACCACCCACATGTCGTCGCCTGCATTAGGAACGCCGGATAAGCCCGTTACGGATACGGCGGTGGACGGCAAAGCCGCTTTGACTGTCTTACCCGTAGAGTCGGTCATATTTCTGATCTTGCCGTATGTCGTTCCGCAAACGACCGCGTCGCCGCTGTGGAGCGTGCCGTTTTGTACAAGTATGGTCGCAACGGGACCTTTGCCTTTGTCAAGCCGCGCTTCCACGATCGCGCCCTTTGCCTTACGGTTAGGGTTCGCTCTGTAATCGTTGAGATCTGCGAGGAAAAGTATTTCTTCGAGCAAAGTGTCTATTCCCTTATTGAACTTTGCGGAAATAGGTACCATTTTGACGTCGCCGCCCCACTCGTCTGTTACTACGCCGTAATTCGAAAGTTCTTCCTTGATCTTTTCGGGATTGGCGGTGGGCTTATCTATCTTGTTGATAGCGACGATCATGGGCGCGTTTGCCGCCTTTACGTGATTGATCGCCTCAATCGTTTGCGGCTGAACGCCGTCGTCTGCGGCGACTACGAGCACGACGATATCCGTTACCTTCGCGCCTCTCGCGCGCATTTCCGTGAACGCTTCATGTCCGGGCGTATCGAGGAAGGTAATCTGGCGCTTTTTCTTTTCATACTCCCACGTTACCGAGTACGCGCCGATATGCTGCGTTATGCCGCCTGCCTCTCCCTTGACTACGTTACTGTTGCGAATGGCGTCGAGCAGGCTCGTTTTACCGTGGTCAACGTGTCCCATAACGGTTATTACGGGAGGGCGCGGAACGAGATCTTTTTCGTCGTCCGCTTCGTCGTGGAGCGCCTCCGCAAGTTCTTCCTGAGACTGTGCAACCTTGCGTTGAAGGGTTATTCCAAACGCGTCGGCAACGAGGAAAAGCGTATCGAAATCCACGACGGAATTTATCGAAGTAATCGGCGCGCCGCCCATCATAAGCATTTTTTTCATGATTTCCTGCGCCGCCACGCCTATCATTTCGCTGAGTTGCTTGACGGTAACCTGCGACGAAGTAATCGTAACGTTGTCTATTACGCGAGGCTCGACCGCCGTTTGTTCGGTCTTGCTCTTATTCTTTAACTTTCTTCTTACTCTTACTCTGTCGTCGTCGAGGTCGTCCTGTATAAATCCCTTGCGAATGAGAGTGCGCTTAGTCATGGCTTTTTTCTCTTCGTATGACTTAGCGGAATCCCTCTTCTTATCTTTGTCGGACGTCTTGCGCGGTTTCACGACGGGAGCCGCTGGAGGAGGTGTTGCGACTCTCGGTCCGAAGGGACGAGGCGTAGCGCTTGCCGGACGCGTTGACGACGGTTTTGCTCCGTTGACGGTCTGCGTACGCGGCTTTTTCGGCGTTTCGGGGTGAAGATCCACAACTCCTTTTACGTAACTCGGTACGTTATCCATGTGCTTGGTGCGTACGTTCGGAGTTTTGGGAGCGGGCGCGACGGGCTCCGCCGCTTTCTGAGGTTGCGCGACAGGCTCGGGAACTTCCTCCTTTTGTACCTTTTCCTTGCGTTGTTCAAGCGCCTCGGACTGTTTTTGTCGGTTTATCCTTTCGGAAATCTCTCTGCATGCGGAAAGTATGCCGCTCACTTTGCGTTGAGCCGTTTCGATTTCCGAACGGTATACGGAGAAAGAACCGTCGGCGCTTGTTTGCGTGATCAGTTTTTTCAATACTTCCATTGAGAAATGTTGAGATTTTTTCTGTTCTTGTGGCATTTTACCTCCCATTCGTTCCGATAACGGCGCTTGCCAAATTTGCATCTGATATCGCAATTAACTTACAATTCGTCTTATGTACCATTTCTTCGAGCGGCAATTCCGCCATGATAAGCGGTATGCCGTTTTTTTCGGAATATTTTCTCGCTTTATCCGCGAGATTTTCGGAAGCCGTTTTGCAAATTACCATAACGTATTTGCGTTTTCGGCTTTGAATTATATTGTCTATTCCGTATAGTATTTTGCCCGATTTTACGGCAAAGCCTATATAACTTTTTATACTACTCATTCGTCTCCAATGCGTCGTACAATTCGGGATCCGCGACGGCTCCCAACGCCTTAGCCAAAATATTTTGCTTTCTCGCCTTGGCTATGCATTCCGCACTTGAACAAATATATGCGCCTCGACCGCTTTTTTTCCCTGTCGGATCGATTTCCACCTTTCCTTCCGGAGTTACGCGACAACGTGTCAATTCGCGCTTATCTTTCATTTGCCTGCACGCAACGCACATTCTTTGAGGGATCTTCCCCATTATTCGCCCTCACTTTCGTTAAGACCCGTATCGAGGTCGTCGACGCTTAAATCTTCATCGGAAATATTTTGTTCCGACTCGTCCTCGTCTCTGTGAAGCGAATACGGCTTGACGTCTACCTTCCAATTCGTCAGACGTGCCGCAAGACGGGCGTTCTGTCCGTCGCGACCGATTGCGAGGCTGAGCATATCGTCCTTTACAAACACTCTTGCCGCCCTTTCGTCCTCGTTCGCTTCCACCATGATGACTTTTGCGGGAGAAAGCGCGCGAGCGATAAATTCCAACGGATCTTCGCACCACGGTATGATCTCGATCTTCTCGCCGCCGAGCTCGGCTACGATATTATTTACGCGCAAGCCTCTGTTTCCCACGCACGCGCCAACGGGGTCAATGTTGGGATCTTCGCTGTATACCGCCATTTTGGTGCGATAACCCGGTTCTCTGACGAGCGCCTTTATTACGACCTGTCCCGACTTGATCTCGGGGACTTCGGCTTCGAAAAGTTTGCGCACAAATCCCGGAACGGTTCGCGATACCTGAATCTGAGGGCCTCTCGTACCCGGTTTGATCTTCTTTACATATACCTTTATGCGCTCGCCGACATAGAATTTATCCGCAGGAAGCTGGTCGGTAGGCATAAGCACCGCTTCGAGCTTTTTGAGATCGACGTAAACATATTTACCGTCGATACGCCTTACCGAGCAAGTTACGAGGTCGTCCTCTTTCTCCGAAAGTTCCTCGTATATCACGTTATTCTCGATCTCGCGAAGTTTTTGGAGAATAACCTGTTTTGCGTTTTGCGCTATTATTCTGCCGAAGTCGCCTTTCGTGTCTATCTCTTCGGAAATTCTGTCGCCGACCTTATATTTCTTATCTATGAGTTTGGCGTCTTCGAGACTGATCTGAGAGTCCTTATCCTCCACTTCCTCCACAACGGTCAAATACGCGATGACTCGTATTGCCGAACGCTCGGGAATAAGCATAACTTGTATCGCCTTCGCAGTGCCGTACTGTTTCTTATACGCAAGAGCGAGCGCGCTTTCAAGCGTCTCGATAAAGACGTTTTTGGGTATTTTCTTTTCGCTTTCGAGCATATCGAGAGCGCTGAAAAAATCCTTACTTACCATTTTTGTTTCCTCCGATTTTATTCGAATCTGACAAGCGGTCTTACTACCGCGATTCTGTTTGTTTCTATTTTTATTTGAGAGTTATCATTTTCTATAAGGACATAGCCTTCCGTTCGTTCGAGCAGAATCCCTTCGTAAGTTTTTACGCCTTTAACGGGGGCATATAACTTAACTTCCACTTCCTTTCCGTAGTTTCTTTCGAAATCTCGCTGTGTTTTGAAAGGTCTGTCAAGTCCGGGAGATGAAATTTCAAGAACGTACGGCTGTCCGTTCGTCGGGTCCAATTCGTCCACGATCGGTTCGATCGCGTAGTGTATCTTCTCGCAGTCGTCGAGAGATACGCCCTGAGGTACTTTGTCCACTATGATCGTTATTATTTTTTGTCCGTACTCGGTGCGCCGTTCTACCGCAACGGTCTCGTATCCGAGTTCGCGCACTTTGGGATCGACGGCATTGAATATCTCGTCCAAAGATACCTCCGTAAAAAGTTCGAGAGCGGACGAAACAGTCCACTCTCATAGCCTTACTATTAAAGTCAAGCATATTATAACAGTATTTCCGCATAATTGCAAGCGTTTTTCAGGTATTGGTTAAAATTTTAGCCAAAGCGATTGCCGCGCCCACCGTTCTGCCCGTACTCTTTTGTCTGGCGCTTTTCAACGTCGCTTTATCCGTATAGTTCGCCATATCCACGGTTGATGGCATCGGAATGTGAAGTTTATCCAAATAAGTGCCGAGGACTTTCATGTGAAAATCGTACGGGAAAGCCGTCAGCGTATATCCGTCGAAAAATTTGAAAAAGTCGGGTAACGCTTCGTCAAAGGACGGTTTACCCGTTATATCCGATAATCTGATGCCGAGATTTGTTCGCACTTCCTCGGACACTTCGCCCAAAGGACGGATAAATGTGCCGAATGTTTCTATGATTCTGCCGTCGCGTATTTTTGCCGCGCCTATCTCTACAAGTTCCCCGAACGCCGCGAGATGCCTCGACGTAGTCAAAGTTTCGAATATTACGATAGGCTCGTCCGTCAAAGGCGCTTTTTGCTCCGCATAAATCGAGTCCTGCGTGCGATAGGTATATTTGACGGGCGTAACAAAACGATATTTGTCGTCGACGAGCCGCACGACTTTGTTCGGTACAAAGTCCGCTTTGTCGCATCCCGTAAACCTGCGCACGTTGAATTGCATAGATCCGTCGTTTAACCTCGCGTCGTAATCGAGATTTCCGTTCGCAATGATATATGCGCCGTTTTGCAAATATTTAAGCACGCTTTCCGACTTCTGACGGACGAAAAACACACACCTTATTTTCCCCGTCGTATCATCGAGAAAAAACGTTACATATTTGCGTTTTTCTTCGTTTTTGGCGTTTTTAGGCGTATATTCATGCTCTTTTACGTCTGACATAGTACCGTAGAGCGTCACGTAATCCGGTCGAATGCAGTCGGAGATATACCGCGCTTTTTCGGTTATTATGTTTCCGCACATAGGCGTGCGCCCACGAGGGTCGATCGTTCTCCCTTCATCCGGGCGTTCGTAGGTAAACCTCGGGCGGTACGTTTCCGCAGAAAGTCGTTCGATGACTTCCGCCATATCCTCAGACCGTTTTTCCAACTTGACGGTAAATTCCGCCAACATGGAATTCGAGAGATATGAACGCAATTTTTCGACCAGCCCGTTCATTTCCATATATTCGCCAATCGACTCGCTTACGCGGAGTCTGACGATAGGATTGTCCCCCGCTATCGCGGTTATATCCTCTTTGTTTATCGACGAATAAACAAATATGCTCTCTTTGCTCAGATAGTCGAGTACGGTTCGAACTATTTCCGAAGGCGTGCGCGAAATCGCCGTCGCGCTTAATTCCACGCGCGCCGACGGCGGAAGGAGCTTTTTCAACTCCTCCAAGATTTGCGCTTTTTCTTTGGTAAATCGGGCTTCGTTCTCCTTATCGTAAACCGCACTTACGGTTACTTTAAGTTTGCTTGCGTCTATTTTCGCCGATAAAAAGCGTATGTATGCGAAATTGCCTGCCGACTTCGCAAATCTTTCGTTAAAATCGTTCATTTAATGAGTTCTCCGAGCATCGTCGTAAATTTTTCTTCCGCTTCTTTCGTGGGCAAGGTTTCCACTATAACGCCTTTTTTGAAGAGGACGGCTTTGTCTTTCCCTCCGGCTATGCCTATATCGGCGTCTGCCGCCTCTCCCGGGCCGTTTACCGCGCAGCCCATAACCGCGATTTTAAGGGGCTTTCTCACGTTTTTCGTCATAGCCTTGCATTTGACGACAAGCGTTTCGAGATCGTAAAAACAACGCGCACAAGTCGGACAGGAAATTATTTCGACAAAATTTTTATTCAATCCGACGGCGCTTAAAATGCTTTTGCCCACTTCAACCTCGCGCACGGGGTCGCCCGTGAGGGACACGCGCAAAGTGTCGCCTACTCCGCGAAGCAGCATTGCGCCTATTCCCGCCGACGATTTTATCACGGCGTCCTCGCCCCAACCGCTCTCGGTTATACCTATATGTAACGGATAATCGCAGGATTTTGCGAGAATTTCGTACGCATTGACGCAGGTCGCCACATCGCTGGACTTGACGGAAATTACGATATCGAAAAAGTTTGCGTTTTCCAAAGCATGCACGGAACGCATTGCGCTTTCGGCGAGCGCGTCTGCCGTTGCTCCGCCATGTTTTTCTTTGATATCTTTTTCCAAAGATCCGCCGTTAATGCCTATTCTTATCGGGCAGGAGTTCGCCCTGCACGCCGCGACAAGTTCTTTCAGCCCGCTCGCGGTCGTGTTGCCGGGGTTATACCGCACCTTGGCAAAGCCTATGTCCGCGCAGGCAATCGCCAAACGGCAGTCGAATTGAATGTCCGCCACGAGGGGCATTGCGCATTCTTCGACGTATTTTTTACACACCTCGACGTCGGCGAAATTCCGTACCGCCAACCGCGCTATATCGCAACCTGCCTCTCGAAGAGCCGCAAGTTGAGCCGTTGTCGCCGCATAGTCGGCGGTGTCCGTATTTGTCATGGACTGCACGGCTATCGGCTCGCCGCCGCCAATGAAAATATTGCCTATTTTTACTTTTTTCGCGCTCATTTTACCTACCTTAGTATCAGTCCGATTACATCTATGATCATAACGAATCCGAGCAAAAACATCAATCCGATCGAGTGAATTGCATTTTCGACTTTCTTGTTTATCGGCTTCTTTCTTATCCATTCGATAATGACGAAAATCGCCTTGACTCCGTCCAAAGACGGTATCGGAAGAATGTTGAATATTGCGAAGTTACACGCAAGAAGCGGCAGAAAAAGCAACAAATATTGCCAGCTCATTTGCGAATACGTCGCTATCGTCGTGACTGTTCCGATCGGTCCGTTGAGTTCGGTCAAAGGCAAGTTGCCCGTCAAAAGACCGCCGAGCGACGCGAAAATTTCTCCGCAAAGTTTGAACGTGTATGGGAAAGAATATCCTATCGCAGGAAAAAATCCCACATGCTCCCTGGCGTATATCTGCACAAAGCCGAACAGTTCTTGCTCCGAATAACCGTTTTCATGCGGCACAAGTACGGTCTGCTTTGTTATCGCGATCTCCTTTTTCTCTCCGTCACGTTTGACGGTAAACGTTACCGTTTCTCCCGTTTCCACGCCCGTGACGAGTTCTATGAAGGAATTAAGCACTCCTATGTTTATGCCGTTTACCGCAACGATCACGTCCCCCGCTTCGAGCCCGACGGCATACGGTTCGTTCGTTTGGGGATTTATATACAGTTCGTCTATGATCGGAGACGCATAACCGACGGAGATTATGAATATAAAAGAAAACAAAAACGCGGAAAGCAGATTGAAGAGCGGGCCGCACAACATTACTATCAGCCTCTTCCACGGCTTTTGCGCGCCGAACGGTATTTTCGCACCGACGACGCGTTCGGCTTGCGTTTTTTCGGTATCGATTTTTTCCTTCGCCCCCGATCGGCTTTTTATTGCTTTCGAATTCGCCGTATCATCTTTATTTTTCGCGTCCGCATTGCCCTGCGCTATCCCGAATATGTCATCGGCGGAATCCGTATTATCGTCGGAGACGTCGTCGGTAAAAGCGCAATATCCCCCTAACGGAAGTATTCTTATCGAGAAGATTTCACCGTTCTTCTTTTTCTTTTTGTAAACAGCGGGTCCGAAACCTATGGAAAATTCGTCTATGGAAAAGCCGAGCAGTCTTGCCGCGATATAATGACCGAACTCGTGAATCGTTATCATCACAAGCAATATCACCAAAGCGATCAGAATGAAAAACGCAATCAATCCATACTCCTACGAAAATATTGAGAGATTTCCCTATCGAGCTCTTTCAATCGCTCTATGGAAAAATCCCGCTCTATTTCGTTTATGCTCAATGCCTCCTCGATTATTCCGCAAATATCGGTAAATTTAATTTTTTTCGATAAAAACAATCCGACGCCGACCTCGTCCGCTATGCTGTATATCGCCGGCGCTGTGCCGCCCAAACGCAAACATTCCTTGGCTATCTTCGGAGCGGGAAAACGAATTTCGTCGGGCAGAACAAAGGTCAGATTTTTCTTGAAATCAAAGGGTTTCACACCGTCGTTTTTCTCCCTTTCGGGATAAGTCAAAGCATATTGTATGGCAAGTTCCATATTGGGATATGACATCAAAGCGAGAGTGGAATTGTCGTTAAACTCCACCATCGAATGTATTATGCTTTCGGGGTGAATTATATAGTCCACATTGCTCGTGCCGAAAAGACGCGCCGCCTCGATGATCTCCAACCCTTTGTTTACCATGGTAGCGCTGTCAACGGAGATTTTTCTTCCCATGTTCCAAGTGGGGTGTTTTATTGCCATTTCAGGCGTTATTTGGCGCAAATCCATACTATGACAGGCATAGAACGGCCCTCCGCTTGCGGTTAAAACGACTTTTTTGACGTTTTTTCTCTCCTCACGCAGGCATTGAAAAACGGCGGAGTGCTCGCTGTCGACGGGTATTATCTCCGTACCGTAACGCTTTGCCTCATCCGTTACAATGTCGCCTGCGCACACGATTGCTTCTTTATTCGCAAGCGCGACGCGCTTACCCTTTTTTATGATCTTGAACAGCGGAGAGAGCGCGGCAAGTCCGCTTATTGCCATTACGAAAATATCGGCGTCGACTTCTTCGGCAAGTTTTTCAGCGCCGTCCGTACCCGTAAAAACACGCGCGGAAATCGAATTATACGCCGCCGTAGTCGAGATATAATCGGGTGAAAATTCCGCCTCTTGCTCGGCAAGCAAAGCCGTATTATTCCCTGCCGCAAGCGCTACTACTTTATATGCATGAGGAAATCGGCGCACAACATTCAAAGTCTGTACGCCGATACTGCCTGTACTTCCGAAAACCGCAACAGTTTTCATGATCAACTCCCCAAACCGGGTATTGCCGAAATCAAGGTTATGAATAAGAATGCAACCAATGCTCCCAAGATCCAGCCGTCTACCCTATCGAGCACGCCGCCGTGCCCGGGAATAAGATTGCCGTAGTCCTTAACCCCGCAGAACCGCTTTATGTAAGACGCCATCAAGTCGCCGAGTTCGGTCGCTACGGCTATAAGAAGTCCGAGAACGAGATATAAAACCAAACTGATTGCGACGTTATCGTTCAGCCCCGTTAAGCCCATAACCCCCGTAAACGAGAAACCGAACAGCATCGCAGCCATTATCATACCGCCGAACAGTCCGCCTATCGCGCCCGATATCGTCTTTTTCGGGCTGATGTTCGGCGCAAGTTTCGGTCCTTTCAAAAGCATGCCCGTAAACAATGCGAATATATCCGAGCCCGACGCGCAGAGTATGGTAGCCAATATGGCGATGGCACGATAGTTCGGCACAAACACGCCTGTCTGATAAGCATTGTACATCCAAGGGGTAGACGGGCTGTAAGCAATGCCGAGATTCACGATACCTGCCTGCGCTCCGTATTTTTCGAACGGATTCACGGGAACGCCGCTACCAGGAAGATAGTTAAGTCCCAAAAAGCACAGCATCAAGCCCACCGGATAAAGCATACAGATAAACGTGCTGACTACGTTTTCGAAGGACAATTTCGGGCTTGCCATATTGACGATAAAACAAACGACAGCCATAATTATCATAATCACGAAGAACGCGGTTATTCCGCCGTTGCCACGAATTATGTGTATGACTTTATACGAAACATAGCCGAGCGATATAAATATCGCGATTATCGGATAGATCGGTTTTGCGAACTTGTTCCCTATCGCCTTGGACATTTCATAAGAACCGACGAACATGAGGAAAAGCACGAACGCGTCGTAAACTACATCCACTATGTAAATGGATAAAAACAATACGCCCGTAACAATCACGCCTATTAAAAATCCGTAAATCAGTCTGTTCTTCATTGTTCTATGTTTCCGAACCTTCTATTGGTCTTTTTGAAATCGGCAATAATTTCGTTCAATTCTTTCTCTTTGAAATCCGGCCAAAGAGTGCTTGTGAAATATATTTCCGAATATGCCATTTGATAAAGCAAGAAATTGCTTATTCTATGCTCGTTGCCCGTGCGTATCACTATGTCGGGGTCGGGCAAACCGCCGGTGTAAAGAGCGTCGGCAAATTCCTGCTCCGTCACCGTTTTTCCCTCTTGTATGAGTTTGTTCGCGGCGTTGACTATGTCCGCGCGACCGCCGTAATTAAAACAAATATTGAGTTTGCCGCGGTTGAATTTCTCCGTCTGTTTTTCCGCGTCGGCTATCAATGTTTTCAAACCGTCGTCGCAAACGGAAATATCCCCGACGACTTTGAATTTTATCTCCCTCTCTATCATGTCGGGCAGATTTTTTTTTATATATGTGGAGAAAAGTTCGAATATTCCCGATACTTCTTCTTTCGGGCGTCTTAAATTCTCCGTCGAAAACGCAAATAACGTCAATATTTCCACGCCTTTGTCAAAGACGTAGCGGCTTATTCGGTCTATGGTCTCCACTCCCTTTTTATGACCGAAATTACGCGGCAAAAGACGGCGTTTTGCCCACCTTCCGTTGCCGTCCATTATTATCGCGATATGCCGAGGGTTGTTGTCAGATTTCAAGAATTTCCTTTTCCTTTGCTTTGCCGAGGTCGTCCACCGTCGCTATCGACTTATCGAGTTCTTTCTGCACTTCTTTTTCAAAACCCGTCAGTTCGTCCTCCGAGAAGTTGAGATCCTTTTTGAGTTTCTTCGCCTTATCGAGCACATCGCGGCGTTCGTTTCTGAGCACGACCTTCGCGTCTTCCGCCATTTTTCTGACCTGCTTAACGAGATCCCGTCTGCGCTCTTCGGTGAGTTGGGGGAAAACGAGGCGGATAACCTTTCCGTCGTCCACGGGGTTTATTCCTATATCGGACGCGGAGATTGCCTTTACGGTCTCTTTCGCCGCGCTGCGGTCGAAAAGACTTATAACGAGCATTCTCGGTTCGGGTACGGTTATGTTTGCCATTTGCTTCAAAGGCGTCTGTGAACCGTAATAATCCACCGTTATATTATCGAGAATCTTCGGATTCGCGCGGCCTGCGCGCACGGTCAAAAACTCGCCCGAAAGATGATTGATTGCCTTTTCGAGTTTTTCTTCGTAGTTGAATATTTCTTCTTCGAGTTCGGGTAACATAACTCTTTCCCTCCGTTAATTATTTACATTATATCACAATTTATTTGCTACGTACAACAGTTTTAACCGATAAATGTACCGATTTTTTCGCCCTTTGCCGCTTTTACGATACTATCGGTTTCGTCGAGTGCGAACGTGATTATCGGGATATTATTTTCCATGCAAGTTGTGATCGCAGTCGTATCCATGTGTGCAAGTCGAAGGTTGATGACGTCGAGATATGAGAGACGGTCGAACTTCTTGGCGTTCGGATTTTTTCTCGGGTCGCTGTCGTAAACTCCGTCTATGTTCTTCGCCATAAGGAGCACGCTCGCTCCTATCTCCGCAGCACGGAGCGCCGCGCCCGTATCTGTCGAGAAGAACGGATTGCCGGTGCCGCAAGCAAACAGGACTATCCTGCCCATTTCAAAATGTTTGAGCGCCTTTCTGAGCAAAAACGGCTCGGCTACCTCGGGAATGGAAAGCGCGGTTTGAAGTCTTGTTTGAAGCCCCTTTTTCTCTATCGCGTCTTGAAGCGCAAGCCCGTTCATGATCGTTGCAAGCATTCCCATGTGGTCGGCGGTCACCCTCTCCATATTCGTTCCCTGTCTGCCCCGCCAGAAATTGCCGCCGCCCATTACCACGGCGACGTCTATGCCGAGGTTGTGCACCTCTACTATCTGCGAAACGACGTGTTCCACCATTGCGGGATCTATGCCCGTACCGTTTGCGCCGGCAAGCGCCTCTCCGCTTATTTTAAGAAGTATTCGTTTATACATATTCGTTCCCTCCTTCTAAGAAAAAGGAACACCGAAGCGTTCCTTTAATTTTTATTTTCCCGACATTTTCGCAACTTCTTCCGCCAAATTGTCGACTTTCTTTTCAAGTCCCTCTCCCATTACGAGGCGAACGAACCTGTTGAGTTTAATAGCCGTCCCCGTCGCTTTGGAAACGTTCTGCACGAGCTGTGCGACCGTTATCGACGCGTCCTTTGCGAAAGCCTGATCTACGAGGCAAATTTCTTTCAAACTCTTTTGAAGTCTGCCCGCAAGCATCTTTTCGAGAATATTGTCGGGTTTCGAAGCGTTTTTGGGATCGTTCTTCGCCTGAGCGAGGAGTATCGCCTTTTCGTGCTCGACATACTCTGCGGGAACTTCGCTTACGTCCACGTGCGCGGGAGAGAAAGCCGCAATGTGCATTGCAATGTCATGCGCCATTTCCTTGATCTCTGCGCAAGCGGGCTTGTCGGTTTCCACTTCGAGCATAACGCCGATCTTTCCGCCGTTGTGAAGGTAAATCTCTTCTACGCCCTGCTTTATCTCGTATTTTACGAAACGACGCGCGGTGATCTTCTCGCCGCATTTAGCCGTCTCGCCCTGAATAAGCTCGGTTACGGTGCTTCCGTCGATTTTCGTGGAAAGAAGCGCGTCAACGTCTGCGGGATCGTTATCCGCTACGCCTTTGGCTACCTTGGCTACGAGAGCGCGGAAACCTTCGGTATTGGCGACGAAGTCGGTCTCGCAGTTAAGTTCGGCAAGTACGCCGATTCCGTCTGCCGTATATCCGCCGATAAGTCCTTCGCTGGCGATACGGCTTGCCTTCTTGGCGGCAATGCTGACGCCGATTTCTCTGAGATATTCTATTGCTTTATCCTTGTCTCCGTCCGTATGCACGAGCGCTTTCTTGCAATCCATCATGCCTGCGCCGGTGATCTCGCGGAGTTCGGCTACATCCTTAGCTGTAAAACTCATAATATCATTCCTCCGTTATATTGTCTTCTACCGAAACGGGCGCTTCGTCGGAAGCCGCGTTTTCGGCTGCGGCTGCGGCAGCTCTCATAGCCGTGAGCGCTTCCTCGCCCTCTCTCGATTCGACTACCGCGTCTGCCATTGCGCCTGCAATGAGCTTGATAGCGCGGATAGCGTCGTCGTTACCGGGAATAACGTAATCGACCTCGTCGGGGTCGCAGTTGGTATCCACTATGCCGACAATGGGAATGTGGAGCTTGCGAGCCTCCGCTACGGCGAGGTGCTCTTTCTTCGGGTCCACGATGAAGAGTGCGCCCGGAAGAGTACGCATAT
>CANQCB010000001.1 GCA_947589145.1 uncultured Clostridia bacterium | reverse complement strand
TTATGGCGCTTAAGTCCTTTAAGTCGAGCAGCGGGAAGGCCGTTTCGGCGGACATGCCCGGCAAAATAAAGGCAGTATTGCAAATGGTGGGCATAATGATAATACTTCTCGTGCCCGATACGTGGCTGTTCAGCGTGCTTGCGGCGCAGATAATATTCTATATCGGCTTCGCATGTCTTGCGGTGGCAATGGTAATGGCTATCATTTCCTGCGTTCTTTATTGCCGCAAATATAAAGATATTTTCAAGGACGCATAAAGCATTATGAATCTTTATCTACTTTTAATCGGACGACGAATAATTGAAAACGGCTTTGACTTCAAGCGTTTTTCCGTCATGCTTTCCGATAAAGATTATAAGGTGGATAAGATATTTTTCGCTGACGATGGGGTATCCATAAATGACCTTATCGACGATATACAGGAAGAGTCGTTGTTTGTTGCGAGCGGTGATCTCGACGCATTATACGACTATTTCGGTGAAGCAGGCGTAAATACTTACGGATATGTCAGAATAGGTAATCGTTATTACGTTCCCATGCCGAATTTTGACGAGGAAATCGTAAGAAAAACGATAATACCGCTTTTGAACGCCAAGACCAAAAACAGTTACAACACCGTCGTTATCAAAACTTTCGGTAAGTCTGCCGTCGAACTCAAAGAAGCGGTCAAGGAGTTTGTAAAAGGGCGCAATAAGGTATTTGTCGAGTTTTTCGAGGACGGGTTGAAATGCGACGTGCGTATCAGATATTCGAAAAACTTGCCGTCTGCGGCGATACAGGAGACGATACTCGGAATCGGCGGCGCGTTAAAAGATTGCATTTACGCAACAAAGGAAATTTCCATTGCAGGGCAGACGGCCGATTTGCTTATGCGCAGCGGCAAAAGATTGAGTATTGCCGAATCGTTTACGGGCGGCGGAGTGGCGTCCGCATTGATCGCGACTCCGGGAATGAGCAATTCGCTGATCGAAAGCGTTGTCTGCTATTCCAACCAATCCAAAGTGGCGCGTTTGCGCGTTTCCGAGACGACTTTGGTAAACAGCGGCGCGGTTTCGGAAGATACCGCATACGAAATGGCGGTCGGATTGTTCGAAAATCCAAAGTGCGAAATAGCGGTTGCGACCACGGGAAACGCAGGCCCGACTTCGGAAAAAGAAGGGCAGGTTGGTCTGTATTATGTAGCTGTCGGCGACAGAAAGACCATACACGTTTTCGAAAGATTTCATAAGGTAGAAAATGCCGATAAAAAATCGGCAGAAGAAATAAGGCAAGAGATAACTCAGGCGGGCATAGAAACAGCGTTGTTTGAGTTGGGAAAATATCTCAGAACCGGTGAAGGAGAATAATAAATGGATAAGGACAAAAACGCAATAAATGCGGAAAGAGAAAAAGCACTTGAACTTGCAATCGCAAAAATCAAAAAAGAAAACGGCGAAGGCGCAATAATGAAGATGACCGACGACGCCGTAAAAGACGTCGAGGTAATCCCTACGGGCTGTCTTCCTCTCGATTTGGCGCTCGGAATAGGCGGCATGCCGAGAGGGCGTATCGTTGAGATTTACGGACCGGAATCAAGCGGTAAAACTACGCTTACGTTGCACGTTATAGCGGAAGCGCAGAAATTGGGAGGCAAAGTTGCGTTCATAGACGCAGAACATGCGCTCGACCCTTATTATGCCAAAAATTTGGGAATAGACCCGGGCAATCTTTATGTTTCACAGCCCGATAACGGCGAACAAGCCCTTAATATCGTGGAAGAACTCGTAAGCAGCGGGGCTATTGATGTTATAGTCGTAGACTCGGTTGCGGCGCTTACTCCTAAGGCCGAGATAGACGGCGAAATGGAGGACAGTCAGATCGGGCTTCAAGCAAGACTTATGTCCAAGGCGCTCAGAAAACTTGTAGCGCCCGTGGAAAAATCCAATACTTTGGTGATTTTCATCAATCAACTTCGTGAAAAAGTGGGCGTTTTCTTCGGCTCGCCCGAAACTACCACGGGAGGAAAGGCGCTCAAATTCTACACGTCTATTCGTCTCGATATACGAAAAGTGGATTCCGTAAAAGACGGAACCAATATTGTCGGAAACAGAGTAAAGGTAAAAGTAGTTAAAAACAAAATGGCGCCCCCGTTCAAGACGGCGGAATTCGACATTATTTACGGTAAAGGAATCAGCCGCGAAGGGTGCATAATCGACATGGGACTCGAATATGAAATTCTTACAAAGAGCGGTTCCTGGTTCGGTTATAACGGCGAACGTATTGCGCAGGGGCGTGAAAAACTCCGCTCGATGTTGGAAACGAATAAAGAACTTTCCGATGAAATCGAAGGCAAGATACGCAGCGCATATGCGGCAAAAACCGCCGAATAATTCAGTATGTTATCAGCTCAATAGCATTAAATATATAAAAACCGAAAGGAGGTTATCATGGGAGCAAATCTTATAGCCGACGTTTCTACCGTATTGGCGATAGTCCTGCCCATTGTGGGGCTCATCGTCGGGGCAGTCGTCGGAATACTGATATTTTACTTGTTAAAAAAGAATAAGATCGGTAAATCAGAACAATTAGCTATCAACAAAATCGAAGCAGCGCTAAACGAGGCAAAATCTCTCAGAAAAGAGGCGATCGCCGAGGGTAGAGCGGAAGTGAAAAAGGAAAGAATTGCGTTGGAAAACGAGTTGCGCGAGCGCGCGAACGAAGTGCAAAAATCCGAACAACGTTTAGAACAGCGCGAATCTTCTCTCGATAAAAGAGAAGGGCAGTTGGAAAAGAAAGAGGCTAATCTCGACGCAAAATTAGAGGGAATAGAGGAAATTAAAAATAACCTTGCCGCTCAGCAGGAAGAATTAAACGCAAAGAAGGCAGAGGTCAACGAAGCGCACGAGCGCATGTTGGAAGAACTCGAAAAAGTCTCCAAATTAAGCAAAGAGGACGCCAAAAATCAGCTTATTTCCGCCATGGAGGACGAAGCGAAGCGCGACGCCGCAAAACTTGTGCGCGATATCGAACTTCAAGCCAAAGAGGAAGGAGAAAGAAAAGCAAAGGAAATTATAGCGCTATCCGTGCAGAGGTGCGCTGTCGATCACAGCTCGGAAATTACCGTTTCGACGGTCACGCTTCCGAACGACGAAATGAAGGGCAGGATAATAGGCCGTGAGGGTCGCAACATAAAGGCGCTCGAGCAAGCCACGGGTGTTGACTTTATAATAGACGATACGCCGGATACGGTTGTTCTTTCGGCTTTTGACCCGATACGCAGAGAAATTGCGCGCGTAACGTTGGAAAAACTTATTTCGGACGGCCGCATTCACCCGGGAAGAATCGAGGATATCGTTGCAAAAGCGACCAAAGAAATCGACGCGCAGATAAAAGAAGCGGGCGAAAACGCAATGTTCGAGACGGGCGTATTCAATCTTAATCCCGAACTTGTACGCCTGCTCGGCAGAATGAAATTCCGTACGAGTTACGGTCAAAACGTGCTTAAACACTCCATAGAAGTCGCTCACCTTGCCGGCAACCTTGCCGCCGAACTCGGCGCGAACGTGGCGGTGTGCAAACGCGCCGGACTTCTTCACGATATCGGTAAATCCATCGACCATGAAACGGAGGGAACTCATATTTCAATCGGCGTGGATATTGCCAAAAAATATAAAGAGAATGAGGAAGTCATTCACTGTATTGCCGCTCACCACAACGATATCGAGCCCAAGACAATCGAGGCCATCATCATCCAGTGCGCCGACGCGATCAGCGGAGCAAGACCGGGCGCAAGACGCGAATCTCTCGAAAATTATGTCAAACGCCTCGAACAACTCGAAAGTATCGCGAACTCTCATGCGGGCGTCGAAAAATCGTTTGCCATTCAAGCGGGACGTGAAGTACGCATTATCGTTAAGCCCGAGGTGGTGGACGACGCGGCGACCGTGTTCCTCGCAAGAGACATTGCAAAGCAGATAGAAAGCGAAATGCAATATCCCGGGCAGATCAAAGTCAACGTCATAAGAGAATTGCGTAGCGTAGATTACGCGAAATAAACAAAGAACGACAAAAATATTTTGAGCAATAATGCCCTTCGAAAGTAAATTTCGAAGGGCATTGCTTTATTGAAATTCCGAACTTTTGTAAAAAATAATTTTCGTTACAAAATTATATTTGATCGATTTCTTTTATAATACGCTCGTTCAAGGCGAAAATGTCGTGAGCGATGAAGTCGACTTTTTCGTTGTCGGATAAAAATACGACGGCGTCGTTTAGTACTATTTTGCCGTTTTCTATCGCAGAAAAAATTCCGCGTACATTGAATTTGTCGCATTTAAGAACATAAAGACAACCATTTTCCAATCGAGAAATTTCCATAATGGATATATTATAACAATAGCTTGCCATTTGGTCAATTACATTTATCGGAATATAATTATTTTTTCGGTTTTACTTTTTGGTTATAAACTCCGTTTGGTACGTCTTGACAATGCCGAAAAAATGTGACATAATTATTAAGGCTCGAAAAAACCGCGCTCGAATACTCAAACGCGGTTATTGGCAGGGGATGAGAGAATCGAACTCCCACCAAAGGTTTTGGAGACCCTTGTCATACCACTAGACCAATCCCCTATGCCGTGAGTATTATATTATATCGAAAAAATTTTGTCAAACATTTTGGAGTTTATTATGAACAAATGCAAAGTAGGTTTTATTGGTTACGGTAATATGGCAAAAGCCATCGCAGATTCTCTTTCGGACAATCCCGATATTACGGCGATTTATGCGAGCGATATTAACGCACAGTCGGCGAACGGAGTCGCCGAAATGCTGAACGACAATGCGGCAGTCGTAAAACATTCCGATTATGTCTTTTTGTCAATAAAACCGCAGTCCGCAAAAGACGCGCTTGACGGGTTGGACTTTTCGGGAAAGACGGTAATTTCCATTATGGCGGGAATGGATATTGCGAAATTATCGTCGCTGTGCGAGGGTGCAAATAAAATCGTGCGCGTAATGCCAAATCTTTGCGCACGAGTTAAAAAAGCGGTAAACGCATATTGCTATATCGGGTTGACCGAAGAAGAGGAGAAAACCGTCTCGGTTTTTCTTAATTCCTTCGGGCTTGCGGCATATCTCGATGAGAGTTTCTTCGATACGATAACGGGACTTACGGGATCTTCTCCCGCATATACGTTCAGATACGCAAAGGCTATGACTGAATGCGGCGTCAAGCACGGGTTGAGTTTCGAGCAGTCCAAGGAGCTCGTGCTCTATTGCATTGCGGCGTGCATGGACGTGCTTAAATCGGCAAATAGCATGGACGAAATGCAGACTACGATAAATAACGTATGCAGCAAGGGCGGAACTACGATTGAGGGAATTTATAAACTCGATGAAGGGAAATTCGACGAGACGGTTATCTCCGCAATAGACGCCGCTATTGCTCGTAGCGCGGAGCTCGGGAAAAAATGAAAAAGGTAACTCTTTATACTGACGGAGCGTGCAGCGGAAACCCGGGGAAGGGCGGTTGGGCTTGCGTGCTCTTATACGGCGATTTCAGGCGCGAAATAAGTGGCGGCGAGCAACTTACCACAAACAATAAAATGGAGCTCAGAGCGGTAATTGAGGGGCTTACGGCGCTTAAAGAACCTTGCGACGTCGAAGTGTACAGCGATTCAACCTATGTCGTAAACGCATTTGCCGAGAATTGGATAAGCGGTTGGGAAAAGCGAGCATGGCGCAATGTTAAAAATGCGGATTTGTGGCATACTCTCATTGGGCTTACTAAGATCCATAACGTGAAATTCAATAAAGTAAAAGGGCATTCTGACAACGAGCTCAATAACCGATGCGACGAACTCGCAAGAGGCGAGATTAAAAAACAGTGAACGACAAGAAGCAAAACAGTTTTTCATTCGTAAGAAAAATCGTGATAATCGTCGCGGTCTGCGCTACAATACTCGGAGTTTGCGCGACTATTTTCAACGCGTTCGGTTTGTGGGAAAAATTCCACAGCCTTGACGCAATAAAAGAATGGATGGCAGGTTTTGGCGGTTGGGGATTGTTCGTTTACGGCGTGATAGTTTTGCTTCAAGTAATAATACTTCCCATACCGTCAACGTTGACCAACATTGCTGCCGTTCTCGTATTTGATAATGAGTGGTCGGTATTCTTTATAACGGTCGGTTGCACGTTCTTAGGTTCGTTCGTATGCTTTTTCTTGGGAAGACTGTTCGGCAAAAAAGTCGTCGCCTGGCTTGTCGGCAAGGATAAAACGGAGAAATATGCCAAAATTCTTGAAAAGAAGGGAAATCTTTTCTTTATACTCATGATGGCGCTTCCTTGTTTTCCCGACGACGTACTCTGTATGGTTGCCGGGCTCAGTACCATGAAAGTGGGGGTCTTTGCGATTATCATAGCTCTTACGAGGCCGATAATGATTGCGCTCATAACTTTTCTCGGAGATCCTGTAATAAATGCGCTCGACACCTGGGGACTTCCCGTATCAATCGGCATAGTAGTTCTCATTCTTGCCGCGGTAATCGGCGTTATGTTTATTCGCGATAAAAAGAAAGATAGAAAAAAGAAAATAGAAATAACCAAATAATGCGTTTCGGTTGGTCGAAATGAATTTATTTATTTTCTGTTTACTCTGTGAATTTATATAAGATAGTTTTTAATTTTCACGCATTTTAAGATAGATATTCGAATAGGTAAGATAAATTACAGAATAATGGATAAATCACAAAAATCTCATGTGCGGCAACATTACATTCCGCAATTTATATTGAAAAACTTTTCCTACGATAAGGACAAGGTGTTTTTCTTTGAGAAAGGAGAAGATGAATATTCAACTATTTTTGTATCGGATATTTTTATGGAAAAATATTTGTATTCAAAAGAAGAAGGGCAATTGGAAATTGAAGAAAGTCTGGCAAGGTTTGAGGCAGATGTAGCCCCCATATTCAAAAAAATCAACACAGAAGATGAAATCAGTTTGACGCGTGAAGAATATGACCACTTGCGAGTTTTTCTTTATTTGCTTACGTTTCGCACGGTTAATACAAGAGACCAATTTAATAACATGTCTGACAAGTATATAAAATTGTATGGTGCTACTTCTGCTGCGGAAATGAAAGATTTTTGGCTGAAAAATGTTCACCTCATAAGTCAGTGTCGATGTTTTAACGACGTTTTTGCCAATCCCGAGATAAATGACATGATTAAACGCCTTATTGAACATGAATATTTTGGGTTTTATATGTGTATTCTTGAAAGAAAAGGCGGAATAGATTTTCATATTACCGATTGTTATCCTGCCGTAGTTAATGGGGAAACTGACACGCCCAATGGGAAAACGTTAAAAGTGCCACTATATTATATTTTTCCGCTTTCGGACAGTAGAGTTATTACGCTTGTTACAAATCATATAGAATGTGTTCCATGGGATGTTGCATATTTTGATTGTAAGAAGACGTTAAAACGCCCCAAAGACTCGCTGGATATGACGCATCTGATCTTTCGTCCGTCAAAGATAGGAGTACGTGATGTGGAGTGGATTAATGAAATGATGATTAGAAGCGCAATAATAGGCACAGTAGTAAAAGATATAACAAAGTGTAGTCAATATTTATAAACCGAAAAAACAAAACAGTCCCGAGGCGGTTGCTTGGGACTGTTTATGTTATCGTTTAATGTTGTTTTGCCGCGTCAGGCTTTGGTAAGGAATTTTTTCATCTTGTCGATTTCGTCCTTCATGGCTTTTACAGAAGGAGAGCCGGGAGCGGTGCGACGGGCAATGGCGTTTTCGGGCTTGATAACGTCGAAGATATCTTCGCGGAAGTCGCCGAACTTATTATACTCATCGAGAGTAAGCGTTTGAAGCGTTTTGCCGTTTTTGATACAGTACACCACAAGCTGCCCGATAATCGAGTGTGCGTCGCGGAAAGGAACGCCGCGCTTTGCAAGGTAGTCCGCGCATTCCGTCGCGCCCGTAAATCCTCCGTCGGTACTTTCTCGAAGTCTGTCTTTGTTGATCTTCATGTCCCCGAGAAGGGCGGTAAATATGCCGAGGCATGCCTTTAACGTATCATACGCGTCGAATACGCATTCTTTGTCCTCTTGCAAATCCTTATCGTAAGCGAGGGGAATACCCTTCATAACCGTCAGAATGCTCATGAGATCGCCGTATACGCGACCGGTTTTACCGCGGAGCAGCTCGTTCATGTCGGGGTTTTTCTTTTGCGGCATAATGCTCGAACCGGTGGAAAATTTGTCGCTCAGCTCGACATACTTGTATTCGTCGGACGACCATATTATAATTTCCTCGGAGAAGCGCGACAGGTGCATCATAGCGATTGAAGCGGCGCTTATGAAGTCTATTACGAAGTCGCGATCGCTGACAGCGTCCATGGAGTTTGAGGTAATTGCGGGGAAGTCGAGAAGCTCGGCGACCATTTCGCGGTTAATAGGGTAGGACGTAGAAGTGCAAGCGCCGCTGCCCAATGGCATAACGTTAATGCGATCGAGCGCTTCTTTGAAACGCTTTACGTCGCGCGCAAACATCTCGGCGTATGCCATAAAATGGTGAGCAAGCGTTGTGGGCTGAGCCTTTTGCAGGTGCGTGAAGGCAGGCATAACGGTTTCGAGATTGTTTTCGGAGATTTCCACAAGTTGCTTGATAAGCGATTTTATAAGTGCGATAATATTTTTTGCGGCGTCGCGGAGAAAGAGCCTTATGTCGAGCGCGATCTGATCGTTGCGCGAGCGACCCGTGTGCAATTTTTTGCCCACTTCGCCGATTCGAGAGACGAGCTCGTTTTCGACGAAAGAATGAATGTCCTCCGCGTTTTCAATGACGGTCATACCGCTTTCTATATCGGCGAGAATGCCGTCCAATGCCTTAACGATAATATCCGCTTCCGCCGCGGGAATAATACCGCATTTTCCGAGCATGGTGCAATGTGCCTTGCTTCCCGTTATGTCATAGTAATAAAGGCGCTTGTCAAAGTTGAGCGAACTGTTAAAACTGTCCGCCTCTTTGTCAATTTCGCTTTCGAATCTTCCCGCCCAAAGTTTCATTTTATTTACCTTTGCGGCAGCCGCATTTTTTTGCGGATTTTTCTACCGATTGCATTTTAAGCGCGCGAACTTTACTGGAAAGTCCGAACAGCGTGATAAAGCCTTCCGCGTCATGATGATCGTAGAGATCCCCCGTAGTAAAACTTGCGAGCGACTCGTTGTAAAGAGAGTAGGGAGAAGTAGTTCCTGCCTTTATGATATTTCCCTTGTAGAGTTTGAGTTTGACTTCGCCCGTTACATATTCCTGCGTAACGTCAACAAAGGCGCAAATTGCTTCGCGAAGCGGCGTGAACCACTTGCCCTCGTATACGATTGTCGCGAGTTTGTTGCCGATATCTTTTTTCATTTCGAGCGTCTCTTTATCGAGAATAAGTTCTTCGAGTTGCTCGTGCGCCGCCATGAGTATCGTACCGCCGGGGGTTTCGTATACTCCGCGCGATTTCATGCCGACAACACGGTTTTCCACAATATCGACGATACCGATACCGTTTGCACCGCCGAGTTTATTGAGTTCGGCAATTATTTCACTGACTTTCATAGCCTTTCCGTTAAGGGTCTTAGGCACGCCTTTTTCGAAAGTGAGCGTGATTTCGGTCTCTTTGTCAGGCGCTTTTTCCGGCGTTGTGCCGAGTACGAGAAGGTGGTCGTAGTTCGGAGCGTTCGCGGGATCTTCGAGTTCCAGACCCTCGTGACTGATGTGCCATATATTGCGGTCGCGACTGTATGAGGTGTCAGCGGAGAAGGGCAGGTTGATACCGTGAGCGCGGCAATATTCGATTTCTTCTTGACGAGACGACATTGTCCATTTGTCGCTTCTCCAAGCGGCAATTATTTTGAGATCCGGTGCGAGTGCCTTTATGCCGAGTTCGAAACGGATTTGGTCATTTCCTTTTCCCGTTGCGCCGTGGCAGATAGCGGTTGCTCCTTCTTTGCGCGCAATTTCCACCAAGCGTTTTGCGATAAGCGGACGTGCCATGGAAGTACCGAGCAAATATTTGTTCTCATAAACGGCACCTGCTTTAACGCAAGGCATTATGTAGTCGTCGCAGAGTTCGTCAATGACGTTCTCTATGTACAGTTTGCACGCTCCCGTTGAAAGGGCACGTTCTTCAAGTCCGTCAAGCTCTTCGGCTTGGCCGCAGTCAACGCATACGCAGACTACGTCATAATCGAAATTTTCTTTGAGCCAAGGGATAATAGCCGTCGTATCGAGGCCGCCCGAGTACGCAAGTATAATCTTTTCTTTCATGTTCACTCCTTACAGTCAATTACTTGACTTTTCAATTCTTTTCGGATATATTAAATATAATACATTTCAGTAAAATAATCAACTGTTTGGAGCAAAAGAGATTGAGAATTTTGGGACTTGATCCGGGATATGCCACGATAGGTTACGGCGTTATAGAAAAAACCGAAAAGGGTTTGTCTGCCGTGGACTACGGCGTTATATCTACGCCCCCGAGCGAGACCATTGCCGTCAGACTTGCCATGATCGACGACGCCATGACTGCGATTATGGAAAAATTCCGTCCCGATTGCGTTTCGGTGGAAGAATTGTTTTTCAATACCAATATCACTACCGGAATAAAAGTCGCTCACGCCCGCGGCGTTATGATTCTGAACGCCATTAAATCCTGCGGTAGTTTATACGAATACACTCCGCTTCAAATCAAACAGGCATTGACGGGAAACGGAAGAGCGACAAAACAGCAAATGGAGTATATGGTGAAAATGGTTCTCCGTCTCGCAACGCCGCCTAAGCCGGACGACGCGGCGGACGCATTGGCGGCGGCAATATGCCACGCAAATATGTCGGGCGCTACCAAAAGAGAGGTCAGATAATGTACGCATATATAAAAGGTACGGTAACCGAGGTTTCCGAAAACGTCGTTGTGCTCGATGTAGGCGGCGTCGGATATGAAATTTATGTGTCTATGTCGACGTTGGAATCGTGCCGCGTCGGCGAGGTAAAAACCCTTTATACATTTCTCAATGTAAAAGAGGATGAAATGAGTCTTTTCGGCTTTGCGGACAAAGCGGAAAAAAAATTATTTATAAGTTTGAAGTCTGTCGGCGGCATAGGTCCGAAACTTGCGCTTACTATTCTCGGGGGAATGAAACTTCGAGATCTTGCGTTGAATATAGTTTCGGGAAATTCTTCGGCGCTCAGCGGAATTAAGGGTATCGGTAAAAAAACGGCGGAGCGTATTGTTATCGAGTTAAAAGACAAACTCAGCGCGGACTTCGAAGGTACGGTAGAGACGCCGCTCGAAACCGAATTGACGGGTAAAGCGGAAGAAGCGGCAATGGTGCTTGTCGCGCTCGGATATAAGCGTGAAGCGGCTATCAAAGCCGTTTCGGAGGTTTTCTCCGAAGATATGACGGTAAATCAAATAGTGCATAAGGCACTCGGTAGGTAATTATGGACGGAGAGAGATTTATAACAAGTACGAAAATTCAACTTGACAGCGAACTCGATTTGACATTGCGACCGAAATCGTTTACCGATTACATAGGACAGGGCAAGGTCAAAAGTAATCTCGAAGTCTTTATAAATGCGGCAAAACAGCGCGGAGAAACGCTCGATCATGTCTTGCTTTACGGCCCTCCCGGGTTGGGCAAAACTACAATCGCTCACATTATAGCGAATGAAATGGGCGCGGATATTAAGGTAATCAGCGGTCCTGCCCTTAGTTCTATGTTAGACATAGTATCTATTTTAACGGGAATAGAGCCGGGCGACGTGCTTTTTATCGATGAGATCCACAGAGTAAACAAGACCGTCGAAGAGGCTCTGTATTCCGCCATGGAAGACTTTACTTTGGACATAGTTCAAGGCAAGGGACCGGGCGCGCGAACAATAAAGCTTCCGATTAACAGATTTACGCTTGTCGGAGCGACTACGCGTACGGGTATGCTTACCGGTCCCATGCGTGACAGATTCGGGGTCATTTGCCGTTTGGAGCCGTATTCTTTCGACGATCTCGAAATGATAATAAAGCGTTCGGCAAGTATACTTAGCGTGGATATAGACGACGACGCGTGTCTCGAATTGTCAAAGCGTTCAAGAGGTACGCCGCGACTTGCCAACAGGTTGGTCAAACGCGTTCGTGATTTTGCGCAAATAATGGGAGACGGGAAGATCACGAAGGAAATTGCGGATAAAGCGCTCTCCTGCATAGGCGTTGATTCTTTGGGTCTTGACGACATAGACCGAGCAATATTGGAAGCGCTTACGGTCAAATTTTGCGGAAAGCCTGTCGGAATAGATACTCTTGCGGCGGCGACAAATGAGGACGCGGGGACGATAGAGGACGTTATAGAGCCGTATTTAATTCAGCTCGGCTTTGTATCGCGCACGCCGAGGGGCAGGATAGCTATGCCGCAAGCGTATATTCATCTTGGACTGACTCCGCCCGAACAAAACTGATTTTATGAAAACATCGGATTTTTACTACGATTTACCCGAATCTTTAATAGCGCAAACTCCCATAGAACCTCGCGACGCGTCGAGGCTTCTTGTGTACAATCGGGCGACCAAACAAATAGAGCATAAACATTTTTACGATATTGTTGATTATTTGACCGAGAACGACGTACTTATCGTCAACGACACGAAGGTAATTCCGGCAAGAATTTTCGGAGCGCTGCAAGGAACGGGCGGCAAGGTTGAGTTTTTGCTTCATAAGCGTCTCAATTTAACCGATTGGAAAGTACTTTGCAAGCCTGCAAAAAAGGCAAAAATCGGTTCCCGTTTTATTTTTGGCGATAAATTGTCGTGTACCGTTACAGACGCGGGCGATATGGGGGAGCGCACCGTAAGATTCGCGTTTGACGGAGTATTTGAAAGCATACTTTCCGAAATCGGACAAGCTCCGCTTCCTCCTTATATTCATGAAAAGTTAAAAGACAGTTCACGCTATCAGACCGTATATGCCAAACACGACGGCTCGTGTGCCGCACCGACCGCGGGATTGCATTTTACCCCCGAACTTCTTGATAAAATACAAGAGAAAGGGGTGGAGATCATAAAAGTTCTTTTGCATGTCGGACTCGGAACTTTCCGTCCCGTTCAGGTTGAAAGCATAGAAGAGCATAAAATGCACAGCGAATATTGGCAAATCACCGAAAGCGCGGCAAAAAGTCTTAATCGTGCAATTTTGGCGAAAAAACGCGTAATTTGCGTTGGTACTACGTCTGTCAGAGTACTTGAAAGTGCAATTAAAGATAACGGATTATTTGAGGAATCTTGCGGAGAAACGAGTATTTTCATTTATCCGCCGTATAAATTCAAGGCGGTCGACGCGTTGATCACAAACTTCCATCTTCCCGAATCTACGTTGATAATGTTGGTTTCGGCTTTTTGCGGTAAAGAAGAAACTCTCGCCGTGTATAGAGAAGCGGTAAAATCAAAGTATAGATTTTTCAGTTTCGGCGACGCCTGTTATTTTTTCTGATTGGCATTTGCGTGGCGTTTCGATTATATTTTCGATAATTATCGTTTCATATAATATTATTTTTGTTTAACAGATGAAATTTTCATACAAAATCATTCATACTTGCGCGCAGAGCGGGGCGCGCGTCGGAGAATTGACGACTCCGCACGGGAAAATTCTGACGCCCGTTTTTATGCCTGTCGGTACTCGCGCTACGGTCAAGTCATTGTCTCCCGAAGAAATTAAAAAATCCGGCGCGCAAATCATACTGTCAAACACTTATCATTTACATCTTCGTCCGGGCGAGGAATTAATTAAAAAAGCGGGCGGTTTGCATAAATTTATGGCTTGGAACAAACCTATTCTGACTGACAGCGGCGGATTTCAGGTCTTTTCCCTCGCAAAACTCCGCAAAATTACCAAAGACGGAGTAAGTTTTAATTCTCACATAGACGGCAAACTTATGCAATTCACGCCCGAAAGCGCGATCGACATTCAAAATGCGTTGGGTGCGGATATTATTATGGCGTTTGACGTATGCTCGAAAGCGGGTGTGACGAAAGTGGAAGCCGAGGACGCTATGCGAATTACGGCGGAGTGGCTCAAAAGGTGCTACGATCATCATAAAAACGAAAGGCAAATGCTTTTTCCCATTGTTCAGGGAAATATGTTCGATGACCTTCGCCGCGAGTCTCTCGCAATTTCCAAGGAATATGCCGAGTGCGGTATAGCAATCGGGGGATTATCGGTGGGAGAAGAGAAAGAAACCATGTATCATATTCTCGATGTCATGCAATCGGAACTTCCCGAAAACATGCCGCATTATCTTATGGGCGTGGGCAGTCCGGATTGTCTCGTAGAGGGCGTTCTCCGCGGCATTGATATGTTTGACTGCGTTCTTCCGACCCGCACGGCGCGAAACGGAACGGCGTTTACTTCTCACGGCAAAGTAAATATAAGAAATTTGAAATACAGGGAAGATTTTTCTCGGTTGGACGAGAATTGCGATTGTTATTGTTGCCGAAATTTCAGCAAGTCATATTTGCGTCATCTCGTTTTGTCGGATGAAATTTTGGGCGGCAGAATGCTATCCCTGCACAATATAACTTACCTTGCAAATCTTATGTCGAGAATACGCGCGGCTATTATGGAAGACCGTTTCCTCGACTTTGCGGAAGAATTCAGACGGAGCGATGAATATGTTTCCTAAACCTGTTTATCTCGATAATGCCGCAACCACCTGTGCGGAAAAAATCGCTGTCGATTGTATGGCCGAATACGGAGCGGATTTATTTTACAATCCGTCCGCAGGGTATGCGAAGTCTTTGGAAGTCAAAAAAGATCTTGCGGAAGCAACCGAAAACATCGCAAGCCTACTTGGCGCGGAGCGTGGCGAAATAATATTTACTTCATGCGCGACCGAGAGCAACAATACGGCGTTCGAATGCGGAATACGCAATAAAAAAGGAAACGTAGTAGTGTCGTCAATGGAGCATGCCTCGGTTTATGAGAGCGCCATGCGTCTCAAAAGTCGCGGAATGGACGTGCGATTTATACCCCTCGAAAACGGGCGCGTCACGGAAAAAACCCTACTTGATACGATGGACGAAAATACGTCTTTTGTTTCCGTAATACATTGCTCGAATGAAACGGGCGCGGTGAACGATATTGCTGTTCTTTGCGCGGCGGCAAAAGAAAAAAGCCCGAAGTGCGTTTTTCATTCGGACGGAGTGCAGGCATTTTGCAAAATCGCGACGGACATGAAAAGAATAGGCGTGGACTTATATAGCGTGAGCGCGCATAAAGTCGGCGGTATGAAGGGCGTCGGGGCTCTGTACGTCAGAAAAGGGTTTAATATTCCGTCTTTTATCGTCGGCGGAGGGCAACAAGACGGGAGACGTGCGGGGACGGAGAACGTCGGCGGTATCATAGGATTTGCAAAAGCGGCGGTTTTGTATAAGGAATGTGCCGACAAGTTTGACGGCAACGCGATGAGACGGTATCTTATTGAAAAATTCGGCGGCAAAGATTGGATCAGAATAAACGGCGAGTGCGATAATACGGGTTATATTCTGTCGCTGTCTTTCAAAAATTTACGCGGAGAGGTTATCGCTCACATGGCAGAAGAAAAAGGTGTGCTTGTCGGGCTCGGTTCGGCTTGTTCTTCGCACATAAAGTCAAACCGCGTGCTTGAAGCCATGGGCGTACCGCGTAATTATTCGGAAGGGAGTATCAGGATAAGTTTTTCACCGAAAACCACTTTCGAAGAAGTGAAATATGCCGCAGGCGTTATAGCGGAAGCGGCGGAAAAATTGAGGAAAGTCATTAATGGATAACGTAATTATAATCAGATACAGCGAGATTCACTTAAAAGGCAAAAACAGAGCGTTTTTTGAGAATATACTGAAACGGAATATAATCAATAAACTTGTCGGCATTGAGTGCAGAACGGAGTTTTTTTACGGCAGATACGTAATATGCGACTACTCGCAAGAACACGAGAGAGTTATTTTGAACAAACTCAGACAGGTTTTCGGCATATTTTCTCTCAGCGTGGCAAAGCGAACCACCACGGCAATCGACAGCATCGCCGAAGCGGCAAAGTCCATTTGTCCGAAAAACGGCACTTTCCGCGTTACGGTCAATCGCGCGGATAAAACGCTCCCGTATACTTCCGTGCAACTCTCCGCGGAAATCGGCGGCAGATTATTGGAATATAATTCCGATCTCGAAGTAGATTTACACGCGCCCAAGTCCGTCGTTTATATCGACGTTCGCGACGGAAATACCGCTTACGTATATTCCGAAAGCGTAAGCGGCGCCGGCGGAATGCCGATAGGCAGCGCAGGTCGCGGTCTTACTTTGCTCTCTGGCGGTATAGACAGCCCCGTATCCACGTATATGATGGCAAAACGCGGCTTGAAACTCACTGCGTTACACTTCTGGTCGTATCCGTATACGAGCCTCGAAGCGCGGCAAAAAGTTCTCGATCTTGCGAAAGTTCTGTCCGATTTCACGGGTAAAACGGAGGTTATCGTAGTTCCTTTTACAAAGGTGCAAGAGGCAATTCACGCTCACGCAGAATCCAATTATATGATAACTTTGGTGCGGCGCGCCATGATGAGAATAGCCGAGAAAATTGCAGAGGCAAAAGGCTGTCAATGCATAATAAACGGCGAAGATTTAGGGCAGGTCGCAAGTCAGACTATGGAAAGTATTATCGTAACAAACTCGGTTGTTAAGCATACTCCCGTATTCCGTCCGCTGATCGGGTTTGATAAAATCGATATTATAGATATGGCAAAAAAAATCGGGACATACGAAATTTCCATTCAGCCTTTCGAGGATTGTTGTACCGTCTTTTTGCCCGACAGTCCCGTGACGAAGCCTACTATTCGCCGAGCAGAAGCCAACGAGGCAAAAATAGTAAATTACGAGGATTTAATTGAAGAAGCCGTCAACAACGCGGAAATCTTCGTAATCCCCGAAAAATAGATCCTCATCCGCCTTTTTATCGGGCATATTATAAATACTGAATTCCGCGCTGACTCTGTCTTTGGGCAGCGTTGTGGATCTCGCCGCCACTATTTTATGATTTTTATACAGTTCGTTGGCGTCGATATCGATACTGATAACCGTTTTGGGTTTTTGAAACGCTCCGCTTTTCATTTCGGGGCGTTTCATTATTTCTGCGCAAATTTCCGTGGGGAGCGTACCGCCCATCACATCATTCGGCAAAAAATCTTCGGTCGAGCCTGCCCAAGCGACGGTTACGTATCGCCTGTTATAAGCGATACAATATGCGTCGGTATTTCCTTTGCTTGTTCCTACCGTACCCGTTTTTGCGGCGATATCCGAAATATCCGAAAGTTTTTTTGCCGTGCCTTTTCTCGCGCAATCGGTCAGCATTTTATTTATAAAATAAGCGGTTTCGGGTTTTATAAGATTCTTTCCGCCATCGGCAATCTTGCAATAAGCGCGCCCGAGCGAGCATAAATCCACTCCGTATTCCATTCCGCCGAGGGCAAGCGCAAGTCCGTCGTCTTTCGCGGAAAATTCAATTCCGAGTTTTTGCGCCGTTGACTTTGACTTTTCGATTCCGTTTATATTCAATAGTTTGACCGCGGGAATATTCAGAGACAGGGAAAGGCTTTCAGCCGCCGATATCCAACCGTAATATTTATCGAGATAGTTGCTCGGCGCATATCCGCCGAAATTCGTAGGTTCATCCAGAAGCGGCGTTACGGGAGTAATAATGCCGTTATCGAGCGCGGGCGCATAGCAGAGCAGGGGTTTAATTGTGCTGCCGGGTTGGCGTTTCATACTCGAAAGATTTTTATACGTGTTTGACGCCGCGGCTACTATTTTCTCGGTTTTTACGTCGAAAACGACAGCGGCGACCGTATAGTCCGACGAATGCACCAGTTCGTTTATTGCGCTCAAAACCGATTTTTGAATATCCGAATTATAGGCTGTATTAACCGTATTGTGAGTTGCGGCAGCGACCGCATAGTTGTAAAAAAGGTTTTCGTTTGCCATGCTGTCAATAAATTTTGTTTCCGCGCAAGCGTCGTCATATTCTGCTTGTGTAATATGACCGAGATCGAGCATGCGTTGAAGCACAAGTTTTTTTCTGTTTTCGGTGTTTTCTTTGTGCTTGAACGGATCGAACTTTGCGGGATTATTTATTATTGCCGCCAAAGTAGCGCTTTCATCGAGGCGTAGTTCGGAAGCGGATTTTCCGAAAAATCGATGTGCCGCAGTCTCGATTCCATAAATATTATTACCGAAATAAAGGCTGTTCAGATACAGTCCGAGAATTTCGTCTTTGGAAAGTCTCTGTTCGATAGCCCGCGCAATTCTGATTTCTTTTATCTTGCGGGCGATTGTCTTTTCCGGGGAGAGGTAGGTGTTTTTGACAAGCTGTTGCGTTATCGTGGAAGCGCCTTCCTTTGCGCTCTTTGTTGAAATATCTTTGATAGCGGCGGCGCCTATCCTTTGAATATCGATCGCTCCGTGCTCGTAAAACCGCGCGTCTTCAATGGAAATAAACGCGTTTTTTGTATCTTCGCTCAGCTTATCGAATTCTATTTTCAGATTTCCATTCTTTGTTACTGATCTGATAAATTCGTCGTTTTCATCATATAGATCGTATTTTTCCGAAAGCCTGTTCAGGGGAGTCATGTCAAATTCGCCGAACTCTTTGATAGGTATGTTCGGATCGGTGATTATGAAAAGCGTAATTACGCAGGTCAAAACAGCAATAATAAGCAGAAAAGCGGTTGCGCGTATGATTTTTCGAATAATTTTCACTGATATTAGTATAAACCCGCGTAAAATTATTACTCACTTAAATATAAAACCCCGTCTTTGCTTGCTAAAATCGACGGCGTTTGATATAATAATACATGTGAAAAAAGTGTTTATAAAAACGTACGGCTGTCAGATGAACGTTCATGAGACGGAAAAGCTGTATTCCGCATTCGAACGGGAGAATATAACGGCCGCAGACTGTGCGGAAAATGCCGATATAGTCGTATTTAACACTTGTTGTGTTCGTGAGGGGGCGGAGACGCGCGTTCTCGGCAATCTCGGGCAAATTAAAAAACTTAAACAATCAAAACCCAACCTTATAGTGGCGGTGTGCGGTTGTATGACGCAGCAATCAAAAGCGGCGGAAATGTTGCACAAACGCTGTCCTTTTATAAATATTATCACCGGTACGTACAGCCTCGGAGCGTTGCCGCAAATGGTCAAAGCGGTGGAGAAGGGAGAGAAATTCATTCTCGACCTTTCGGTAAATGAGGAAGTGCCGCAGGGGACGAATCTTGCAACGCGATCCGATAACGTTAATCGTTTCGTCAATATAATGTACGGTTGCGATAATTTCTGCACATATTGCATCGTGCCGTATGTTAAGGGCAGAGAGCGCAGTCGTCGTCTTGTTGACGTGAAAGAAGAAGTACGGATTTTGATTGAGAACGGGGCGAAAGAAATTACTTTGCTCGGGCAGAACGTCAATTCGTACCGCGATGAGAATAACGACTTTTATTCTCTTCTTAGCGAACTTGCCGGGCTTAACGGTGATTTCTGGATAAAATTCATGACGTCTCACCCCAAAGATCTTTCAGATGACGTTATAAAACTTGTCGGTAGCGAGAAAAAACTTGCGAATTACATACATTTGCCCGTGCAGTCGGGTAGCGACGACATTCTTCGTAAGATGAACCGCAAATACGGCAGGGCAGAATATCTTCGAAAAATCGACCTTATTAAGGAATATATTCCGCACGTCGGCTTGACGAGCGATATAATTGTCGGGTTTCCGACGGAAACCGAAAAGGATTTTTCCGACACTCTGGACTTAGTCAAGCAAGTTGAGTATAACAATCTCTTTATGTTTATTTATTCCAAACGCAACGGAACTCCTGCCGCGATTATGGACGGACAAGTCCCCGAAGAAGTTAAAAAGGAAAGAATTACGCGGCTGATCGGTTTGCAGTCGGAAATATCGAATAAACTTGCCGAAAAGTGCATTGGCGAAACGTTCGAAGTGCTTTGCGACGGGCACGGAAAAAACGCGACGGGTAAGACTTCGGACGATAGAGTGATAGTTTTCGACGACGGCGGGAAAGATTATTACAATCAATTCATCGAAGTGCAAATTACTTCGGTAAAGAACAGCAAATTATACGGAAAGATAAGAGGGTGACGGTATGGGCGTATCCGGTATGATGGCGCAATATCTTGAAATCAAAGAAAAAAATCCGGGCAGTATTCTGTTTTTCAGGCTCGGCGACTTTTACGAATTGTTTTTTGACGACGCAAAATTGGCAAGCAGGGAATTGGATCTCGTTCTTACGGGAAAACAATGCGGCTTGCCCGAACGCGCGCCTATGTGCGGCGTGCCTTATCATTCGGCAGATGCTTACATAGCAAAACTCATTTCGAAGGGTTACAAAGTTGCTATTTGCGAGCAGATAGAACTGCCGAAAAAGGGGATTGCAAAGAGGGAGATAGTTCGCGTTATCACCCCGGGCACGGTAACCGACAGTGAAATGTTAACTCCCGACAGAAACAATTATCTGCTTTCCGTATATCTCGAAGGGAATAAGGTCGGAGTATGTTGGGCGGATATTTCCACGGGAGAGTTCAACCGAGCCACGATCGACGCACAAGTTTCTTTGCGGCTCAACGACCTCATCGCGCGAATAGGTCCTGCGGAAATTATTTGCAACGCCGATATGAAAAAGGAAAGCGCCAATCTTTCTCTCGTAAAATACGGCGGCGTATGCGAATTTCAGCTTTTCGACTCAACCTATTTCGATCTCGAAACCGCGAAAAAAGCCATTCGGGAGAATTGCAAAGATTATGAGGATATTTTTCGACAAGATGAGGTGTGCATTCGGGCTTGCGGCGCGCTCTTGACTTACGTTCGGCAAACGCAAAAGCGCACTCTCAAATATATTCAAAGCGCGGAGAACAACGAAAAAATTATGACCTTGGACAGTAACGCGCTCGGTACTTTGGAAATTCTGAGGCGTTCGGACGGTAAAAAATCCGGGTCGGTCGCCGACGCTATCGATAATACGAAAACGGGAATGGGCGGACGGTTGCTGATTAAATGGCTTTCCGCCCCGAGCAACGACGATAAAATTATAAATGTTCGTCTGGACGGCACGGAAGAACTCGTCAATAACAATATTCTTCGCGGCGAACTTATCGGCGAGCTGTCTTATATCGCCGATATCGAGCGCATAGCAACGCGTCTTTCATACGGCGATATTAAGCCGAGGGAACTTTTGAGTCTTGCCAAGTCGCTTTCATCTTTGCCGAACATAAAGAATCTTTTGAATGACGTTCATTCCGATATTCTGAGAGGTTTACGCGAATCTTTCGACACTTTGGACGATGTGGCGAGCGTTTTAACGGCGGCCGTCAGCGAGGACGCTCCCGTGCGCGTTGCGGACGGGGGAGTTTTCAAGCGCGGCTATAATGCCGATCTCGATACTTTCAGAAACACTTCGAAAAATTCCAAAACCATTCTTGCAAGAATAGAAGCCGAGCAAAAAGAACTCACGGGCATTAAAAATCTTCGCGTGGGATACAACAGCGTTTTCGGATATTTTATAGAAGTACCGAAGTCGCAGATAAGTAACGTACCTTTCAATTATGTGCGCAAACAAACCGTCGTAAATGCGGAAAGGTATATTACCGAGGAATTGAAAAAAGTAGAGGATGAGATTCTGCACGCCGACGAACATGCCATTGCGCTCGAACAGGAACTGTATAATGCGCTTGTAGAAGATTTGTCTCGGCAAGCGGACAGAATTATACATACTTCATCCGTGCTCGCGCAGATAGACGTGCTGGCTTCGAATGCCGAAAATGCCGCAAAATACGGTTATGTTAAACCCGTGATTGGAAGTTCGATATCCGCAATAGACATTAAAGACGGCCGTCACCTTATTGTAGAGCGCATGAAATCGGTCTCTTTCGTGCCAAACGATACGTATATTAACGACAGCGACAGCCGTATGATGATCATAACCGGTCCGAATATGGCAGGAAAAAGCATATATATGCGGCAAGTCGCACTCATCGTAATTCTAGCGCACATAGGTTCGTTTGTGCCTGCGTCGGCTGCGGAAATTCCGATAATCGATAAAGTATTCACTCGCGTGGGCGCCAGCGACGACTTGCATACGGGACGGAGTACGTTTATGGTGGAAATGAGCGAGGTATCTGACATTTTGGAAAATGCGACGGATAAGAGTCTTATACTCTTGGACGAGGTCGGACGCGGCACGGCGACTTATGACGGACTGTCGATCGCATGGGCGGTAGTGGAGTATTTGGACAAACGCTTGAAGTCGAAGGTAATGTTTTCCACGCACTATCATGAGTTGACCGATCTTGAAGACATTCTCGACGGAGTCAAGAATTATAAAATTTCCGTCAAAGAAATTTCGGGTAATATCGTATTCCTGCATAAAATGATGAGAGGCAGCGCCAACCGCAGTTTCGGTATAGAAGTTGCCGGCTTGTCCGGTCTGCCGGCTCCCGTAATTTCGAGGGCAAAGGAAATATTGAAACAGTTGGAAAAACTCAATATAGCGCGACAACAGTCGTCGCAGTATCAGCAGGTCTCCATGTTTAATTCGGATAAATCGAGTGAAATTATAAAAATATTGCGTGAACTCGATCCCGATGAAATCAGTCCGCGCGCGGCATACGACATACTCATGGACTTGAAAGAAAAAGCCGAGGTGGATAAATGAGCAAGATAAACGTTCTTGACAGCGCCGTTTTTAACAGAATTGCGGCAGGCGAGGTTGTAGACAGACCTGCGTCGGTCGTAAAAGAACTTGTTGAAAACGCGATCGACAGCGGAGCAACCGTAATTCTCGTTTATATAGATAAAGGCGGTCGATATATAAGGGTAACGGACAATGGCTGCGGAATTGCCGAAGACGATGTGAAAACGGCATTTCTTCCGCACGCCACGAGCAAGATAAAAGAAATTTTCGATCTTGACGATATTAAAACCATGGGATTCAGGGGAGAGGCCCTGCCGAGCATAGCGTCCGTTGCAAAAGTAACCATGCTTACGAAAAGGGCAGAGGATGATCTGGGAACGGAATATGTAATCGAAAACGGTAAGGAAATATCATATTTGCAAAGTGGAGCGCCTAACGGAACAACGGTGACCGTTGACGATTTATTTACGAACGTCCCTGCGAGATTAAAGTTTATGCGTTCCGATAGGAGCGAATACGGAGATATTACTTCGCTCATGCAACGCCTGATTATAGCAAATTTCAATATTTCATTTACTTATTATATTGAGGACAAGGAAGTAAACCGTTCCTATGGAAAAGGACTGAAAGAGGCGATATATTCGGTATATGGAATGAATTTTCTTAAAGAAACCCAATATATCAGCAGTACTATGTCTGATATAGCACTGTATGGCTATATAAATAAACCTGCTTTTTCCAAACACAACAGGTCCTATCAGACGCTGATAGTCAACGGCAGATATGTCGTAAATTCCGATGTCTCGTTCTGGGTGTATAATTGTTTTTCCAATTTCTTAATGAAAAGGCAATATCCCGCGTATATTTTATTTCTGAATTTACCGAACGATATGGTTGATATAAACGTCCATCCCGGTAAAATGGAAGTTAAGTTTGTGGATTTCGGGATAATAAGACGGTTGCTTTCTTCCGCAATAGCCGACGCGTTGGAAAAATCCGTTCATGAACCGAATGAAATCGTACTGAACAAAGGCAACGGAAAAGACAACATTGTTACAGCGAACCCTATCGAGAATCAAGAGGGTACGGGGCGTGTCCTTTCGCAGAAACACGATTCGAATGTTATATTGCAGGAATCCGATTCGGATGATATATTTTATTCCGATGTCTCGTTTGTCGGTAATGCCGTATTCTCGGATAGTTCCGCGCCCTCGAAGAGCGCGGCTCGGCAGATCATAATCGATCCGCCCAAAGAGCGACAATATAAACTTTTTCACGATATAATCGTGGACAGTAACGGATTGAAAGAGGAGGTTTTCAAACTTTCCGATTACAAATATGTGGGAAAGCTTTTTGATACCTATCTTTTACTTGAAAACGCCGAAGAAACAATTATTATAGATCAGCATGCGGCGCATGAAAGATTGTTGTATAACGAACTTACGGAGAAAATCGAAAGCGGCGCGAACACGGTTCAGAATTTACTTTTTCCGTATATTTTTGACGTAAGTGTGCAAGACGCAACGTTGATTGACGAGAACGCCGAGGAAATCGCATCGCTTGGATTTGTTATAAATTCGCTTTCGGGGCAGTCGTACTCTTTGTCCGCATTGCCGCTTGTGCTTATTGACGTCAAACTTGACGAATTGGTCGCGTCTCTTATAACCGCGCTCAGATCCTCTCGATTAAGTAAAAAGAGTTTTTTGAAGGAAGAACTCATGCAAAGTGCGTGCAAAGCGGCGGTTAAAGGGAAAATGAATCTTTCCGAAAGCGAAATACAAAAACTATTGATTGCAATAGATGAGCAAAATATAGAGTTATTCTGTCCTCATGGCAGACCTATCGCAGTAAAATTAAAATTGGCGGAAATAGAAAAATGGTTCAAGAGAATAGTGTAAAAGAACGTATAATTGCTATTGGCGGACCTACTTGCGTGGGTAAATCGGCATACGCCGTTAAACTTGCAAGAAAGTATAACGGCGAGATCATCAGTGCGGATTCCGTGCAGATATATCGAGGTTTGGATATCGGCTCGGGCAAAATTACCGAGAAAGAAATGCGCGGAATTCCTCACTATATGTTAAGCATTATAGACCCGCTAACGCCGTTTACCGTTGTGGATTTCGTTCAAAAAGCGTCGGAACACATTTCCGACATAATATCTCGCGGTAAACTTCCTATCGTCGTAGGCGGCACCGGCTTTTATCTTAATGCGCTGTTGAAGGGTTATTCCTGCGGAGATACCGAACCCAACTACGAACTTCGAGAAAGAATGCACACCTTGCAGGAAATAAAAGATTGCGGATATTTGGGAAACGTATTGACAAAATTGGATACGACAACGACGCTCAACGCAAACGACACTCCGCGATTGGAAAGACAACTTGAGACAATAGTTTCATCGGGAAACGAGGGAGATGACGCGACATGTTACGAAGCATACGACGCGCTGTTGATAATTATGGACGCCAATAGAAGTATATTGGATGATCTTGCGGCAAAACGCATCGACTATATGCTGGACCACGGATTATTGGAAGAAGTAATGCGAATGAAAAAGTTTTGGAAATTCAGTTGTATGTCTACTGTGGGATATAGGGAAGTCATAGCGGGTTTGGAATGCGGTTTGGATAAAGCGTCGATTGCCGATTTGATGAGAGACAGCTATCACGGACTTATCAAAAAACAGCAAATATTTTTTAATTGGATGCGTTTGAGCAATGAAGTATATTCTTATAATGGCGATATGAAAGCCGTAAATAAGGCGGTTAAGGAGTTTTTAAGCCAATGAAATATAAAGATCTGATTGCAGAGGCAGAGCGCGAGCATATCCGAGACTTTGAAGAAATTGACAGAGTCGCGCTTGTCAATCAGGAAAAAGTACTTGACGCTTTCGCTGAGTGTCGTGTATCGGCAAGACATTTTTCGCCATCTACGGGATATGGATACGGTGACGACGGTAGGGATAAACTTTCGGAACTCTTCGCAAAGGTTTTTCATGCGGAGGCGGCATTGGCCTCGCCGCATTTTGCATCCGGAACGCATACTATTTCCTGCGCTTTATTCGGCATTTTGCGTCCAAAAGATAGGGTATTATGTCTGACAGGGTATCCTTACGATACTCTTCGCGGAGTAATATTCGGAGACGGGAACGGGTCTTTGAAAGACTTCGATATCACTTTCGACATTGTTCCGCTTAATGACGGTATCGATATTTCAGCCGCACTTGATTTGATTAAAAAGAACGCATACAGCGCGCTTTATATGCAGCGCAGTCCCGGTTACGAACGCAGAAAAGGGTTTTCCGTGGCGGAAATAGGCAGGACAATAGAGGTTGTCAGGCAGTTGACGTCTGCGCCGCTTTTGGTGGATAATTGTTACGGAGAATTTGCGGAGACGGTTGAACCTACCGATGTGGGCGCCGATCTTATCATGGGATCGTTGATCAAAAATCCGGGCGGCGCGATTGCTCCTACGGGCGGATATATAGCGGGAAAGAAGGAATTGATCGATAAAGTAGCGGCGAGGTTGACTGCGCCAGGTGTGGGCGCTGAAATAGGCTCATACGAACATTCGTATCGTTCATTTTATCAGGGGTTGTTTATTGCCCCTCACGTTGTAGCGCAAGCGAGAAAGGGAGGTCTCTTGATTTCCGCGGTTATGGAAAAACTCGGATATGAGGTATTTCCGCCTTCAAAGGATCTCAGCGGCGACATTGTACGCGTGATCGATTTCAACGACAAAGATAAAATGCTTTCATTCTGCCGCGCTATTCAAGCGGCTTCACCCGTGGACGGCTTTGCCCGTCCCGAGCCTTGGGATATGCCCGGATATGACGTTCCCGTAATTATGGCGGCAGGAACATTCGTTCAGGGCTCGTCAATAGAACTCAGCGCCGACGCTCCCGTACGCCCTCCGTATTCGTTATTCGTGCAGGGCGGCATAACATACGAGCACACAAAAATAGCGCTTTTACGTAGTTTGGTGACATTGTAAACGCTGCTTTGTGAACTTGCCGAGTTTGAGCCGAGCCATGATTTTACGCGCGCATTTATATTATTTTCTCAAATTCATTTACCGAATATAAAAAGCAGTCGCAAGTAATTTTTGCGACTGCTTATATTTTACTATCGGTTTTGTCAGTCTGTAACGGCAAACTTTTTGGTGTCGTATAACTTTTTGAAAATCAAAGATGCAAGCGGTACGTTCGTTGCAAGAAGCGCAGGCGTAATCAAACTGAACAAATAGTCCGTCTCAAATGCGATATCCATCATGAAAACGACATTTGCCGCATAAATCAATACGAAAAGCAGTGCCATGATTCCGATTCGGTACAGAAGGGACGATTTCAAATTGAAGTTATATCTCTTGCGTTTATATGGCTCGACAAGGTAGGCAATAGCCGAGTAAATAGGCAACATTGCTGCCAATATCACCGAAATTATTAAGACGGGAAGTTCGCCGGCAATGGGTAATTTTGCGCCGAATTTTATAATAAAATAGGGGACAATAATCTCAATCAACATTATCGCAAACAGAACTCCGTATTTGAAAAGGTCCAATTTATTGGAATAATATTGATAAATTCCGTTATATTCTTTTTGCGCTTCGGAATTATGTACGCGAATACGAAAATCGTCGCCCATACTGTTTACAGCCGAAGCGAGACCTTCGAAGTTGACTTGTCCGCGCTTTTCCGGTTCTTTGCTTATAGAACTTTCATAAGCGTAAATCGCACTCTCGTCGGCTGTAATTTCAGACTCGGTACTATCGGCAACGATTTCACTGTCGGCGGAAGAAGATGAGTAAGAAGTCATCGAATTATAAATAGCGGAGTCTTTGACGAAAGCGTCTAAATCGTTTTCGTCCGAATGACCTCGCAAAAGTGCGTTTATTACATCGCGATATTCGCGGATAATCGTTATTTCGCGGTCGGTCTCTTCGGGTAGAACGGTTTCGTTATATTTTCTGAAAGTCTCTTTTGAAGAAACGTCCTCTGCCAAAACGGCGTCGTAAGAAGGGGAGACTTCGCAATTTTCATCACTTGCGCCGTTTATATCCGAATATTCGGTATCTGTTTTTTCTTCTTCGAGATCCTCGCTGTAATCCTTAGCAAAAAGCGAAGTGCCGAACGACACGTCGTCTTTTACGGGAAGATTGTCGTCATCCTGTCTGTCGGCATAACAATTGCCGTTTATCGTATCGCTATAATGTGTTTCGTAGTCCTCGGTAAGCGCCTTCGCTTCCTCATTTGCGATAACTTCGGCATACGCGTCGTCTATACTCTCGATCGACGCGGCAGCAACGTCCTCTGTTTCGGTTTCCTCAACGTCTTCTTCCTCGACGTCCTGTTCTTCGTCCGGGTACTCTGTCACCGGAGCGTTGGCAATGGGATCGTTATCGTCTATGCGGTGATAAGTTACTTCGCCGTCGATTCCTATCAATTTGTTGATAATATCGCAGGAGTAAGACCATTCGTCCTTATTCCGTTCGAAAAGAGTTTTGCCCATTTCCGTCAGGGAATAGTAAGTACGACGTCCGCCGTTGGTTTCCGTACCCCAATATTTATAGATAAATCCCTGAGTCTCCAATCTTTTAAGACAACTGTAAAGAGTCGGCTGTTTAAGAACATACTCTCCGCCGCTTTTTCTTTCGATTTCGCCGAGGATCTCATAACCGTAGCGATCTCCGTCATGGAGAACGCTGAGGATTATGGTATCGATATGACCGCGAATTAAATCGCTGTGGATGGAATTTATCATCTTTAGTATTGTATCACACATAGTACATAATGTCAATAAGTTATGCTCATATTTCGCGCAAATAGACGTTTGACTTTGAGCCATATTTCGACTATAATTTCTATTATGCAATATAAAATCGTCTATTCCGATAGAAAATCTATCGCAATAAAAGTATCAGATGGCGAAGTATACGTCTTAGTGCCTAATTCTGCTCGGAACAGCGCTTTATACAATAAGAAGATTGCGGACTTTGTAAGGGAAAAATATAATTGGATTAAAAAAAATATAAAAAAACAGCAAGAAGAGAAGTTGAGCCTGCCGAAGATTTTCGATTATGAGAAGTTTTATGTGTATGACAGACCTGTAATACCGATTTTTTCCGATAAAATTTCAAACATACGGATCACCGAAAGTGAAATTATTATATCGCGATCGCTGCTCGCGTCACGCGAAACGTTTGAACGAGAATTGAAAAAAGCATATAAAGCGTTTGCAAAGAAAGAACTAAAAGTACGCCTTGAAGAATTGTCGCAAAAAACGGGTTTGAGTTACACGGCATTAAGAGTATCCGACGCAGGCACGAGATGGGGGAGTTGCAACTCAAATAAGTGTATAAGCCTTAATTGGCGTATAACGATTTTACAACACGAGATCGGCGATTATATAATAATTCACGAGCTGTGTCATACTGTTCAGCTGAATCACTCGGCTGCGTTTTGGTCTGCCGTGAGAAAATTCTGTCCCAATTTTGTGTCGCTCAAAATAAAATTGAAATCGTTCGGATTTTTAACTTCGTTCCTAAAAAATGCATAAAAATACGGGAAACAAGGCCTTAAAAAATTTATTTCGGGATAACTTAATATGTTTATCAGGATAAATAAAAATTCTATTTGAATAAGCGACAGGCGATATCAGGCGAAATGAAGATTAAAGAATCGAATTATTATAAATAGAGAATTCAATATCGCAGTCGAGACGATTGTCAAAAACAATTCCGATAATTTCCATAAATACTCGTATTGTGTTTATGATGCTTATTCGTAAATAACAACAATATTAAAATGGAAAATTTATTTTGAGGAAAAAATTTTCGAATATATTTCATAATAGCAGGGAAGAAAATGTGTTCGCCGTGTTCAATTCGTAAAAATATTCAAATATTGGTGCATATATAGTTATTCGCAAAAGTCAGCTTTTACGAATAAAAGTAGCGAAAAGTATTGACAAAAGAGGCGTATACTGGTATACTTAATTTATGAGCGATTATTTCAAAACGCGCGACGAGATCAATTTGAAAAAAATCGACGACGCGCTTGCCGAACTTCCGGAATTTGTCGGACAGTTTATTATAGGAATATCATTCAGGACGTCTGTTTTAACGCGCCTGAATTACGTATTGGATATTCGCGTATTTTTTTCTTACTTATCCAGATACAAATTATCGAATAAGCCGCTCGATGAAATTACACTGTCGGATATTGAAAATATAAGCCCGTATGATATCGAACGTTATTTGGACGCGCTGTCATCTTACAAAAATTGCAGAAAACGGCTGTCTTGCGGCGAAAAAGCCAAAGAACGCAAACTCGCGTCTCTTCGTTCACTATATAAGTACCTTTATAAAAAAGAGATGATTTCCGCAAATGTAACGCTTAAAGTCGACATGCCAAAGATCCATGATAAACCGATAATACGTATGGAACGCGACGAAGTTCGTCGTATGATGGATTTGGTGGATAACGGCGAAATGCTTTCCGCGCAAGAACGTGCGGCAAACGAATTTTCACGCCTTCGAGATAACGCAATTCTTTACCTATTTCTCGGTACGGGAATTCGTGTCAGCGAACTCGTCGGATTAAACAAAACCGATATAGATTTTGCCAACAATTCCTTTACGGTTACGCGCAAAGGCGGAAATAAAAGCATTCTATATTTGCCGGAAGAAACGGTCGGCGCACTGCAAGATTACCTTACCTGGCTTGATAACCAGGAGAAAGAAAAAACAGATTTTGCTTTGAAAATCAGTGATAAAAACATTTTGTTCTATTCCCTGCGTGGCGCTAATATGGGCGGAAGAATCGGAGTGCGTGCCGTTGAAAAACTCGTTAAAAAATACGCTCATTACGCTGCGCCGCTGAAAAAAATCACACCGCATAAACTGCGAAGCACTTATGCTACCAACCTCTATCAATCCACCGAAGATATTTACGTCGTTGCCGACGTTCTCGGACATTCCGACGTTAATACTACCAAACGGCACTACGCGCAAATGAGCGAAGAACACAAACGACGTGCCGCAAAGATTACAACAATCGTTAAAAACGATGATAACGACTGACGCTCGATTTTATCGAACATATGATTGACAAAATCGCATAAAAATGTTATAATGAGTCATAAACGAAGGAGATAATCATACTATGACAGACATAATACACGCGAAAAACCCGAAAAAAATCGGAAAAAGTACGCAAAAGATTTATGACTATATTATATCCTTTTCAGATCGATACGGTTATCCGCCTACTATTCGCGAGATTATGTCGCATTGCAACGTTAAGTCAACATCCACTGTTTTCTATCATCTTACAAGACTTCAAGACGCAAGTATGATTCAACGCTTTGACGCTAAAAATCGTGCGATTGTTGTTACCGGAAGAAAATCCGGATCGACTAACTTTTTGAAAATACCTATTGTCGGCAAAGTCGCGGCCGGCGTGCCTGTTCTTGCCGTGGAAAACATATCCGACACTATAGAGATCCCCGATTCGATTTTTAACGGTACTTCCCTCTTCCTTTTGCGTGTTCGCGGAGACAGCATGATAAATGCAGGAATACTCGACGGAGATTTAATAGCCGTCAATAAGCAGGATGACGCGGATAACGGTGAAATTGTAGTTGCAATGATAGACGACGAGGCGACTGTCAAGCGTTTTTATCGAGAAAACGGGCATATTCGGTTACAGCCGGAAAATGACGCGTACGAACCTATAATCGCAAAAAACGTATCGATAGTCGGCAAAGTCGTCGGATTGATCAGAAATAGTATTTAATGCATGTTCTGCGATTTTTGCAGTCAATAAGTGAACAGCGGCTTTGAAATTATATTCAAATCCGCTGTTTTCTTTTCTATATTTCCCTGTTTTTGAGGTTTAATTATACCAATTAACTCAGATGTATGAGCCGTCATCCGAGTTATGAGAAATATAACTGATCACGCCTTCTTTTTCGCAGTATTCTATTAATTCTTTTATAAATGTTTTTGTGTCTTTTTCCAACCCGTATTCCAAGTTTTCGGAAATATCACGGAATTGCGTTTCGCTCAATGTAACGCCCCTTTTGCTGAATTTTTCCGGTATTCGTAACTTATCATACAGGCCTCTGATATCCTGCCGTAAGAAATTATTACACCTGTTTACCATCATATGAATTAAATTATTTTGATAGAAACTGAAAAAGTTGTTCTTCGTGCCGAAAATAATGTGATCCCATATTGCAATCTGCTCGAAGGCTAATTGTACCATAAGGTCATTGGTCGTTATGATGTCCGCTTCGGACGGATATACCGAATTCGACGGATGATTATGCATTATAATGACGCGGACTGCGTGAGACGACCGCGCAACCTGCAAGAGTTTAGTCGTGTCTATATCAGTCGTGGTCGGACCTCCGTCACCGATCATTATATTGTCGAGCAGATCCCCATTAACATTAAGCAGTAACGCATACGCGACTTCGCTCTGTTGCGTCGAGAAAAACGGTCCGAAATTTTCCGTTACCGATTTAATGGAGTTGAAGCGACCTCTTTCCGTCGCTACCGCCAATGCATATCGTCGTGCAAGAGGCATTATTTCTTTAATCAACACCGCTGCGTTTTTCGTCATGTTACGAACGTCGAATAAATCGTCATAAGACGCATCAAAAACATTTTTAAGCGAGCCGAACCTGTTTATCAGATCATGAGCAAGTTCGTTTGTATCCTTACGACAGATTGCGGAATACAGTAAAATTTCGAGAACTTCGTGGTCCGAGAAACCTTGAAAATTCGGATTGCAGATAAACTTATCGCGCATTCTATCGCGGTGGCCTTCATGTACGTTTTTCTTTTTCTCTTTTGACATATCTTTCGGTAATCGGCACAAAATGCCTTTTGTCGTCACGTTTTACAAAAATAACACCGTTTTGCAGGGTTATTTATTTTCTTATTTGTCCGTTGCCTTTTATGCGGTATTTGAATCCGGTAAGTTGTTCGGGTCCGAGAGGACCTCTTGCATGTAATTTTTGAGTCGATATTCCCATTTCCGCGCCGAAGCCGTATTCGTAACCGTCGGTAAATCTCGTGGACGCATTAACATATACTGCGGCGCTGTCAACTTCACGCAAGAACTTCTCTGCGACGGCATTATCTTTTGTGATTATTGCGTCGCTATGGTGAGTACCGTATTTGTTTATGTGCGAAATTGCTTCGTCAACTCCGTCGACTATCTTACAGGAAATCTCGTAACCGAGATACTCTTTTTCGTAATCCGCTTCGGTAGCGGGAATGACGTTGCAGATGGCTGCGGTTTCGGCGCAACCGTGCACGGTCACGTTATACTCTTCCATCGCGCCGAGAAGTATCGGTAAGGCTTTCTTTGCGATACTGCGATCGACGAGCAGACTTTCGAGAGCATTGCAAACGCTGGGACGTTGAGTCTTGCCGTTTATAAGAATTTCGCGCGCCATTGCAATATCGGCGGTCTTTTCGACGTATAAGTGACAGTTCCCTGCGCCCGTTTCGATTACGGGAACGGTTGCATTCTTTTTTACCGTCTTTATAAGTCCGGCAGAGCCGCGAGGGATCAGTACGTCCAGATACTCGTCGGCATGCATAAAACGTTCTGCCCCTTCCCTCGTGGTATCCTCTATGAGTTGTATGAACTCCGGGTTGTAACCTGATTTTTTCAGTGCTTTTTTAATAACCTCGACTATCGTACAATTAGACAAAAACGCGTCTTTGCTGCCACGAAGAACAATTGCATTTCCCGTTTTTATGCAGAGCGCAATCACGTCGCAAGTTACGTTGGGGCGAGCCTCGTAAATAATGCCGAGTACTCCCAGCGGAACGGCTACTTTTTCGATATGCAGTCCGGCATGATTTACCCAACTTGAAAGAATTTTTCCAATCGGGTCGTCAAGATTTATAAGATCGGATATGCCGTTGCTTATACCTACGATACGTTCTTTTGTAAGTCTCAAACGGTCGATTAAGTGCGAAGGCAGTTCTCTTCCGTTTTCTATGTCCTTAGCGTTTGCGTCAAGTATAACTTCCGCGTCCTCGACAATCGCTTTCGCAATGATTTCGAGCATGTTATTTTTATCTTCGGTTGTGAGGAGTGCGGGATAGGAGACATTATGTTTTGCCGCAAGGCAAGTTTCTTCAACTGTCATAAATATTACTCCTCGTCGTATTCGGCGTTATGATAGACGTTTTGCACGTCGTCATTATCCTCGAATGCATCCAACATTTTAAGCAGTTTGTCTCTGTCCTCCGCTTCGAGTCTGACGGTATTTTGAGGAATGCGATCGAGTTCCGCGGACGCATATTCGATTCCTGCGGCTGTTATGGAATCGCGTACGGCGGCAAACTTATCTACGGAAGTCGTTATTTCATAATATCCGTCGGCAACGTCGAAATCGTCCGCGCCTGCGTCAAGAGCAAGCATCATCATTTCGTCGTCGTCCATTCCGGCTTTCTTTTCTATGTCTATCACACCCTTGGTCGTGAACATATAAGACACGCAACCCGAAGTGCCGAGACTTCCGCCCGAACGATCGAAAATGTGACGTATATCGCCGCCCGTTCTGTTTTTATTGTCTGTCAACGCTTCTACGATTATCGCAACGCCGTTAGTGCCGTATCCCTCGTAAACAATGCTTTCGTAGTTAATGCTTCCGAGCTCGCCGCTCGCCTTTTGGATACTGCGCGTAATATTGTCTTTTGGCATATTGTTCGCTTTTGCTTTATCGATGACGGCGCGAAGAGCGGCGTTTGCATTTGGATCGGGTCCGCCTGCCTTTACCGCTACGGCAATTTCTCGACCTATTTTAGTAAATATTTTGCCTCTGGCTGCGTCCGCCTTGCCTTTGGCTTGTTGAATGTTGTGCCATTTGGAATGTCCCGACATATTTTATTTCTCCTTATTGAATTTTATCGTATACATCATTATGCCGCCGCTGATTGCGGCATTGAGCGACTCGATGTTTCCTTCCATCGGTAAGGAATAAATTTCGTCGCAATGTTCTTTTACTTCCGCGGATATTCCGTTCGCTTCTCCGCCGATTACCAAACATACCTTGTCACGCATAGGACTTGATGAAAATATCGATTTTCCCGCCATATCTGCCGCGATTATTCTATATCCGAGCGATTTGACTTTTTCGATATCCGAAACATTTGCGTCTATGATATTGACTTTCAATATTGCCGACATTGTGCTTCTTACAACTTTTCCCGCGTAAGGGTCGGCACAGTCGCGAATATATACGTCATAATAACCTGCCGCGCAAGCCGTTCTAATAAGCGTTCCCAAGTTTCCGGGGTCGCGTATGCCGTCTAAAAACAGTACGTGAGACGAGCTCGGCGGCTTCGGCACAGGCTTTTTTACGAGAGCAAGAACTCCCTGCCCGTTCACCGTTTCGGTAAGTTTCTCGAAAATATCGTCTTTTACGATAACTGCTTCAGGGTACAAATTCGCCTTGCTTTCGGTAATAAAAACTTTTTCGACAAGATTACTGTCAAGCGCAAGGATATCGTTTACCGCACGAATTCCCTCGACTATAAACAGTCCGCTTTGTTCGCGGTACTTTTTCAGAGAAAGTTTCTGTAAGAGTTTGAGCGATTTATTGTCCTTTGACGATATTGTCATTCGAGCCTCTTATATCAAAAACAGAAGCCTTTACGCTTCTGTTTTGTTCTTTATTGTGCGGCTTTTGCTTTTTCTGCGAGTTTTGCGAAAGTTGCAGCGTCGGTTACCGCAATATCCGAAAGAACCTTGCGGTTAAGATCGATACCTGCTACTTTAAGGCCATGCATAAACTTGCTGTACGACATGCCGTTCATACGTGCAGCCGCGTTTATTCTTGCAATCCAAAGTTTGCGGAAGTCTCTCTTTTTGAGACGGCGTCCTACAAACGCGTACATCTGCGACTTCATAACCGCTTCGCGAGCGATGCGGTAAGAACGGGACTTAGAACCGAAATAGCCTTTGGATAATCTGAATATCTTTCTGCGTTTCTTTAATGCGTTAACACTTCTCTTAATTCTCATGACTATTACCTCCTGCCTTGAAGCATCAGCTTAACGGTCTTTGATTCCTCTGCGGAAGCAAGATAAGTTCCTTGGCGGAGCTTCATTTTTCTTTTACTGTCTTTCTTGGTCAGAATATGGTTTTTATTCTGAAAGTTGCGCTTTACTTTACCGGTTTTGCTTACGCGAAAACGCTTTTTAGCGCCGCTGTGGCTTTTCATTTTAGGCATTTTATATTTCCTCCGTGCTTATTTTTTTGTTGCCAACACCATAAAAATATTGCGTCCTTCCGTTGAAGGAGCTCTTTCTATGGAGCATACTTCTTCAATCATATTGTAGAATTTCTGCATAACTTCGATGCCGAGCTTGGCATGAACTTGCTGACGTCCTTTCATTCTTATTGAAACTTCTACTTTATTACCGCTGATAAGAAACTTCTTTGCGGCGTCAGCCTTTGTTTTGAGATCATGTTCGTCGATAGTCATTGAAAGCCATATCTTTTTAGTCTCGTTTTGCTTCTGATTCTTTTTTGCTTCTTTGTCTCTTTTGGATTTTTCAAACTTGTATTTGCTGTAATCCATAAGTTTGCAGACAGGCGGCGTTGCTTGCGGACTGATTTTAACGAGGTCGAGATTTTTATCATCGGCGATGGCATTTGCTTTTTCCGCACTCATAATGCCGAGTTGTTCGCCGTTCTCCCCTATCAATCGAATTTCGCGGTCGCGTATTCTTTGATTGATTTCAACCTCAGGTTGCTTGTTAATGATAATCGTATCCTCCCAAAAAATAATGAGCGTGAAAGCAGAATTCACACTCATTACAATGATCGTTTATTACATTGCGTTACCGTTCCGAGCTTGCCCGAACGGTGAGATTAAATCTGCTTTCAACACAGTGATTATATATGATTTGCAAACGTTTGTCAAACGCTTTTAATCAATTTTCCAAAGAAAAACTTTCGATTTCTTTTTTAACGCGCTCGCAGAAAGCGTCGAGGGTCATCGTTCCGAGATCGCCGCTCTTTCTCGAACGCACCGAAACAAGCCCGGCTTCGGCTTCTTTATCGCCGATTATGAGCATATAGGGAACTTTATCGAGTTGCGCTTCTCTGATTTTGAAGCCTATTTTTTCGTTTCGAAGATCGACCTCGGTGCGTATGCCTTGTTTTTTCAACGCGTCGGCGACTTCCGTGCATTTCTCCGTCGTTCTGTCGGTAAGCGCCATAACTTTAACCTGCGTGGGAGACATCCAAAGAGGAAATGCTCCGGCGTACTTTTCGATAAGCATTGCAATCGTGCGCTCGTAGCTGCCGATAGACGAGCGATGAATTATCATGGGACGCTGTTTTGCGCCGTTTTCGTCGATATACGTCATGTCGAAACGCTCGGCAAGTCCGAAATCGATCTGAATAGTTATTATCGTATCCTCTTTGCCCCAAACGTTCGAAGCCTGCAAGTCGAGTTTCGGGCCGTAGAAAGCCGCTTCGCCGTCCGCTTCGACATAATCGAGCCCGATATCGTCGAGTATCTTTTTCATGAGCGCCTGCGTGTCGTTCCACCCTTTGGGATTGTTTATATACTTCGATTTTTTCTTCGGATCCCACTTCGAGAATCTGTAAGATATCTCGTTGCGTATGCCGAGACAGTCCTCGATATACAGAATCAGGTCGAGAATTCGTTTGAATTCGTCCTCTACCTGTTCGGGCGTGCAGACGATATGCGCGTCGGAAAGCGTAAATTGGCGTACACGCGTAAGACCGTGCATTTCTCCGCTCGCTTCGTTTCGGAAAAGTGTGGAAGTTTCGCTGTAACGGCAAGGAAGGTCGCGATAACTCTTGATACCGTTCTTATAGATCAGATATTGAAACGGACAGGTCATCGGACGAAGCGCATAAACTTCGTCGTCCATTGCCTCGTCTCCGAGTACGAACATTCCGTCCTTATAGTGCTCCCAGTGTCCGGAAACTTTGTAGAGGTCGCTCTTCGCCATAAGCGGCGTTTTTGTGAACATATATCCCCTGCGCTCTTCCTCGTCCTCTACGAAACGTTGGAGAATTTGCAAGAGCTTTGCGCCTTTTGGCATGAAAAGCGGTAAGCCCTGACCTACGAGTTCGTCGGTCATGAAAATTTCGAGTTCACGGCCGATTTTGTTGTGATCCCGCTTTTTCGCGTCCTCGACGGCTTGAAGATATTCCGTCATTTCCGACTTCTTTTCAAATGCCGTGCCGTAAATTCGTGTGAGCATTTTATTTTGCTCGTTGCCCTTCCAATATGCGCCGGTAATTTGGGTAAGTTTGAAACACTTGATTTTACCCGTGCTCATGAGGTGCGGTCCCGCGCAAAGATCGACGTAATTTCCCTGCGAATAGAGAGTAATCTCCGCACCTCTGGGAAGATCCTCTATGAGTTGCAATTTGTAAATTTCTCCAAAGCCGCGCATTTTGGTAACAGCCTGCTTGCGCGTCACGACCGAGCGTTCTATCGGGAAATCTGCCTTAATAATGGACTCCATTTCCTTTTCTATACGCGGAATATCGTCCATGGTTATCGAAGAAGGCAGGTCGAAGTCATAATAAAAGCCTGTCTTTATTGCGGGTCCGATGGCGAGTTTTGCTTCCGGGTAAAGGTTTTTAACCGCTTGCGCAAGTACGTGGGCGCAGGTATGTCTGTATGCGTTTCTGCCTTCCTCGTCTTTGAACGTCAAAATTTCGAGAGTACTGTCTTCGGTAATCTCGCGCGTAAGATCGACGAGCGTCCCGTTTAACCGTGCTATCAGCGCAACTCTTGCCAAGCCTTCGCTTATTTGTGCGGCAACGTCGATTATTCTTGCGCCCTTTTCGACTGTAATCTGAGATCCGTCTTTTAATGTAACTTTCATTTTTCCTCCGAGTTTACAAAATAAAAAAGTCCGAAGCAAACAATGCTAAGGACGATTGATCAGACCGTGGTTCCACCTTAATTCGCCGCATAAATGCAGCCTTGTTTTCGGAGATACTCTCCGTGGCTTTCCGCTTCGGTGGTTTCGCTTCGGCGGCGCGCGCAATCCTCTCAGCCAAGAGACCGCTCTCTTTTTCGCACCGTTACCCCTATACTACTTGTCCGCAGCATCGGAAAATCAAATTTTCTGTATATTAACGCAAAAAAAACTCTTTGTCAAGCAAAATTTGCGATTATCGTAGAAATTTATGTCTGACGACGTATTGACGAATAAAAACAATTATGAAAATAAGCGCAAATAACACAATATAGATTATAGCGTTTTTTGAGATTTATGTTACAAGTCGTTTGTTTTGCAGCGCGCTGCCTAAATGTATTTGAAATCAAAGAGGAATAGCCGCACAGCTTTTGCAATGCGGCTATTGTCCGGGGAATAAATATGCTATGCGCGTGGCGTCATAAATCGGATAAGCTCAATTTTGTCGCTAAAAGATAGACGAGTTCGCTTGCGCTTATCGGATAGTTCTCGTGGTATACGGTATATCCGAAATATTCGTTGAGCTTTGCAAAAGTTTTCGCAGCCTCACAACGCAGAATAAGCGTTCTGATGGATCTTTCTACCGCAGAGCCCGATTTATTCGTTTTCTTCCCTGCAATTTCGAATACCTTGCCGATGTTTTCGTAAGGAATTTCGCTGTCAACGATCAATATAACCGAATTGATCAGGTTGGCAAATCCGATAATATTCGGATAAATTCCCATTCCGAGTAAATATTTACTCAGTTCGTTTCTCATTGCTTTCTCTTTAAGTGCGTTCATTTTCGTACCTCTCCTTTTTTAATAAATTGTTAAAATTAAACATAAATAATGTTTAATTCGTTAAAGAATAATAACACTAAAAAAATTATCTGTCAAGTATTTTTGACAAATAATTTCAATTTTTATTAAAAAATTATATTTTTATTAAAATTCGCCCTTAATCCGCAAATTCGACAATCGTTACTCCGTTATCGCCTTCGCCGTATCTCCCGTATCGGAATGACTTTACCGACCGACAAGCAGATAAGTATGTTTGTATTCCTTTTCCCAAGGCGCCGGTTCCTTTGCCGTGAATTATTCTGAGTTCTTTCAGACCGATTCGGTTCGGGTCGTTTATGATAGGATCGAGTATGTCGATAGCGTCCGCGACGGTCTGTCCGATCACATTAACTTCTCTTGTAAGAATGACGGGTTGCGCCGCTTTCGCGGGCTTGTATTCCCTGCGTTGCTCTTTTCTTTGCGTCGACATAGGTTTTGCAAGATCCGCGTATGTGACTTTCAATATTTTTCCGTTACAGTCGACTTCCGCTTCTTTTTTATCCTCGCGCAACTTGGATATTTTCCCTTCCAAGCCGAAAGATTTTATTACGACTTGCACTCCGACTTTAATTTCGGATGGAGATATTTCTTCCGAAAGCACGCTGTGCATTTCTTCCCCGCTGTCGTATGCCAGCGCCTCGATACGTTTTAAATCTCTTTTAGCTTTGAGCAAGGCTTGTTCGTCGGCTTCGCGAAGTTCGCGTTGGATTTCTTCTATGATTTCGCTTGCTTTTTCCGCAGCTTTATTGACTATCTTTTTTGTTTCCGCTTTTGCGTTGGAATTTATACGGGCGAGCGCGTCGCCGACTTTTTGCTCGTCCGCGGATATTTTTTCGAGTTTTCTTTCCGCTTCCGCCTTCGCTTCCGACGCGCGTTTTAACTCTTCTTCGGCTTCGGATTTAATGGCGAACGCTTTTTTCAAGACAGATTCGTAATTGTCCTCGGCATTGTAATTCAGCCGCTGTTTCGCCACGTTAATAATACCGTCTGCAAGTCCGAGCGCGGCGGCGGTCTCGATTGCGTTGCTCGATCCCGGATAGCCCACGATCAGTTTATAAGTAGGTCTGAGCGTTTGGGCGTCGAATTGCATTCCCGCGTTCGTTATTTTATCCGAAGTCATGGCGTATTCTTTGAGCTGCGGATAATGGGTAGTAACAACGGACATTGCTCCCGTTGCGGAAATATAATCCAAAACGCCGATCGCTATTGCCGCGCCCTCTTCCGGCGCGGTGCAACTTCCGATTTCATCCAAAAGGATAAGGCTTTCGTTGGTGAACGACTCCGTTATATCTTTGAGATTTTTGATGTGCGAGGAAAACGTGGAGAGATTTCGGCTTATATCCTGATCGTCGCCGATATCGCAAAATATATTATCGAATACCGCCATTTCGCTTCCCCGTTCACAAGGAATAAGCAGTCCGACGGAGAGCATAAGCGACAATAATCCTACCGTTTTGAGCGAAACAGTTTTTCCTCCCGTGTTCGGACCCGATATAAGCAATATGCGCGAGCCGTTCATTCCTACCGAAATATCGATCGGCACGACTGATTTTTTGTCTATAAGCGGATGTCTTGCCTTTTTCAGATCCACTGTTTGCGCAAAATTTATTTTTGGCATAATACCGTCTATAGAAAAAGAATATCCCGCAAGAGCAAAATACGTGTCAAGAAGAGTGAGCCGCTCCTGCGCGTCATATAGATTGTCTATTTGCGCAAGTACTCTTGCCGAATATGCCTGTAAAATGCGCTCGATTTCTCTGCGTTCGTCGCCTTCGAGGCGGACGATTTCGTTGTTGGAAGAGACGATGTCAAAGGGCTCGATATAAACTGTCGAACCGCTTGCCGATTGATCGTGCAAAAGTCCGGGCACATTATGCCTGCACTCGCTTTTTACGGGCAATACATATCTTCCTGCGCGAAGCGTATAGAAATTATCTTGTAAATATTTTGAATATTCGTTATTTTGAGTGAAGGACGCTAACCTGTCCACGAGCTTCGCTTTTGCCCTTTTCAAGTTTTTTCGTATATCGGCAAGTGCGTCGCTTGCCGTATCGCTCATCTCCGTTTCGGACAAAATATTGCGCTTGATATCGTCCTCGAGCGTCTTATCCGCGAATATTCGGAACGCGATATCCTTTATTTTATCGACGTCATCGTAAAAGGAATCGAGCGAGCTTTTAGCAAGGCGTGAGCTGCGAAGTACCGTTGCGACGGATAAAAGTTCGTCCATCGTGAGAGTCGCCCCTATGCGAGCTTTTTCCAGCGTTTCGTCGATATCGTCGAACGGTTCTACGCCGCCGTAACGGTATTTGGATATAAGCAACTCGGCTTGACGGGTAAAATCGAGACGAGACAAAATCTCGTCATAATTTTGGGTCGGTAAAAGCGCGGTTATTCTGCTCTTAGCGCGCGATGATGACGCATAGCCGGACGCAAGAGTAAGAATTTTATCCAATTCGAGAGTCTTTATCGGATCGTTCATTTTACTTCACTCCTTTTCCGAATCTGCCGTAAGTGTTTATTCTCTCGTCAAATGCAAAATCGCCGGAGATCACGCGCGCGGAATATTCCTCGTCGATATCTCTGAGGTCGTACAATAATCTTCTTTGCTTTTTCCAATCGATTTTCGGTAATAAATTTTGTATTTTAGAATTAAGTAATTGAAAATAACAATAATGAATTTTTTGCCGTCTGATTGTAAACTCGTTTTTAATTTCGTCCGTCAATTCAATGGACGTGCATTTCGAACAGTCTGAACAATTAAAGCCAAGCTGCTTTTTGGGACAGTGCGTAAAGTTCATAAGCGGAACTCTTCCGAAAACGAGCAAGACGTCACCTGTGCCCGAATAGGCGGCCTCATACGAAGAAATTTTGGGGAATAATCGAGAAGAAACCGAATTCATTTCCGGTCCGAGTATGACGGGATAATTTTTGCAAAGTTCGAGCGCATAAACATTGTTTGCGACATATCCGCAGAAAATATTTTCTTTGACAATAGCCTCGAGTATGGCTACGTCATTTCCCCGCGCTTCGATAGGAAGATCGAGAATAACGGGCTTTTTGCATTTATTTATAAAACGATTTACCGCTTCGAGAGAATACTCCGAGGGCGAATAAATAACCATATCTGCATTATCGATCAGAGTTTCCGAAGTATCGTCACTCACCGTAAAGATCCTGCATCTATCCGGCAATATCAGTTTATTGCATACTATGTCAGGCATAGTACAATGGTTTTTTCGTGGAATTTTAGTGAAATTTTGTGCTTTTACTTGTTTATTGGCTTTAATTCGATTTTTGACGTAGTTCGATATTTCGCCGCTTTTGGTCAGACGCAACTCATCGCCCGCGCAGACTTTACCTTCGAATACTATGCCGTCTTTTTCGTCATGCGCACTCCCCACTTCCGTGCCGCCTCGAAGTATCTTATATCCGTCGCCGACATGTCGATTGAACTTTTCGCGCAGAACAAGTTTATTCCCTCGCGTTGCGGATATTTTAGCAACCTTTATTCCTATGTGATTTTGCTGTTTATCGTATATTATTTCCGCTTTGTCATCGTTTATATATGCTTCCGAGAAGTCTCCGCGATTGAATACGGTTTTAAGCGATATAATATCGCTGTCTTTGATTTTGCAGGATACTGCCCTCTTATACACTTCGGACGTGGTCGCGGCATATTCCGCACTGCGAAGTCTGCCCTCTATTTTAAGCGAATCTACGCCGAGAGTTTTCAATTTTTCAATATTTCCGAGCATACATATATCTTTGGCTGAAAGCATATAGCCCGTTTTATTTCTGCCGCCACCCGTCAGCGTATATTTCTTCCTGCAAAGTTGCAGGCACTTTCCTCTGTTTCCGCTGTAACCGGATACCATTGCGGAAAAATAGCAATTCCCGGAGAATGAGACGCAATGTGCGCCGTGCGCAAATAATTCGATTTCGAGATTTGTGTTTTCCTTTATTTTTTTTATGTCTTCGGAAAGTACCTCGCGAGATAGAACAACCCTGTCAAAACCCATTTTTTCCGCAAATTTTGCGCCATAAACGTTATGAATGCCCATTTGCGTGCTGGCAAAATATACCGCGTTCGGGAACGTTTTATTAAGTTCGGTATATAGCCCGAGGTCCTGTATCAAAAAGGCGTCCGCGCCGATCTCAATCGCCTTTCTTGCGCTCTCTATGACTATCGGAATTTCTTTGTCCTTAATTATTGTATTAAATGCCACGTAAACGCGCACGCCTCGATCATGACAATATAAAACGGCAAGGCGAAGTTCTTCGTCGGAAAAATTCGCCTTGCTGCGTGCGCTGAAATCCGTTGTTCCGAGATAAACCGCGTCCGCGCCGCAAGCAACTGCGGCTTTGAGCGCGTTCATATTACCTGCCGGAGCAAGAATTTCCATTATCTGAGTTCCGCCTCGAAATCCGATTTGAGTTTGTTTATCGTTTCGAGCATCATGTATTGTATATCGGAGTCGCCGAGCGTCTTTTCGACGGAGCGGAATTTAAGAGAGAACGCAAGACTCTTTTTACCGCTCTCGATTTGTTCGCCTTTATACACGTCGAAGAGTGCGACTTCTTCGAGGTTTTCGCCGCAGGCTTCTTTGATCGCCTTTATGATGTCACCCACTTTGCACTTGTCTGCGACTACCATTGCGAGGTCTCTGTTTACGCAGGGATATTTCGAAATTGTCTTATACTTAATTTCTCGTTTATCGAGCGCAAGAAGTTCGGTTATATCGAGTTCGCCTATATAACATTTGCCGTTTATTCCGTAATTCTCGCACACTGTCGGGTGTACTTCGCCGAACGAGCCGATAAATTTGTCTCCGAGGCTGACGCATGCGCTTATGCCGGGATGAAGATACGGCTCTTTGCCATAGTCAATATCGTAAGAGTCTGTGAAATATCCGATTACGGCTTCGGCAATATCTTTCGCCGTATAGAAATCTTCCGCCTTTCCGCAAAGTCCGATAGAAAGAACGAACTTTTCTTTGGGCAGATCATCACCTTCGGGGATATAAATTCTGCCGAGTTCAAACAGACGGAAGTTATCGTTTCCCCGCGATTGGTTGAGAGCTATGGTCGTAAGCATACTGTGTGCGAGTTGCGTGCGCATTACGGCAGTGTCCTCATTTAACGGATTTTTCAACTTAATCACCTTTCTGCGCGCGTCATTTGAGTTAAGTTTGAGCATATCCGACGCTTTTTCGTTTATAAACGAATAAGTCATTATCTCAAATGCTCCTTTGCCGCATAAGATATTTTTAACGTTATCCATACGCTTGTCGTCCGACGACTGTCCGCCCGACGTGCAAGACGCGGTTTTTAAGAAAGTGGGTTTAAGATTATCGTAGCCGTAGTAACGTATGACTTCTTCGGACAGGTCTGCGAAGTCTTCTATGTCTTCTCTGAAAAGCGGTACGGTGCAAACTATATCGTCCCCTTTGGTTTTTGCTATTTTGAAATCGAGAGAGGTCAATATTTTTTCTATATCCGACTTTTCTATATCTATGCCGATAATAGAACATATTTGCTCGGCGGTAGTATTGATTACTTTTTCTTTCGGACGAGGTATTCCGTCGTCGGAGCGAACGTTCACGATCTTGCCTGCTTTGAGTTGATAAATAAGAGCGAGCGCGCGTTCGCGACCTTCGTCGACGCTTTGATAATCCACGCCTTTTTCATACCTTGCCGAGGAATCGGATCTGAGCCCGAGTTTTCTCGAGGTTACGCGAATGCTGCGCCTTTCGAATCTTGCGGCTTCAAGGAACACCGTTGCGGTGTCATCCATAATTCCCGAATATTCTCCGCCCATTACGCCGGCTATTGCAATGGGTTTCTGTTCGTCGGCTATTACAAGCATATCGTCGGATAAAACATATTCTTTACCGTCGAGGGCGGTGATTTTCTCGTCCTTATTTGCCGTTCTGACAATAATTCCCTTGTCTATAAATCTCAAATCGAACGAGTGAAGCGGCTGCCCTATCTCGAATAAAACGTAGTTTGTAATATCGACAATATTGTTTATCGGGCGTACGCCTACAAGTCTGAGTCGATCGCGCATCCATTTCGGACTTTGCTTGATTTTCACATCTTTGATAAGTCTGCCCGTATACCTCGAACAAATATCCGAAGTGATCTTTACCGTGGGCACATATTCTCCGCTATATTCGATTGTCTTATATTTATTTACGGGCGGAGTAAACTTCACGCCCATAGAAGCGGCTACTTCCCTTGCAAGTCCGACTATTGACTGGCAGTCGGGTCTGTTTGCGGTAACGGAGACGTCCAGCACGTACTCGTTTTTACCGAGAACGTCCAATATATTCGTGCCGAGCGGAGTATCGACGGGAAGTTGTAAGAGCCCGTCCACTTCCGCCCCTTCGATAACGGTATCGTCTACGCCGAGTTCTTTGCCGCT